>CAYRND010000197.1:0-5413 GCA_964425365.1 uncultured Phycisphaeraceae bacterium
AGGGTTAGTGGATGAATATTTTTTTACCACGAAGGGCACGAAGGGGAGGGGAGTTCAAGGTTGGGGGGGTATTAATGGTGAATAATAGATGTGTGGGGGGTTATGCGGCACTGCGTTTGTTGCCTCGGCGTTTTCGGCCGACGGTACGTTGGTCGTTTGACATACGTCGTTCTGGTTGTCCGCTGATTATTTTGACCAGTTCGACGGGGTCTTGTGCCCATAGGTCGGCGCCGATTTCTTCTGCCAGTCCATCAGCGCGGTTGAAGACCCCGCCGCCCACGATGATCTGCAGATTGGGGCAGACCCCGATTTCATGTAGCCGGTCGATCAGTAGACGTGTCATGGGAACGGTACCAGGAACGGCGCCGAAAATAACGAGTTTATCGGCCTTTAGTTCACCGAGCTGCTCGACGATTTCATCGTTGGCGATACCGCCTCCGCAGAAGAACACGGTGTAGCCGTCTGCTTCGAGGAGGTCGGCCGCCATCTGAGCGGCGAGTTCTTCTGAATCTTCGGGTCCGCAGATGATCATGATGCTTGTATTACGCCGTTCCGCCTGTGGCAGTCGAAGTTGCATCTGATCGACGAGCTGACGAAGCAACCGCGTTGCGTAATGATGTGAGAGGTCACTGAGTTGATCGTTCCGGTAGAGAAACTGAATCTGCTCGAGAGTTGGCCAGAACAGCATGCCGGCGATTTTTTCAGCGGAGTAATCAGCTTCGAGCACTTCATCCAGCAGCATGCGTGCGCCGGCGCGATCGCCGCTGATCATGCAATTGAAGAAACGATCAAACAGAGCATTACGACGGTTGGCCATTCGAAAATCTCCAGGTACTACACGACTCCGTCAGTCGGCCTTATTATCAAATCACCCTGGTGCTGATGCATCCGCATACGTGGCCTGTTTCGCTTCGCCGCTGATGAATCCATCTGCCTCGTGATTCTTCCCCGAAACCCGACCCACGCGGCCTGCTGCGTTATAGCCTTTCAAATCATCGGGTTACCATCGTTAAATCTTGACTGATCGTTGCAATCGTTTCGATTCAGGTCCGGGAATGATTTCGCAGTCGCAAGCGTATGTATTTCAAGCGTTTACGATCCCTGCAATTCCTCCGATAATACGGTTATTGGAGGCATGGCGTGGATCGGCGGGGGCGGTAAGTATTTTATGCCGGTTTTCCAGTCGCTGATTGTCCTGTTCGATATGATGAATAACATGAACCATGGTGAAGAATCGTCCCCCGATGCAACAGCCAGGCAGGAAGAACGTTATATATGATGGAGGCTGGTTTGGATGGCATCCGAAGACACAGGAGCGGTATCATGCTGAACAGAAAGGGAACCCGATGGTCGGCCTGCTGGCTGCTTATGCTGTTGTTATTCGGATGCAGCATCAATCCGGCGACGGGTAAGAAGCAGTTCAACCTGATTGATGAATCGCAGGAGATTCACCTGGGGAGCGAGGCGACGCCCGAGTTTCTAGACAGTTACGGCGGTGAATTACCGTCGGAATCGATAGTCCGTTACGTGCGGGATATCGGACACCGCCTGGTGGAATCGAGTGAACGCCGTGAACTGCCCTGGGAGTTTCACGTCGTGGATTCGGCGACGGTCAACGCGTTCGCCCTGCCGGGTGGTAAGGTATTCATTTCACGCGGCCTGCTTGAACTGATGGATAACGAGGCGCAGCTTGCGGGAGTACTGGGTCACGAGATCGGACATGTCACGGCACAGCATATCGGTCAGCAGATGTCGCAGGCCATGATCATCACGGGTCTGGGTATCGCGATCGGTATTGTGGGTGAGCAAACGGATGAAGACTGGCTATCGATACTCGGAATGGGTACATCGGTGGGTGGCTCGCTCTACCTGCTCAGTTTCAGTCGCGACCAGGAAGCCCAGGCCGATGAGCTTGGTGTGCGGTACATGACCCGGCTGGGTTACCATCCCATGGCACAGATTCAGGTGATGAAGATTCTGAAGCAGCAATCTAAAAGCAACGGCAGTAAGCTGACGGAAATGCTATCGACGCATCCACTGCCGGAGACACGTATCGAGCACCTCGAGTCGCATATCCGGGAGGCCTATCCCGACTCCATCAGTCCCGGCAGTTACCGATTTGAAGAACAGCGATTTCAACGGAAGGTGCTTGACGAGCTGAAGCAACTGCCGCCCCCGGCACATAAGGCCGGTGATACAGGATCCGCCTGATGCCGGAATCGGAAACACGAGAAAGGATATGGTCGGAAGCCTCCCTGTCTGATCCACACGGTCAGCGGGATAAAAGCGTGCGTATCAACCGTATGTTCGATGCCGTTGCGCACGCGTATGACCTTAATAACCGGTTGCATTCACTGGGCCTGGACAGTTACTGGCGCCGGTCGGCAGCGAACATGGCGAGCCCCGTAGTGAGCGACTATGTACTTGATGCGGCATGCGGGACCGGCCGATTCGGAGATGCATTGCTCAATGCGGGAGCCGGCGGGGTGATCGGTGTCGATTTCAGTATGGCGATGCTCAGGGCAGCCCGCAAACGAACGGCGGGAGATCATCGCCGTCATACGATCCGTGGTGATCTTATGAAACTGCCAGTGGCTGACGACGCTGTTGATATTGCGGGTATAGCTTTCGGTATACGCAATGTGACGGATTCATTGAAGGTCATGGCGGAACTATACCGCGTACTCAAGCCGGGCGGCAGGTTGATCATTCTGGAATTCGGCTACCCGAGGAACCGGCTACTGCGAGCGATGTATCGCTGTTATTTTCATCAAATCATGCCACGCACGGCGTCCTTGCTGGCCGGTGATCGAAGCGGTGCATACCGCTACCTACCCCGAAGTGTCGAGACTTATATGGATTGCCGAGAGATGATCACCCGTTTGGAGTCGATCGGTTTTGTACGATGCCGGTGTAAAGCCCTATCGCTGGGCATAGCCGTGAGCTATCGTTGCGAGAAACCCGAGAACGAAGCGTGCCGGAACAGCGGCCAATAAGGTCTGGTATGCCATTGACAGTGTCGAGGATTACGGCTATCCGTTCCTAACGGATACTTGGCGCAAGGACAAGCGGAAGATACACTAGCGAGTCTGAGCTGTACGGGGCGTAGCGCAGTTTGGTTAGCGCGCTTGACTGGGGGTCAAGAGGTCGCTGGTTCAAATCCAGTCGCCCCGATTGGGTTGGTGGCCGAATAAGAGTTTGAGATTGTGCGGGGTGTTTCGTATGCATCAGAATTGGGGGATGGGGGAAGCGGCTTGAGGCGTGAAGCGGCTTGAGGCTTGGGGCTTGAGGGTATTGGATAATGGTCTGGCTTGTGCAGGTTTAACGAACCTATGGAATCATGCGTGTTGATTCTGTGTGAGGGATTGATAGGGAAGTTTTCGAGGGTTTGCCGGCGGATTGGGTGAGGAACGGGTGTCCGGCAGCGGAGCTTCGCGGACCTACGGTGATGGGGGAGGGGTGAGGGGAGTTCAAGGTTGGTTGGTGTGTGAGCCTGGTAATCGGTGTGGTTATGGTTTGCCGTAGTTGGCGATTAATTTTGTCAGGTCGGGCGCATTGATGTAGCCGTCGCCGTTGAAATCGCATTCGCACCATTTTGAAGTCGTGAATGAGGAGCCGTAATTCACGATGAGTCGGACCAGATCGGGTGCATCGACTTTTCCGCTGAGGTTGGCATCGCCGTATTCCGTGCCGATGATGTTGTGGATCAGGACGTCCATATCGAGCGTATCGATGGAGTCATCGTGGTTCAGGTCAGGATTAACGCCGGGTGGTGTGGGGATTGTTGTTTTGATGATTTCCCATAGCGTATCGATATCATCGCCGTCGACGTCGCCGTCACTGTCCATGTCGCCGGTGGCCGCCAGTTCGTTGAGACCGAATGCGAACAGGGCGCCGTAAGCTTCGTTTGAGGATCCCCCGCGGTCGAACCAGATAGCGGAACCTGCGGCGAGCGGTGTGCCGGTGCCGGTCCAGTCGCCGAGCATGGCGACGTCGTATCCGAAAGAGTCGTCGTCATGCGTGGCACCGATGACCAGGTCGGGGATGGTATCGAACGCGGGTCCGCCGTAGTAGACGTAGACCGCTCCGCTGTTATCAGCGGCCAGGTCGCTGTACCGTGCGCCGACGATCATATCGGAATAGCCGTCGCCGTTGAGATCCCTTCCGCCGTCGATACTCCATCCGAACTGATCGCCGACGGCTTCGCCGTCGATGATGATGTCCGGTACGTTGTCCATTCCGGGCCCGCCGAAGAGGATGTATACGCGGCCGGCGCCCGTACCGAGGGGATACCAGGGTGCGCCGATGGCGACGTCGTCGCAGGTGTCGTTATTGATATCGCCGATTCCGGCGACTGAGTGGCCGAAGAGGCTGTCTTCTTCGCCGATCACTTCCAGATCGCGTTGATTATTCAACGGACTGCCGCCGTAAAAGATCACGGCTTTTCCGAGGTAGGCGAAATCGGGATTGTAGGTGTAGTAATCCTGCTCACCGACGACCAGGTCGTCAAAGCCGTCGCAGTTGACGTCGCCTGCGCAACTGACACTGGTTCCGAAGTGGTTGGCCATATCACCGCCGTAGGCGGTCATATCGGGTGTTTTGTCAGGCGAGGTTGAGCCGAGGAAGATATCAACGCGTCCTTCTTCATCGAAGGGCGTGGCCTGTCCGTGATAAGGCGTTCCGACAGCGAGGTCGTCGTATCCGTCATTGTTGAAGTCTCCGGCTGCGAGGTCGAACCCGAACGCAGCGTTTGCGGAACCGATCCCGTCGATCACCATTTGGCGACCGCCGAAATTATCGCTGGAGCCGAATACGACCCACACGGCGCCCTGGTTTGACAGCACGCGATCACTGTTGATGGCGCTGATGGCGATATCATGGTACTGGTCGTCGTCGAACCGGCCGATACCGCAGACAGCTTCGCCGAGGCGGTCGTACCGGCTTTCCGCGAGGATTCGGAAGTCCCAAGCGGAACCAGCGTTCCCGCCACCGAGGAAGAGGTAGCCAGCACCGCCGTCGGTATTACCGGTGTCCTGAAGGGCTGCGCCGATGACGACGTCGGGAACGCCGTCGAAGTTGAAGTCGCCCGCCGAATCGATACTGATTCCGAACTCGTCGTCTTCGGCTTCGCCGTAGAACTCTGTCACGGAAATTCCGGCCGAGGTGGGCGGAAGTGACACGATATTCTGAGCATCAATTGAGGCGGTGATTGCTGTGACGGCTGTGATGATCGATACGACCCTCAGTCGGCATGTGAACGAATCTATCCCCGTCATGATTTTTCTCCCATGATCCTGCCGGTTTATGAGATACCTGTTAACATCCGTGTGTACGGATGAGACCGGGAAGAAGTTATTATTTTGTAAGCGTCCGGCCAACCCATCTTCCCACAAGCCCGGCAGGCGCAATAATG
>CAYRND010000198.1:0-5409 GCA_964425365.1 uncultured Phycisphaeraceae bacterium
GTTATCGGCTTGCCCCGGTGGTAAACTTGAGCTTTTATAGCGCTGTAGTGTTATGAACTTGCGATATGCCGGTTACGGTAAAGAGCGGGTTCGACGACCTGTTTCATGGCATCGAGATCAAGTTGACCGTCGAGGAAGTTGCAGATGGTTTGTATGTGCGGTAGCGGGTCGTGCAGGATATGGTTGTAATGGACGTCAATACAGGAAATATTTGGTTGTTGTTCAAGCCATGATTTGGTGTTATTGATTTCGGTTTGAAAGAGAGATTCGAACTCCTCAGGGGTAATATCGGTGATATTTTCGTTGTTTCGTTTGAGCATGGCCTGTTGTGACGCGAATATCTCCGGGAGTTTCCTGTTCATGAAGATAGCGCGGTACTGGTAGTCTGGCGGTAGGTCATAGAGGAGTCGGTAGACCATTTTGACGACTTTTCCTGTGGCGTTTTTGAGCCATGAGGGGTCATCGCGTGTATTTTTGACGGGTTCGAATTCGTAATATCCGCGAGGGTTATCTTCATCGGCTTGTCTGACATGATCGACCAGCGTGGTGAGTCCACCTGCTTCGAGCATTTTCATCATCATGGATGTTCCGCTACGGGGCAGTCCCGTCACGACGATAATGTAGTTTCGTTTATGGTTCATGTTATTCCTGTGATGATGTTGATCAGGCAGCCCGTTCCCGGCAGGGTATTATAGCCATTCTGTCGCCGGGAGCGATCGTAGGACGTTGAAGTCCTTCTAAATCATTTTCAATGAGCGGCTTACGCAGGATGAATGATGCTGGTCATGGCGTGTTTGTTTTATTATAATAATCGGGTCGGGAAGTGGTGAGCCTATTCCAAATGATGTTTCTGGAGATTAGATTCACATCTCAGGTATCGGATTGGCACTTGATGAATACGAGCAGGCTGGTTATGTGCATCACATCCAACATTTCGGGCATGGATATGTCGTGATATGCCATTTCACGCGGCGTTAACGAAGCGGAGATGAAAGAATGCAGAAGCAGAACGATATAAGAATGTGGACGGTCGCATGCATGGTCACCTTGATGGCGGCGAGCCGGCTGTTGGGATTGCCGACGGATAATCCTGTGGCGTCGTATTACGATGATGCTTCGGGCTATCCTTCATGGACAGCGGGGATCTCGTGGGACAATGTGATTGACATGTCGACATACGGCGTCGGCGTGAATGACTTTGAGAAGTTTGAGCATGCACGAGATGTTTTATACAACCAGGGTGGTGGTGTGTTGTACTATCCGCCGGGGGATTATGATTTTTCGTCGATGCCGGCCGACGGTCCTGGCGGTCGCGGCCTGATGTTAAGAACGGGCGTGGTGATCCGCGGCGCGTCGCCGGCGGGCGATCGCGACGCCAGTGACGGCAGTCTTGTTCTGTCGACGCGATTTCATTTCGGGTTTCAATCGAAAGGCGGTGGTCAGGTTCCGCGTGACTGGAACATTATCGGATTGATGCCGTCGCCGGGTGAGACGTTGAAAGACGTAGATCGTGTGGGTATAGCGTGGGTGCATGTAGACGGCGGTTGTGTGTATTTCGGTCCGGAGCTTACCTGGGGCGTCAGTTATGGAACGTCGGGCGGTTGGAAGAGTCCGAAGGTGAAATCGAGCTGGTCCGGCCGTGTGCCGGACGGCACGTATTACTGGGATCCGTTTACGGGCGCCGAGGTGGGTGTGGCCGGTTATGAAGGTGCCGGAGACGGGCGGCTGGTATTCGGGTGTGTATTCGAAAATGCGGCGATGCTGAACGATGCGATAGATGAAGGTTTCGGATCGAACGGTTTCTTCATGTTCAAGTTCGGTGCTCGCGTATCAGTTTACGGTTCGAATGTCCTGATAGCGAATAACCTGATGCCGAAGAGTACGATGAATTTCCTTTACGTGCAGGATACTTCGGCGCATACGGGCAGTGCGGTGCTTTTCGATTACGGGTTGATGCACGGTGTGGATGTGAACAAGGAGTATCTGAATCCGTTCGTGAACAAGGCAGCGGGTTATTTCGAGCCGGGAGTGGTGATACGTGACAACTGGATATTCAATCACGGGCGTAAGGGTTTCAACATCAGCGGCAAGTGGGTGACTTTGACGAACAATCATAATGAACGGATCTATCTGACGGAGACGGTACCGAATGATTATGGCGGGGATTCCGGCGAACCTTATGAACTGACGCTTGACGGTTACAACGAGAGCCAGCCTGGGGGTGCGGGTGATTATTCTGATAATCTGTCACGTGCGTTTGATCTCGGCGGCGGTCCGTTGTGGATTGACGGTAGTTATTACAACAATACCGGTTCGAATCCCGGTAACGACGGCGAGGGTATTTTATGCCAGTCTCACGGCGGTACGGTGATTTATTCCTGGGCGGTGACGCATAACAACGGCCAGAGCGGTTACATGGCGGGTTATGACGTGAATCATTACGGCTCGCTGTGGGCGTGGAACAGTAATCCGGGCTGGATCGGCAGTGTAAAGCCCGACAACAGTGCGTTGTATGACTTCGCAGTGGTTGACAACAGCGGTGGTACGGTGATGTATGACAACAACGGCCAGGCGGATGTTCTGATCAGTTGTCCGGGCGGCAGTCCCTCTCCGCCGTCGGGTGTAACGGCGACGTCGTCTGGCGATCATGTTGTAATCGATTACACGGATACTTCCGGCAGTGAGGCGGGTTTCCGTGTGGATCGCCGCATCGATGGCGGAGCGTGGCATACGATTGCGTATCGTCCCCGTCATAGTGACGGTCATGTTGAGAATCCAACGTCATGGCATGACTACTGTTCGCCCTGTGGCGTGGCACTTGTATATCGTGTCGTTTCGGTTAATTGTGATGATACCGACAGTGGCGCATCGAGTGAAACCGCTTCGGTGACTATTCCGTGCGGCGGCGATCAGCGAACGCCCGTTCATTACGATTCCGTCGGGCCGA
Organism: uncultured Phycisphaeraceae bacterium; assembly: GCA_964425365.1. GTDB lineage: Bacteria > Planctomycetota > Phycisphaerae > Phycisphaerales > Phycisphaeraceae > CAYRND01. The sequence continues at coordinate 2,948 of CAYRND010000198.1, forward strand.
TAGATCCGAACTGGGAGAACGAGTACCAGGTTCGACTGAGCCATTTCGCCTATTCGAGCGATCCGTGGTCGATCGGCAGCGGGAATGCGGATACGGACGAGGGCAAGCGAACCTGGCCGCCGCTGCTGGCGGAGATGTGGAAGGATCGCGGCACTGCCTCTGCGGTACAGGCATGGATCGACGGCAAGGGCAATGAGTTGTTGTTCAGCCAGTGGGCGGGTCAGTTTTACAAGCCGTTTTCGTGTCCGGGTTACACGATGTACTACCTGCATTACAAGGACCAGTTGCCGGGCGTCCAGATCAGCCAGGTGAATACGATGTTGTATACGACGCATTGCAACGGTGTGCCATGGGGCGGTTCACTGTGCGAGACGGGTTGGGAGCAGATGCGTCGTGTGGACCATCACATGGACCCGATATTCGAATTTACCGAGTATAACTCGGAGAATTTCTATTGGATGTCACGTCTGGCGGGTAAGCTGCTGGCGTATGACCAGGGTGATACGGGCCAGCAGGCGTATTTTGACGGTTTTGTCGACAACTGGATTCGTGCGCTTTATCACGCAGGCCGGGTGGAGTGGAACTCGAACAACTATTGGGGTTATTGCTTCCAGCCGATCCTGGTGCTGTATGAATATGCCCCGGACGACAGAACGAAGTCTCAGGCGAAGGCAGCGTTGGACTGGATGCTGCTGGAGGCGGCACTGCATTACATCGACGGCTTTCAGGCGGGAGCTGATGTACGAGCGAAGTCGGATGCCTATCTACCGTTCAAGGGCTCGGTCTGGCCATATACGTATCTGTATTTTCTGGGCGACGGCTATTTTCCGAGTTATGCCGGTTCGACGACGGCGTCGGTAGCGGAGCTGGCCGCCGAGAAGAACCTGGTTGGTTTTTCCCAGCATTCGACCTACAGGCCGCCGCAGGTACTGCTTGATATTGCACATCGTCAGTATCCTTTACCGGTGGAGATCCAGAGTGCCAAGCCGTTTTATCATCTGGATCAGGATAATTTTTCGGACTGGCGTGGTGATACGGCACGGAGTCGGCGGTACGAGTTCGAGACTATCTATCATGACGAGAATTATCTTCTTTCGTCGATATCGACCTATCGTCCCGACGGTACGGCGGAGCATGTGGGAGGTCAATCGAATTTCTTTTCAGAACAGAACCTTTGGCGTCTGGGTGTGAAAGGTAATGGTGGCGGCGCGAGGCAGGTAATGGGTAACACGGGGAATTACACGGGATATTATTCGAATTCCGGGCCGTGCGGCCGTGATCCGTATGAAGAGATCGGTCAGTACGGAAATGTGATGATGCGTCTGATCAAAGCTCCGAGTAATAACTCGTTGTGGGTCGGTGTACCGAAATCGGCGGCGCGTCAGGTTGAAGGGGAGAGGTTGTTTGTGGACATGGGTCAGGGTGTTTATTTCGCGTGTATACCTTATAACGGCGGATCACCCGTCAGTACGAGTTACAATGACAGTCACCAGAAGTACTCATGGTCATTTACGAGCGGGAGTCTCGGCGGAGTGGTAATGGAGGTGGGCACGCAGTCGGATCATGGTTCGTACAATGATTTCAAGGGTCACATCAACAATCAGACGAGTCTGAATTCGCCTGATGTTGACCAGGTGGCGTATGTATCCTCACTGGGTAGAACGCTGAAACTGGAATGGCAGCCGACGACAACGCACCTGCTTGCGGACGGCAGTATCTGGTCACCTGCGGGTGTACCGCCGCGGGTATGGCGTGATGATATTGAAGTGAATTTCGACACGTGGGACAGTTATGGTGTCGTCAGCGGCAGTGAGATAGTCAGTCAGCCGTGGGGTGGCGGCGTCCTGACATTGTCAAATGGTGGTGACCGAACGATCCAGATCGAGGTGAGTTCATCCGATGCATCGGTACAGTATTACGAAGGTTCGGAGGATCCGGGTCCGCAAGATCCTGCGGCGCCGTCGGATCTGGCGGCGAATCCGGTTGCTTACAATCTGATTGAATTGAGCTGGTCGGACAATTCGACGGATGAATCTGGTTTTATCGTACAGCGTAAGCGTAATACGGGTTCGGCCGATTGGATCGATATAGCGGTATTGGGTGCCGATGTCACTTCGTATACGGATACGGATGAGTTGTACGGGTTTGTTACGTACGTGTATCGGGTGGGGGCATATAATTGAGTATGGTAATCAGGAAACGGGAATGAGTCCCGAGATTTCCGTCTGGCGGGTTTGGGCGAGACGGAGGTGTGGTCGGAGCTTCGATGGTGGTCGGCGCTGCGGCTTTTTCATTTGCACGGGTTGGTCGAATACAGGAAGATACGGGCTGTCGGTTTTAAGGGCGTGGGGGCCTCATGATGGAGGTTAACATGTTACGATGGAAATATGTGGTGATCCTGTCAATCATGTAAGCGTCCGGCCAACCCACACCCTTGACAGTGTAGAGCAGTGATGATGAAT
>CAYRND010000199.1:0-5366 GCA_964425365.1 uncultured Phycisphaeraceae bacterium
CTTGGACAATTACCCGAGCCTGAACTTACCCATAGATTCTGCTGAGGAGGCAAAATAAAATTTCAAATAACAAATGAAAAAAGGGCAACCCGGAGGAGAAGCGGTTGCCCTTGTGAATGGAAGAGTGTAGAGAAGCGTATTATGGATATTCACGTCGCCGGAGCGTGAGGCACGTACTGAAGATAACGAGTAGTGCGAGCGTGCCGGGCTCGGGGACGACGCTGGTGTAGACGTAGCTTACATCGAGCATCGGGCGTAACAGGGGGTTGCCGTATTCCGACGACCAGATATCAATGCCGTCATCGTTGCCCGAGATGATTTCGGGGGCGATGGCGAATCCGTAGTTCGGCGAGCCGGTTGCCCAGCTCTGCAGAGCGGCCAGTACGTTGATTTCTCGGTAGTAGTCGCCGTTGGGCACATTGTCGCCATTGAACTGGCCGAGGTACTGGCCGTAGTCGCTGCCGTAGGAAAGTCCGCTACCCATCGAGTTCCAGGTCGAACTTTCACCCCAGTCTCGGATCATCATATAGATATCGAAATCGGGATCGTAGAACGGAATGTCGATATCATCGGCGAGGGTAACACGAAGCGTCGCTTCGGTGATGGTCGCGCCGTAGGGGATTTTGCCTTCTTCGCCGGTACTTGTGAAGATGTCGTCGAATCGGAGCATGCCATGGCCGCGACGATCACTGAACCAACTGTTGGTGGTGTCATCATCGACGACCATGGTGCTGTTGTTACCGTAGCTGCTGTTCCTGGAATTCTGGTTGATCCAGGTATCGCGTGTGCCGTTATATCCGTTGATGCCCTGCTGAAAGACGCAGGTGGGATCGAGAGAGGCGTAGGCGTCGAAGTCGATGTTCAGGCTGAACTGGCTTTCATTGTCGGTGCGGTACTGATTGAGAGTCGGCGAGTAGGACTGGACGTCGATGCGGTTGAGATCGGTATTGAAGTCCATGATTCTCATGTAACCGTTCCCGCCGTTCGGATCGTCCTGGTAGTCGGCGAGCACTTCGTGGACCGTCATGCCGTAGCGGTTGGTAGAAGTCTGCCGGTACTGTTCATGGAAGTGGCCGCAGTTGACCATGAAGACCTGCGGGTTGGTTGCGACGAAGGTATCGAAGAACTCGTCGGCCTTGATACCGTTGGGGGTGTACTGTCCTTCGAAGGTATACCAGATATCCGGGTACCTGCCGGAGGCGACGATGGGCACGCCTGCGGTATAGTCTTCGGCGTCCTGCATATACCGGTGTGTGGTGATCATGGTGGGTTTGTCGCGGTTCTTGTTCAGAACGCCCTGTGCCCAGGCGAGTTCTGCGATGGGTGTTTCGACATCCAGGTGGAGTGAAAGGAAGGTCTGGTCACCCGCATCCACGTACTGGTAATTGCTCATACCCGAGGGCGATGCGCCGCCGTACCAGCTTTTACCCGTGTAATGCTGGGGCCCGAAGTTGGTCAGGTAGTTCGTATTGGAGTAAGTCTGCCCTAGTCCGCCGGACGGGAGGACGTCATGATTACCCGCCGCCGTGCCGTAGGCAATGTTCGCGCTGTCCAGGCGTGACATGGCCGTCTTGGCGACGGACCATTCATCGGCACTTGTGCCGTGCTGGACCAGGTCGCCGTAATGTGATACGAAGCGGATATCATGAGATGTCCGGTTATCGGCGATCCATTGTGTCTGATCGTGGAAGATCGAGGGGTAGCTTTCGCTGTATTTCTGAGTATCGGGCAGGCCAATGACAGTGAAACTGTTATCCGCCGCGTACACTGCTGCTCCAGCCAGCACACCTATCAGAACGGAACATGAAGCGATCAAACGGTCTTTGTGCATGAACCTATCCTTTCTAACTGATGACAGATGCGTAACGCAGGAAATTCTCACAACATGATGGTATGTACCGGAGGTCAATGACCACGCGCCACGAATCGTATGCGTGGATGGTCCTGATTCACTCTCCGAAAAATGGCGTGATTTTGGAATCATGTACCCGGTGCTCCCTCAGAGCCAATTGCACCTGTAGACATGATGCAAACGGTTCGTTAAGACATCGCCAGCATCAGGTAAATAATCCGTTAAAATTTGCTACCCGGGGTACCCGTCCATGGTGTCGGATTTATGCTATGATGTCTGCGGGAAGTCATCACCGTATGTGACCAAACGCACTGATTGCTAAAGGAAGCATTGCATGCAGGATATGAAACAACTGGCTGAAGATACGCGTGAATCGCTTAAACAGATCGGTAAGGACTACCCGGAGGTCATGCGGTCGTTCTACGCTATGATGAAAGCGATCGAGGGCGGCGGTGCGATCGATAAGAAGACCATAGAACTGATTTCCATTGCATTATCTGTTGCCAATGAGTGCAGCTACTGTATTGCGTTGCATGTCAAAAGAGCACTGGATCTGGGTTGCACGCGGGCGGAGATCATGGAGGCCGGCTTCGTGGCGGTATTCATGGGCGGCGGGCCGGCCATGATGTACATCACCGAGCTGTACAAGGCTTTGAATGACCTGGAGGCCTGAGGCAGTCCGATCGGCGGGCGAACGGGAGTTTGTCATTTCAAAGTATTGATTATAATAGTTCAAATGCCCGCTTCCGGTAGCTCACCCACCAGTACGGTCGAGAATTATCTCAAGACGCTGTACATGCTTCAGCAGCATCATAGTGATCGCGGGCTTGTGCCGCTGGGGCGGCTTGCCGAAGCGTTGCATGTGACACCCGGGACGGTGACCGTCATGGTCAAGCACCTGGCGGGGATGGGGTTTGTCAGTTACGAACCGCGTCGAGGTGTCCTGTTGAGTTCCGCCGGGCAGAAGCATGCCCTCAAGGTCCTTCGCCGGCATCGTCTGGTCGAGCTCTTTCTCGTTGATGTCATGGGTTACGACTGGAGCGAAGTCCATGACGATGCCGAAGTGCTCGAGCACGCCGTTTCCGACAAGCTGCTCGAAAAAATGGACCACATGCTCTGCCGACCTGCACTCGATCCGCACGGCGACCCGATCCCTGCGCCTTCCGGACGATTGAAGAAACGGAAATTGATGCCGCTGTCTGAAGTCGAGTGCGAGTCAGTCACAATCGGTCGCATTCTCGATCACTCGCCCGGCTTTCTGCATTATCTTGATGATCAGCATCTCAAGCCCGGCGTTGAACTGGAGGTGATCAGCAGAGACGCCGTTGCCGAGATCATGAAATTGAAATTACCCCGTCAGGCAGTCACCACCATCAGTTTCGCCGTGGCCGCGAAAATTCTGGTTTCACTGAACACAAAAGAATGAAGGTTTCATACTGAGTTCTTACCATTTCGAACAACAGTCTGGGTCATTGAGGTTTCATATATTGAATTCCGCATCGCATTTCACAAAAAAGATAAACAAATTTTTCACTTTTGACCAAACTGTAATAGACCGCTAATTTTTTCCTGATTTTTACTCCTTAAAAATTACCCCATTGCTCTTTGACATGCCTGTTGCCGGAAGCAGTCTCGCCGGTTTCCGGCGAAGTTCCGGTGCAGTTGCCATAAACCAACCACCCCGGGAAGGGAATGAACAGCAGCAATTTAATCAACTTGTGTAAAAACTCTTTCGCCTGTCAGAGTCGATCAGGCCAGGAGAGTATGCCAACTTTCCAATCGGTCCAATTTCAAAAGGGAGATTCATGATGATGAGTCAATGGATGAAACGTAGTGCGATTTGTTTATGTGCGGCAGTGATGGGTTTCAGCCCGGTCGTGATGGCTGAAGAATCACCTGAGCAGTGGTATCGTGACGGCAAGCAGTTCGCCAAGGACGCGGCGAGGATGACGATCAATCGCCGTCCTGCGAAGAACGTGATCGTATTCCTCGGCGACGGTATGGGCGTGACTACTGTCACCGCGGCCCGTATTCTCGATGGCCAGATGAAGGGCATGATGGGTGAAGAGAACATGCTCAGCTTCGATGAAATGCCGTACGTGGCACTTTCCAAGGTATATGAGACGAATCAGCAGGCACCGGATTCCGCCGGTACGATGAGTGCGATCATGACCGGCGTCAAGACCGATGCCGGCGTCATAGCGATGAACCAGAACGTAGTCCGTGGCGACTACACCACGCATGAAGGCAATGAAGCCGTGACACTGCTCGAGAAGTGCGAGCAGGCCGGTATGTCCACCGGTGTGGTCAGCAGCACCCGCATCACGCACGCGACGCCCGCTGCCTGCTATGCTCACTCCGTCGAGCGTAACTGGGAATGTGATGACCAGCTTCCTGCTGATGCCGCGGCAGCCGGTTACAAGGATATCGCCCGCCAGCTCATCGAGTTCCCCATCGGCAACGGCATTGAAGTGGCTATGGGTGGCGGCCGACGTTACTTCATTCCCAATACGATGGCAGACCCGGAAGACGCAGGCAAGACCGGCCAGCGTGCCGATGGCCGCGACCTGACCGCCGAGTGGCTGGCTCAGTATTCGAACAGTGCCTATGCCTGGAACCAGGCTCAGTTCGACGCAATCGACACAGAGAGCACCGATCACCTGCTCGGCCTGTTCGAGCGTTCACACTGTGAATACGAGTACGATCGTCCGGGCGATACGGCCGGCGAACCGTCACTCAGTGAGATGACCGCGAAGGCCATTCAGGTTCTGGATAACAACCGCAAGGGTTTCTTCCTGATGGTTGAAGGCGGCCGCATCGACCACGCGCACCATGCAAATAACGCTTACCGCACACTGACCGACACGATCGAGTTCGCAGAAGCCGTCCAGGTCGCGATGGACCTGACTAACTCGCGTGACACGCTGATCATCGTCACCGCTGACCACGGCCACGTGATGGCTTTCGGTGGTTACGCCACCCGCGGCAATCCGATCCTCGGCAAGGTGATCGAAAACGACAGCAGCGGCAATCCGAAGCCCGACTATCAGCTTGATATGCTCGGCCTGCCTTACACGACGCTCGGCTACACCAACGGCCCGGGTTATACCGGTGCTTCGAATGCCCAGCCTGAAGGTTACAAGACCTGGGAACACTATCCGTCCAGCTACAGCGGAATCACCATGGGTCGTCCTGACCTGACCAACGTTGATACCGCCATGCCCAGCTTCCTGCAGGAAGCTACCGTGCCGCTGAGCAGTGACACCCACTCCGGCGAAGATGTAGCGTTCTACGCCGACGGCCCGGGTGCCTACATGGTCCACGGCACGATGGAACAGAACTATATATTCCACGTGATGGCCCGTGCTCTGCGCCTGGACCGTCCGTACCGTTGCGTGCTTGGTCGTTTACCAATGATCTGGGAAGATCCGGACTGATTATCAATCATCCGGGGCCTGTCTCGAATGGCATGAACTTAAGCTGTAAGCCTATAATATAAAGACGCTTACGTCTG
>CAYRND010000200.1:0-5325 GCA_964425365.1 uncultured Phycisphaeraceae bacterium
GAGGCCGTGGACAGCACCGGCCTGCAGGTCGATGCATGGACGGATGCTGAAGTCCGGCGTGAGTCGCCGTATATCTACCAATCCGATGAGGATATCGAACAGGCCGTACAGGACGCATTGTTCTACGATCCGAGGGTGCTGGCGGCAGAGATCGATGTCTCATCCGACTCGGGCGTGGTGACCCTGACGGGTACTATCGACAATCTCAAGGAAAAACAGGCGGCGGAAAACGATGCACACAACACCGTCGGTGTCTGGCGCGTCAAGAACTTCCTCGATGTCAAACCGTACGAGTATATGGCCGATAGTGAAATCCGTCAGAATATACTCGCGGCTTTCGCACGGAATGCCTATGTCGACAGCTATGAACTGGATGTCAAGGTCGATAGCGGTGTTGTCAAGCTGTCAGGTTCAGTCGATTCATACTTTGAAAAAACACAGGCGGATGATATCGCCGCCAGGGTCAACGGCGTGATTGCCGTGAATAATAACATCATGGTCGAAACCGATACCCAGCCGTATATCTATCACCCCTATATCGACGATGACCTGTATATCAACCGCTTCAAACTGTATCATTGGACTGATCGGATGCGCCCCGGTTACCACGACATGAAGAACGACTGGGAAATCCAGGAGGATATCGAGGACGAACTGTGGTGGAGCCCCTTCGTGGACAGCGACCAGGTGAACGTTACCGTTGACGACGGCGTCGCGCGTTTGACCGGTACGGTCGATACCTGGCAGGAGCGCGGGGCTGCGACGGAAAATGCCTATGAAGGCGGCGCTTTAATCGTGGATAACGATCTGAACGTCGAGTTCGGGCCGGAGTACTACCGGCCGTGATAATCATTTACCGTAGCCGGATATGGCGGATGCGGCGGCCGTGACAATCGCCTGTCCGCCGTATTCTTTTTAAAAAAGACCCTGACGATGTGGCTCAAATGGTTGCCATGGCGAATGATTCTCAAGCGGGTTGCGAAGTCATACGGCTTTATCGATCCGATCAATGTCCTCTCGCAGATGCATCGCTTCGCCCAGCCTTCAGAAGTGACCGAGCCCATCGAACTGCTCCGGGCCGGGGTGATCTTCCACGCACGCGGCATGATCAATACCCGGGCGATACAGCATAACCTGGACTGGGTCTGGCCTTACTGGATCGAACAGCAGTTCAACCCGCGATCGCCGTCGTTCATCCCACGAGCGTTCAGTGCCACGCACGTCAATCTGACGCATCGCAACTGGACAGCCGTCGGCCGGCCGGGGTCACGGGATTATCCGATTGTCGATCCACGCGGACTTGTGACGCCTCATGAAGACGGCTGGTCCGTGGACGTCTGGTTGGTCGGTGATGATACGAACCCGCTCATTCCATCACGATGCGACGATACACAACAGGTCTTGGGCATGGACGGCAACCTCGCCGTGGAAACATACTCACGGGCGAGTGACATGACACTTGCACGACGAACTGAAGTAATTCATCACTGCGACGGCTTGTTCTGTCATACTATGATAACCGGCAGAATGCCAGCGGCTGGATGGCTGGTCGTTACAGTCCGGCCAGTGAATCCTGAAGGTGTCAGTTTCATACAGGAATGTGAAGCATCACCGGATAAGCGGGAACTGAAAGTGAACAGGAAGGATGTCATCACCTTTGACAAGCCCGCTGACGTCGTTCTCACGTCGACTTATGAAAAGGGCGATGTCTTCCAGAAAGCGGTACGAACCAATCCACGGGGAAAGGAGCAACTCACTATCCGGTGTCCGGTCGGTATGTCGACCGCGGCGATGTTGTACCGCATGAACGAGAACCAGGATAAAACGCTGACGATGGATGTGCCGGTCGCTGGCCGAATATCAGTATCGTCGAAACATCGAGCGGATTCGCAACCGGCGGCATTGAACGACTGGGATGCAGCATTGACTGGTACATGCCGCCTGCAGTGCGATTTTACCCGTTTGCAGTATCTCTACAACGCCGCGGTTCGGACGCTCGTACTCCACAGCCCCGATGATGTCTATCCCGGGCCGTTCACCTATAAACGGTTCTGGTTCCGTGACGCCGCATACATCATCAACGCCATGCTGGCTGTCGGACTGTTCGATCAATGCGAACGCGCTCTTAACCGGTTTCCGGAAAGACAGACCTTCAGCGGTTATTTCAAGTCGCAGGACGGCGAATGGGATTCTAACGGCCAGGCGATCTGGATCATTGATCAGTTCCGGCGTATTACCGGCAGGACGCTGAACGATACTCTTCTGAATGCTGTAAGAAAAGGTGCCGATTGGATCATCCGTAAACGAACTCGACCCGGGCCGCAGGCGGATCATGACGGCCTGATGCCCGCCGGTTTCAGCGCAGAACACCTCGGTCCGAATGATTATTACTATTGGGATGATTACTGGTCCGTCGCCGGACTGCGGGTTGCATCCGAATTGATCGGCGAAACCGGCGAACTCGTTGCGAAACAACATTATCGTGATCAGGCGGATGACCTGTTCAACTGCATCCAACGCAGCCTCAACCGGTCGAGACACCGGCGTGACCGGGACGGGATACCCGCTTCACCTTACCGGCGTATGGATTCAGGTGCCATAGGCGGTATGCCGGCGGGTTACCCGTTGCAGATCGTACCAACGGATGACCCCGCATTGCTGGATACCGCTTCTTTTCTGCTTGATCAATGCATGGTCTCCGGCGGATTCTTCCAGGATATGATCCATTCAGGCATCAATCCATATCTGACACTGCACTTGGCGCAGGTGCTGCTTCGCGCCGGTGACTTGAGATACCGCGAACTCATGACGGCCGTCATGGCGATGGCAAGTAACACCGGCCAGTGGCCCGAAGCGATACACCCCGCGACACGCGGCGGATGCATGGGCGACGGCCAACATGTCTGGGCTGCCGCCGAATGGGTCATGATGGTGCGAAACTGTTTCATCCGAGAGGAAGGACAGTCGCTTATACTCGGTTCGGGATTCCAGGAAGCATGGCTCGATGACGGAAAACCGCTCGTCTTCGGCCCCGCGCCCACGCGGTTCGGTACCGTTACCGTTTCATTGGCGCGGCTCGATGAATCTCAAGTCCGTATCGACTGGTCCATGATGGATAAACGGCGGACGCCGAAGATTCAGGCGGCACTCCCCATGGGCAGAGAAATGAGTTTCTCGCTCGATGAGCAATATGCGATTTATGACATCACGCACACCGGGCAAGAAGAAACCGTTACGACAGGACGGATGACCGAATGAACATACTCATGATGACGAATACGTACCTGCCTCACGTAGGAGGCGTAGCCCAGTCGGTTCACCGGTTCAGCGATGCCTTTCACCGGGGCGGGCATCGTGTTATGGTTATCGCGCCGGCATTCAGCGGCGATGACGATGTCGATCAGTCACTGCCGTTCGAGGTTGTCCGTGTGCCCGCGATCCAGAAATTCAACGGCAGTGATTTTTCCGTACGATTGCCACTGACCGGCTTTCTCAGCAGTGCACTGGACCGGTTCAAACCGGAAATGATCCATTCCCATCATCCTTTCCTGCTCGGAGAAACCGCATTGCGAGTCGCCTCCTGGCGAAGCCTGCCGCTTGTCTTTACACACCATACTCGTTACGAGGACTACACCCATTACGTACCCGCTGATTCCGACGTGATGAAACAGTTCGTCATCAGCCTGTCCACGGAATATGCAAACCTATGCGATCATATCATTGCACCGAGTGAGAGCATCGAGACCATGATCCATCGCCGCGGCGTAAAGAAACCGGTAACCGTCGTGCCCACCGGTTTCGACAGGGAAACGTTCGCCGAAGGCGACGGCCGACGGATCAGAGAGGAACTCGGTATCGCGACTGATGACCTGATCGTCGGGCATCTTGGTAGACTTGCACCCGAAAAGAACCTCGATTTCCTCAGCAAGGCCGTTGCCCGGTTCATGTCAGAAAATCCGGGGTCACACTTTCTTGTCGTCGGAGGCGGACCTTCGCAGGATCAGATCCGCGCCATCATGGCCGAAGCGGATATCAGTCGTGAACATGTTCATCTGACAGGTCCCCTGTCCGGCCGGAAGCTGATTGATGCCTATCATGCCATGGACCTTTTCGTCTTCACCTCGAAAAGTGAAACGCAGGGCATGGTACTTGCCGAGGCGATGGCAGCCGGAATTCCGGTTGTCGCACTCGACGCGCCGGGCGTGAGGGAGGTTGTACAGGATCAAGAAAACGGCCGGCTGCTGGGTCATGAGAATGAAGAGCTTTTTGCCCGTGCTATGGCGGACGTGGTTTCCGATGAGGGGCGAATCAGCGAGTACCGTGATGCCGCAGTGAAAAACTCGAATAAATTCGCCATCGAAAATTGTGCTGATCGATTGCTGACGGTTTACCGTCAACTCGCGGGTAATGGGCGTCGGTACGAAGGTGATCGACTGTCCGGAACGTTTGATTCCGTATTGAACAGTATCGAAACTGAATGGTCTTTGCTGTCGACCAAGGCGATTGCCGCGGTCAATGCATTCCAGCAGAAGAAAGGAGCGAAACCAGATGCTCAGAAGCACCCATGAAATACTCGGGTACGCTATCAGTAACAACAATGAGGATATCGGCAAGGTTCGGGATATCTATTTCGATGATCAACAGTGGGTTGTCCGCTATTTTGTTGTAGATACGGGAGGTTGGCTGAGCTCCCGAAAAGTACTCGTATCGCCCGATGCCATCACAGGCGATCCGGACTGGATGAACAGAGCCATACGCGTCGACCTGACGCGTGAACAGGTGGAAAACAGCCCGGATATCGATCACGACGAGCCGGTTTCCCGCCGTCTCGAAAAGGAACTTGCCGATTATTACCGGTGGAATACGTACTGGGTCGGATGGAACGGCACGTCCGTCAGCGGCTCGCCGCCCGTTGAAGCCGTACCACCATTCGAAGATCCCAGGCTGTCAGCACAGGCCCGGGAGGCCGCTGAAGAGCAAAACCGCCTGCGGAGTATCAGGGAAGTCGAAGGGTACCACATCAGGGCCATCGACGGCGAAATCGGACACGTCGAAGACTTCATCGTCGAAACTTCAGACTGGAGTATGCGGTATCTCGTGGTCGATACGCGTAACTTCCTGCCTGGCAGAAAGGTGCTTACCGCACTGAGCTGGTGCGAGCATATCAACTGGGAATCACAGTACGTCCAGGTCGAGCTGACCAGGGATATTATCAAGGACAGCCCGAAATTCGATCCCGCCCAGCCGATCAACAGGGAGTACGAAGTCCGTCTCTACGACTACTACGGCCGACCCGCCTACTGGGCGTAGCGGCAGGCCATGCGG
>CAYRND010000201.1:0-5315 GCA_964425365.1 uncultured Phycisphaeraceae bacterium
GATCAGGTCACGACTGAAGCGCACCAGGGGACCTTGATAGCGCTGTAGTGATAATTCAGGACCTCTGGTCAAATTGGATAATTTACCGGTCCGCCGACCACAATCATCCACACCCGAACGGACATCGTTGCTAATCCGCACTCATTCCGTTATAGTATTCGAGTATTCATGATATATGAGCGGGCCATGGGGAGCCCCGCGGAATTCTCTCTCTCCTCCCTGTTTTATTTTCCTGTGGGCAAGGCTTGCTCCATGTTCGGGCGCAATGCCAGCTTGATTATTCGTGTAATCTCTGTTCCATGACTTCGCCATAGTAGGAGGAGGAAACAATCGTGACCCGCAGCTATCCGAAATGGTCGGCCCTTATCGTTCTTTTCACCTGCGCACACTTCTCACTTGCACAGGTACCCCTGCCGTGGGTCAGCAGTGACATCGGATCAACCGCCATCTCTGGCGATGCTGACTACAACGCCGCTGATAATACCTTCACCGTCTCAGGATCCGGTAATGTCCAGGACGGCAGCAGCTACTCACAGGATAAATTCCATTACGTCTACCAACAGGTGACAGGAAATTTCGAGTTCTCGGCCAGGATCATCGACTTCAACTGCTCTAATGCACAGGCAAAAGCCGGCCTGATGGTCCGCACATCGCTCGACGATGATGCACCTCACCACATGATCGCCGCTCAAATTCATGAAGATAAGGAAATGGCCATCTTCAGATGGAATCCCGGCCAGTGGCCCTTCACCAAACAATACTTCCCGGAAAGCTTCATCACACCCAAGGCGTTCAGAATACTCCGATATGAAAACCGGATCACCGTACAGTCCTCGTGGGACGAGGTCGAATGGAAAACTTTACACGGCCTGATTCTTAACGACGCTGACGGTCCCGTCTACGTCGGTATGGCCGTCTGCTCACAATCCGATACCACTCTCGCTACCGCTACTTTCGGTAACGTCTCCGTCAAACCGCTCCAACTGCCCTATACCACTTCATGGCTCGGTAATTCCCACGCCGCCATGGATACTTACATGCAGCACTGGATCGAAGGGCTCTACGTCGAAACAGACACCGGCCTGATATTCACCAACAGCCTCTGGGACGAAGGAACACGCGAAGGCGGTATCTATCGACCCGATAACGGTAACCCCTACAGCAAAATCCAGAATATCCACGCTACCGGACGATACGGCGTCGTCGCCAATGACGATTACATCTACACCACCGCTTTCAAAAACTTCCCCGATGACCCCGTCTCATACATCAGACGATTCACACGATTCGGTTACGAAGACCCCTTCGATCCCATCGAAGGAAACTGGATGTATCTCAGCGAAGGCGACAACCTATTCGGTATCGCAGCAAGCCCCGACGGACAGACACTCTACGTCAGCGATACCGACAATGACCGCATCCTGCTCGTCGATGCCTACCTCATGAGCCAGACCGGCCAGTGGAATAACATCGACAACCCCGGCGCTCTTGCACTCGATACCGTCAACTACCCCGCCGGCGCAATCTGGATCACTCAACGCGCACAGGGTGGCACGCCCGCTTCCGTCATACTCTGTGACCTCAGCGGCAATCGGCTCAGTATCGGCGGCGGAATGGAAATCAGTGACGTCGGCGACCCTCGCGGACTCGCCGTGCATCCCGTCACAGGCAACCTCTATATCGCCGACTACAGCCAGCGTAACCAGCTGCTCATCCATAACGCCAACGGAAACCGCATCGGAACTTTCGGCGCAGAAGGCGGCGTTTATGTCGCCACCAGCGCCGGACAGACCGGCTCGCCTACCAGCCCAGGCGAAATCCATCCTTACAAACTCAATGGACCCACCGGAATCGGATTCGACTACAACGTCAGCGCTCCAGGTGAAGTCAATATGTATATCGCCACTAACGGCCCGCCCGTTACCCATGACGACGAAGGCACCGGCGCATCGCTGCGGAAATACCACTGGAACAACGCCGGCCAGCAGTGGGACATGGTATGGGAAAACATGGCACTCGAATTCGTCGACGGGGCCGATGCCTGCCTCGCAACTGACGGCGTCGACGTCTATACCAAGCACGCCCATTACACCATGGACTATAACCAGTCACCGGGCCATGAATACACCTACAAAGGATTCACACTCGACCCATGGCTCTACCCCGAAGACTGGCGGAACCGAGAAGGACTTACCGCGCCAGAAGGACAAAGCGGTATTCTCGAATACTACCCCGGCGCTCGTATCCGAAACCAGTCCGCGGTCATGATCCGCGAAATCCTCGGACAACAGTTCATGTTCCTCGAAGACCAGGGCGCCAACGGACTCAGTATCTACAAACACAAGGATAATACCGAACTCTTCATCCCCAGCGGCCGCATCGCACGGCCGGGTGCGAATAAACCCGACGCTTATATCTGGCGGGACGCCAATGGAAACTTCGAAAAAGATTACCCCGCCGAATTCGAAATCGGTGCGCCCGAACCCGACGGCGATATCTGGGGATGGTACGTCGACCGCGATGGTAATATGTGGACCGGCGGTGTAGATACCGGCATCAGACGATACCGCGTCGGCACCGGACTCGATCCGCATGGTAATCCCGTCTATACCTACAGCGCCATGGACCAGTGGTCACTGCCCGACGAATTCGTTGATACCCGACTCGACCATGATGCCGACGGCGACGGTAACTTCGCAAACGACACCGGCGCAAAACGTATCGTCTACTTCAACAGTACCGATACACTCTTCATTGCAGGATTCACAAACGATAATCCGAAAACCGGACCGGAAACAACAAGTATCGGCACCGAAATAATCCGATACGATAACTGGACCGGATCACGGTCCGTCGCTTGGCGAGCACTGGTACCCTACGTACCCACACCCGGAAATGTCGGCGCTAACGTCTTCGGGTCATGCTTCGACGCTTACAACGAACTCGTCGTCGTCGGTATGTTCACCAGCTCCGATATCCTCGTCTACAAAACGTCGAACGGCCAGTATCTCACCACGCTACAGCCCGGCCCGGAAATCGCCGGTTCGCATAGCTGGCTCGAAACACCACGCGCCGTCAGTCTCTTCCAACGTTCCGCCACTGACGAATATCTCTGCTTCGCTCATGACGAAGGACAGAATAAAATCCTCATGTTCAGACTCGACGGCAGCCTGTACCCGTTCCCGCCACGCGAGCCGGATAATCCGCCGGATACCACCAACGGCCTGAACTACCGGTACTACGAACGCGACGCCTGGCCGCAACTGCCCGTACTCGATGCCATGGATTATGTCAGCTCAGGGACTGTCACCGACTTCGACTTCTCGCCGCGCCAGCGCGATGAACAGTTCGCATTCCGTTTCGACGGATATATCGACGTGCCCGCTGACGGTATCTACACCTTCGACCTCCGCGCTGACGACGGCGCGAACCTCTACATCGGTGATCGGAAAGTCGTCAGTAATCAATACGCCTACGGCCTCGGCGTCTCCAAACCCGGCAGTATCGACCTCAAGGCCGGTAAACACCGGATCCGCGTCGAATGCTATCAGGGTGGCGGCGGATTCGGTATCGAACTCTACTACGAAGCCGTCAACTTCAGCGGAAACACCATCATCTCACGTATGCTCGTGCCCGATAGCGCACTCTACAGACCACTACCCGGTATACCCATGGCGCCTTCCAACCTGGTCGCTACCGGCTCCACAGGCGATCAGATCGATCTGAGCTGGTCCGACAACGCTTTCAACGAGGAAGGATTCAAAATCGAACGTAATGACGGAGCCGGGTTCTTCCAACTTACCACCACCGGCCCGAACGTTACACTCTACAGCGATACAGGCCTCATGCACTCAACGACATACACATACCGCATCCACGCTTTTTCATCGGCCGGTGAATCCGAATACAGCAATACCGATTCCGCAACAACACTCGGACCACCACCGCCCGCTCCGCCGACAGGACTTGACGCTGATGTCGATGACGGCAGGGTACAACTCGCATGGATTCCCAATACCGAAACAAATCCCTCGGTGCTTTACTATATCATCTATAAATCCACTACACAGGGCGGACCTTACCGCCGCGCCGCGGTCGCTTTCGGATCAAACCATATCATCGATAAAAGCGTCGTCAATAATACCACCTACTACTACAGAATATCCGCCGTGAATTCGCTCGGCAGTGAATCAGCGAAATCAGCCGAAGTCAGTGGTAGACCACACGTGCTCTTGCCACCCGCCGCACCGACGAACCTCTCCGCAGACGCACACGCTTCAATCAACCAGATTACACTCGCATGGATCGACCATGCCGATAATGAACTGGGGTTCCGGATCGAACGTAAAACCACAGGATCCTTCGTTCAAATCGCACAAATTGATACGCCCGACCTCGACACATGGGCCGACACCGGCCTCGACTGGGCTACCACCTATACCTACCGCATACAAGCCTATAACGAAGATGGACAGTCAGACTGGTCAAACCAGAACAGCGATACCACACCCGTGATCCCAGTTCCCGAAGAACCCTCGAACCTTGACGCCGTTGTCTACGCAAACAACCGTATCGTTCTCTTCTGGCAGGATAACGCACAGGTCGAAACCGGATTCAGAATCGAACGGAAAACCACAGGTGCGTTCACTCAGATCGCTACCGTGGGCGAAAACATCAACACTTACAACGACACGGGACTCAGCCAGTCAACCACCTATACCTACCGCGTACGGGCATACAATACCAGCGGCAATTCACCCTACAGCAACGAAGACGCCGCCACCACGCCCGGCACACAATTCGAATCCACCGTCGATGACGCTGAGCCCGAAATCAACTACGTTGGTAACTGGAACGCACAATCCGGTTGGAGCGGCAGATACCTCGGTACACTGCACGAATCCAGCCAGACCGGCGCTTACGCCGAGTTCACATTCACCGGCGACTCTATCCAGCTCATCGCCGACCTCCAGCCATGGGGCGGCGAGGTCGACATCTATATCGATGATCAACTGACCTCTAACGCAAGCTTCCAGGATCCTACGCCGCAAACACAACAGATCATCTTCGATATCCAGGATATCAGCTACGGCCTGCACACCATAAAAATCATCAAAACCGCAGGCGACTGGATCTACATCGACGCCCTCAAATACACACACTACTAACCCCCCCCACTAACCCCCCAACTTACCACTGCACACATACCCTCTCCCACCCAGGGAGAGGGCCGGGATAAGAATCTCCACACATAAAAACGCCGTAAGCGTCCGGCCAACCCACACCCTTGACAGTGTAGAGCAGTGATGATGAAT
>CAYRND010000202.1:0-5301 GCA_964425365.1 uncultured Phycisphaeraceae bacterium
ATCAGGTCACGACTGAAGCGCACCAGGGGACCTTGATAGCGCTGTAGTGCTAATCTGCACTCATAACCGCCTGATTATTCCAGTGACAAGAAGATTTCCGGCTTTAGATATCTCATTGCGAATAGTATCTTGGTTCGCAAGCGGGGTGGGAGAATAAATGGAAGCGATTGTTGGTAAATCATGCGGCATTCGATCATGATCATGCATGGTAATCATGCTGATCACCTGCACAATCCACCAGTAATTTTCACCCCACTGTGTTTTTACAAACATTGAGGTACTGAGGGGTGAAAAATACGATTCGAACGCCTGCGACCCACGGAAAGTCCGGAAGGGTCTTTTCCGTCGGCCAGCATGTCCAAATCGGGGGTTCTTCGCTCCATTTACGCTATGGGATTTTCTCGCAACGAGGGGTTGTGCCGACAGCCATGAAAAAAGCGCCTGGAGGGTATGCCCCACACAGGCGCTACATACAGGAGGATGCACCTATTATACCTGATTTTCCGTACTATGTCGATCATTCTTCGAGACCGGCATCGGCATGCTTTCCCTAAATCCCTGTGTAATAACCACTCAAAACCGGCAGTCTGTGGGAATATCCTGCCCGCCGGGTACCAGCGGTTCAAATAGTTGTCTGATATCGTGTGTTTGTCTCAGGTCGGATCAGTTCCGGTATGCGCCCACACGATAGGTGTACTCGACCAGGCCGTGGAGAAGATCGGTATCGAGGTACGTCGTGGTATCCGGCGCGAGCTGAGCGATATCCGTCCAGGTGTCATTACCGCCGTACGGCTTTCGCTGCACACGATAGCCGTCTTCATTATCAGCGCAATCATCCCAGACGAGGTTGACATATGCGGGTACGGAACCCTGCGGACAGGGATCGACGGATACGAGTGTCGGCCGGCACATCTCAGGCGCTTTGAGAACGAGCACCCAGTCGAATTCATCGCCACCGCCGCCGGTTTTGGAGCCATTGGCACCCGGCGTGGAAAAGGCATAGGTACCGGAATTTACCAGCGGGTTGTTCAACGAATCCGCAATCACGGCTGTTTCACCGTTGAAGGGATTCGCCCAATACGCTGTCGCCGGGCCGGACAGCTTACTCATATCGATCGTCACGGTCCGATTGTTGGGAATGTAGGCGACGATCAGTTCACCGTCGGTTGCTCTTGCAGCAGCCACGTAATCTCCGCCCGTTCCCCGGCCACTGGTCACGACCGTCACATGGCCGCTGACACGGTCATCCGGCACCAGTTCATGCCAGTCCAGGTCACTGAGAATGGTCCAGACCTGCCAAAGTGATCGCATGTCCTTCCCGTGCGCCGTGGATATACCGCCGGTTCCCCCTTGATAGACATCTGTCCAGTTTTCACCGTATCGCCCGCAATGCCACACCGGCTGGTTGCCCATGGCATGGCCGCTACCGCCGCAGAATATGGTCCAGTACGCCTGCCGTCGTGATATCTGCGGGTTGCTATGGCTGTGGCCGACATAGCCGGCTTCCCCGATGACAAACGGCCTGATCTTCGACACAGTCGGCGGAACACGATCGTACTCCTTCAGATTCTCCTCCCACGGCCATTTGCCCAGGTTGTTGTACGAAGGCCAGTACTCATAGGTCCATGTCAGGTCGAGCCAGGCGGCATGGGAATGCATCTCGGAACTGCTGGTCCCGGCGGCAGCATGACGTGTCTGCATGTGCCGATAGCCGTCATAACCCGGTGCATCTTCCACGGAATCGATCCCCTGCCCCTGGGCATCGACGCGGTCACCGCCGCCGCCGCTGTCGCCGCCGTGGAAGTACATGACATTGGCCGCGTACTTGTAGCGGTTGGCGACGAACTGGCCGTAGGCGTAGTTTTCATCCCACGACTTGCTCGTCATGATGCTGTGCCAACCCTCGCCGCAGCAGCCGGTCCACATCATTCCCAGGCACATGACAACACCCTTTGTCGCGGCGTAATTCACCACGGCGTCCACATGCTGCCAGTAGCTTTCATTCGGCTGATAGAAACTGTTGTTATGAAACGGCCAGCCGTGTGATGTATAGCCGTCCCAACCTGCGCCCGGCCACGGCAACAGCATAGCCTGGATCACCGTTACGCCATGCGATGCACTGAAATCGATCAGATTCTGCGCTTCGGAAAGTGACTTGGCATTAATCAGGTGCCATGTCGTATTGGCGTTATAAAGAAACGGCGTACCGGCCTGATCGACCAGGTACCGGCCGTTGTCACTGGCCTTGATGGGAAATACGTAATCCTTCAACGGTGGAATCGGGGCATCGGCCGATGCAGGGGCGAGTGCCGATAATACCCATACTACACCAATCAATAGCATGATGCGGTCATTTACATTCACTTTCACCTTCATTTTCATTTCCTCTCTTTCTGTTATCGAAATGATCAGAACCGAACTGTATCGTCATGTTCCGGACGGGTATGGGCCCATCCGTGTTATGTGCGGCAATGCGCCTGTGGGCAGGAGAATTCCCACAGGCGCCACATTCAGGAGGATAAGTAAACAATGATTCTGTATTGCTTTTCCGGGTTTGACTCTTTATTCCCGTACCACGTCATTGTCCTTCTCCTCTTGATACTCCTTCTGAACCAGCCGGATCAGGATATTCAGATATGCCGGTCGGTTCGATATTCCGCACCTGTTTCAACAATCAACCTCGGCGTAATCCGTCGATGGACAGGTAGCCGGCCCAGTTCGCCGCTGATTCGCTGGGTCAGTAACTCGACCAGCGATCCACCGATGTGGCTGTGACGTTTGTCAACCGTCGCAACGGGTGTTGCCGATTCCCATTTCCGTTCTCGCAGTCGTGTCCAATAGTTGTCGTAGCCGGTAATGGCGATATCGACATTCGGACTGCGATCAAGAACGCGACAGGCGGCGGCGACGTGAAAGACACAACTGTCGGAAACCGTCATGATCGCATCGATATCAGGGTATTGCTTCAGTAGGGGGTAAAGGTTTCCGACCGCCTGGTTGACTTTCATATCGAACTGCTCACGGGT
The DNA here is from genome assembly GCA_964425365.1 of uncultured Phycisphaeraceae bacterium. Taxonomy (GTDB): domain Bacteria; phylum Planctomycetota; class Phycisphaerae; order Phycisphaerales; family Phycisphaeraceae; genus CAYRND01. Next base: position 3,027 of record CAYRND010000202.1, read on the forward strand.
ATCCGTATGAAACGGCAACGCGGGGCACTGCACGGCGGTCAGTGGATCGAGCCCCGCCTCGGTCACGGCCTTGATGTATCCGTCATTTCGGCGATGCAGCCAGGTCGGGTCCTGGCCGGAACGATCACGCAGTTCCCAGTACCGCAGTATCCGTTTACATCCGCGGCCGATCAGGTAATGCGTCAGGTCATACGCCCCGGCAATATGATCGGGTTCAACCGTGTCATAGTCGGGCCAGTCATGTTCGCAGGCATATAGTGCCATCGGCACGCCGGCATCATGAATCTGATGCAATAAAGAGGCCTCTGCCATGAGCAGGCTGGTATCGCGATAGGAGATCACGCCTGCCGGACGATCTTCGAGCATCTGGGTGAAGTGTTCCCGGTCAAGCGATTCGGCATTGATTGCAAGGAGGCTGTGTTGTGTCTGACTGAGAGCATGCACTGCTCCGATTTCGAGATACCGTTCATCACCCGGCAGCACATCGATGAAATCCGCATCGGGAATCTCAGCAAGAATAATGACGGTGTTCCTGAGGTAGTGCCTGTGTATATTGCCGGCAGCCCGGCCGGTAACAAGCCGTCGCCGGCCGTGGGTAACAATCAATCCCTGGCATTCGAGTTCCTGCAGCGCCAGGCGCACCGTGTGGCGGGGGACACTCAGTTGATCGGCAATCAACCGTTCGGAAGGCAACTGCTCATGCCATCCCATTCGGCCTTTTTCGATCCAGCTGCGGATCGTTCGTAGTACCTGGTTCATTTTCGGCAGTGGCCGATGCTGGACGGGCCCGGCATGTTCGGACGTAAGTGTCATCAGGTAATCAGCTCAACCAAGAATCAAATACAGCCATATACAACCATTTATAATATACTGTGTATCATGATCTTCGTCAAATAATTTCAATTTATACAACCATTTTACCATATTCAACCATACTGATCGTATAAAAGGATATTGATCGTAAATAATTCACATAGCATTAATTATGATCATCAGGAAACAGATTTATATTTTGCACGGTATTGTCTGGGACTCATTTTAAGTGCGTTTCGGAATACAGCGCTCATTCGCTGCTGGCTGCTGAAGCCGCTATCCAGAGCGACATCGAGTATTGTCCTGTCAGTTTCCGCAAGCAGCCGCCTTGCCTGGTCAAGGCGGAAACGCCGGATTTCCGCTGAGATGTTACGGCCCAGATAACGTCGGAACCGTCGTTCGAGCGTGCTTCGTGATATGGTAACGCGGTCAAGGACATGCTCAACGGTAATGGGTTCATGGATATGCCGGTGAATATATTCGACGGCACGTATGACTTCGTCATCCTGGATTGCGATCATATCGGTAGATTTTCGTTTGTGAACATGAATTGGCGCAATCCGGGTCCGTTCCTGCCCAGTGGTCTGTTCTGCCATCATGTTATCCAGCATTTTCGCCGCCTGATACCCGATACGATGCGGCGCCGTTACGATGCTGCTTAACGCCGGTCTTGACAATTCACAGTAAAGGTCATCATTGTCCACCCCCAGAATGGCGATTTCCTCAGGCACCTTGATACCTTCTTTGTAACAGGCCTCGGCAATCACGTAGCCTGCAGCGTCAGTATGTGTAAACAGGCCGGTGGGTACAGGCAGGTTCAACAGGCGGCGGACCAAGGCATGATTGACTTCACTGCGATATAAATGGGCTTCATCCGTATTCAAATCAAGGCAATCGACAACCGTACCATGATGATTACGGATCGATTCTTCAAATCCCATGTAACGCTGCTTTGCATAATGTGCCTGCATATTTCCACAGAAGGCGAAGCGTTTCAAGCCTGACGCCTGCAGATGTTCGGCCGCCATCCGCCCGATCGCTTCATTATCCATAACAACATAAGGGATTTGCGAATCGCCCTGAAAACTGCCGACATTAACAGCGGGTTTGCCGATCTTAAGCAGCATGTCGTCCTGGCTATGGTTCTCGATACGAAAGATAATGCCGTCACAGGCCTGTATCAGATCCGTTTCAATGACAGCCGGCGGATCGTCATAAAGCGGCTCAAAGACCCAGTCCGGTCGAGTCATCGCAAAACTTGCAATGCCGCGCATCACACCGCGGCAGTAACCAGAACCAATACCGACATAAACAGCGACTTTACGTTGTTTCCTCTCATACTCCATATTCCATCCTCCAGGATTACCTGTTCCTCTGACTATATATATAACATTATTGATCATATTTGACAGTAAGCGTCCGGCCAACCCATCTTCCCACAAGCCCGGCAGGCGCAATAATG
>CAYRND010000203.1:0-5298 GCA_964425365.1 uncultured Phycisphaeraceae bacterium
GATCAGGTCACGACTGAAGCGCACCAGGGGACCTTGATAGCGCTGTAGTGTTATCCGACTGTAAACCGTTACTTCCGCCGCCTGGTCAATCCCAGAGCACCAGCCAAACACAACACCGCAAATGTAGCAGGCTCGGGCGCCGCGGCGGCCTCCGGTTGACCATGCTCTGCAGGATTGAGTATCGCCAGCGGATTGCCGTTCCAGGCGATACTGCTGTAATAGGCATCGATATCATCCAGACGTTCGATATAGCTTTCATAACCGGTGTCACCGGCCACAAGATCAGCAACGTATGGCGTAGAACCATATGATCCATAGTATTCGCTAATGTATTCTTCAATTATCGCCCACAATTCCCCTTCTGATTCATCAAGCCCATCCAGGTAGTCGACATACATGTCGACCTGCATCATGGTCTCCAGGTAATCAGTATAATTCTCGCCATCTTCAATGAATTTTTCTCTAATATAATCCTTGTCATCGACTGTATAATATGCTCTATCACCGAGCTCTGCGACGATATATTCCATCATAGTATCAGCATGTAAATCCGGGTATTCATCCCTGAATTCATTGTATTCTTCGTAATCATGCTCTCCGAACCAGTGAGCAAAAATATCATAGGGATTGTCAATCTCCCTGTACTCACTGAAATAATACTTGTTCATGTTATCCAGCGTAGCCGTGTATGCACTGTATGTTTCAGGATCGACGAAGTTCTCATCGACGTAATTATTATCCGCCTCGGTATAATAATCATATCCCACGAGCATATTGCGTATTCTCTCGGTGAATACTTCACCATCGACTTTGCCTCCCTCCCAGTCTTCATTATATTGAGCATAACGGCTGTAATAATCCGCAACCTTGTCCGCCTGCTCTTTGAATAGGATGTAAGTAAAAAGCGGCATACCGGGAGGCAGAAACTGACTGTCCGCCACTTGGTAACATTCATAGCTGCTGATCAGTTTCCCCTCGATTTCGGTGTTATCAGCGACGTACTGATTGAATGCATCAACCGTTACGGCGTTTATACTGTAGTATTCATTGTATTTTCCGTACAGGTCGTAGTAATCGAGTACCTGGTTGAATTCCTTATACGATTCGATATATTCTTCACTCCCGAAGTACTGAGCATCCTCTTTCTTATAGGATTCATAATTCGACAATAATCTTCCGTTTATCATTGCGGTATTTTCGAGATAATTATTCATCTTACCACCGAAAACCTTGCCGCCGGCCCACATATTGTCGTAATCACTGAACAGCGAGAAATATTCATCCAATTCCTGCCTCATCTGCTTGTACCGGTCGTACGAATCGACCGACAGATCAGGTGAATAATAGAGGCCGTCCTCCTTGGATTCGGAATTTTCATAGGACTTGTACCCCGCCAGATAATTCGCGACGGCATAATTATTAAAAGCCTGGCCGCTATTGCCGCCGTACTTGTATTGAAACATACCGAAGTCCATATACTCTGACAGATCATAGGTTTTGCCGCTCGTCGGATCCTTGTAGTGTTTCTTGGGTTTCTCCGGCTTGACCACCGGCGGCAACGGGTTCGTCAGTGCATTGATCAATGGATAACCCGATCCATCAGGCACATCGCCGGACCCGGTTTCCTGATAACCCATTCCCAGAAGATTACTGCCCTGGGTGGACGTCGTATCAGCTGACGTTCCGGGGTCGATCAGACCAGCGGCCTGAATCCGGCAGTCGAAGCTGGACAGGACGAAAACAGCTGTAAAAATCGCTGCAAAAACAACCCCGTTATACCGTCGCGTTGATTTCATCGTATTTTCCTCCTCAGGGCGGATCGGACCGCCCCGCCCCCTGATTCATGACTTTTCCCTCATGCAATCAATCGCTACGTCAACCACCCGCACAATTGCACTTCATCAAACCACCGGCCGCCTCCTGTGCTTTATCATGAACAAACCGCCTGCCAGAAGCAGGCACACCGTCGCCGGCTCCGGCACATCAGCAATCTGTATCGCTTCCAGATCACCCGGCCCGAGGCCGTATAAATGATGCCCGAGGTATTCCGCGAATTTACTGTACTCGCCCGGATTTATCATCCAACTGATATAATTCCTGTAAATACCGTCATACATGGTCTCGACGAAAATGTAATATTCATCGCCAAGAAAAGTATTGTACGAATCCACTCCCGCGAAAAGATCATCACTGAAAACAGTGAAATCCTCCTCATAAATATCCGCCAGTTCCTGATGCAGAAACGCAACGGCTTTTTCCGACTGGAATTCATCGGAATCATCAAATCCGCTGGCATAAACGTCAAAACCACGGTAACGGGTGTCAATGCGGCCGAGCAGATTCTTGAATCCGACATAATCGTCCGACCAATCTTCGTCGTTGAAAAGTTCCTCTTCGAAACTGTAATAGTCCGATTCTTCATTATAGATATCAGAATAATCGATCTCATCATCGCCATATGCCGAGAGATGATCAAGGATCAGGCCGGACACGGCTTGCTGTAATGAGCTGTACCGACTGCAAGTGTCATCGTAGTATGAATACTCAGAAAACAAGCCCTTGATTGTCTGATCATAATAATCGAAATCCTGATAATACTCTTCATAACTCATTAGCGGATAAACCCTGCCGTTCAAAATTTCAAGATCATCATCATGATAACAGGCGTATTCCGAAATCACTTTTCCATCGACCTTAACACCTGCTTTCGCGTATTGCTTATAAGCGTCAAGTGTCACACCGCCATTACCATTACCATACGATTCCAGAAACTGAACGTACTCGGGAATCGAGGACAGGTACGACTCCCGCGAATCATAATAGTAATCAGTAACCCATTCATATTCATTCTTCCGGGCTTCCAGATACGAATCAGGAAGATATGGAATACCCTCCCTAGGAACCGGTATAAGCGAGGAACTGATAATCGTCTTATTTGCCGGGTTAGCGATATTCGGCAGCACCTGCCTTGTTTTATCGTATACTTCCCAGTCAATCGCCTTGAGAGACAGATTGGCTGAAGAATCCTGCCTGATTGCATCTACAAATGCGTCTTCACTACTCCCGAATAAATTGACTATAAAGCCTTTTCCTGTACCGGCGTCATAAATGTACTCATTGGTATGGCCGGGCGTTGTCGCATCGAGATAGTAGACGTAGTTGTCAGAAATGTAATATTCACCGGATCTGATGCCGGTTTCGCTATAAGCTTTTTCACTGTCATACGCAAGAAACCATTTATAGTTTTCATTGGAACGGTATATCGACAAATGATCGGCGCTTTCAAAAATACAATTTTCGCCTGATTTGAAATATGCATTGTATTCACCCACATCCGTCACAATAAAATTATTGTAAAGCGGAAGTGTAATGTAGTTCACCTCCGCTTCGTATTTGTACATCGGCATGGACGAAGACACCGGCCGCAGAATCGGGCCGTAACCCGGAGCGGCACCCAGATTCCTGAAAAAGCCGTCCGGATAAAGATTGTATTGTGAAAGCTCGTGCATGTAGTTGTAAGTACCCGCAACCCAGAAATTGCCTTGTAGATTCCGCTGCAGACTGACACCCCCCATCCGCCTGTTGATATTCAGATTCACATAATGGTCCATGATATACTGACCCTGGGCAGGCACCGACAGCATCGCCGAAACGATCAACAGGGATAATAACCATGACAGATTTCCAAGTTTCAGATCATGAGCTGATTGAAATACCACGCTTTCCGCCCTCCAATCTATATCTCTCCCGGCAGTGTATTCCCAAAATGAACTTATGATTACACACAGCACACAACCACACACATCGTTGCGTACAACAAGCTAACTATACCACAAAAATACGGCCCGCTCAATGTAAACTTTTGGTAAAAAACAGTGATCAGGCATGCAAATGAATTATAACGCAGTATTTACAAATCTTAAGTCATTTTCGCGTTTTTCAACCGATTTCAGGCAGCCTGCCTGTAAAAAACCATCGTTCAGTTGACCCGCCAGGCCCCCTTGTAAAAGCCGCACATCATGTCACGTTTTGCCTGATACCGGCAGCATTGCAAAGCCCGCCATCACCTGGGCGGCGAGCCATGACAGGTAAATCTCTTCCGACGACAATGAAAACGCCGGCCGGGAAAACGTCAATATCATATGACCACGCAACCGATGTCCTGACCAACAGCCAAAACTGAATAAACCATTTACTCCCACGCAAGGCAACAGATCCCGGCATACTCCCGATAAAATCCCATCGACCGGCCACGCAGGTAAATACAGCACCTGGTAACGTGAAAATTCATGGTAAAAACGACGAAACTGCCTTAACACACCTCGGCGGTCTGAAATGCCATCATCTCCAGATTCAGCCGGATAACCTGTCGCCACCCCTGACTTGGCACCACCCACACTGCCACCTGAAGGACAGATGTAATATCCACCCGATGCCTGCGTTACGTGAACCACTTCATGAAGCAGTATGTGATATACCTCCGCAAGCGTCATCCCACCACCGCAGTCCTCCGCAAAACGGCTCAATACCCGAAGAAGACGCGATGCAGCAACAGGATACCTCGGGGTCGGAAAAAGGTTCGCCCGCCTGCACATGACCCGCATACTGGTGTGACCAACTTGTCGTGTATCCGGCGATCCTGCACAATCCCCAGTAAACATCAATAACCGGTTGGTATCATCTGCAGTTTGTTCGATTTCAGTAGACAATTGATGCTGCCACACCGGCCGATACCGATCGGCAATCGCCGGTATCAACCGTGACCATATCTTTCCAAGCTGCGGCGGGCCGGCCCGCCCGGAAATACGGATCCGACGCGTACCATGCTCACACAGGCACATCACCTCGCGACGATTGAAATGTAAACGCTCCGAAGAGAACAACGCCTCGTAGGAAACAGTTCCCACTTGAACTCGCATCCCCAAGTCCCTTTCCCGCCGCCTGACCCGGTCCATCGAGTGAGTCGGACGGAAGTTGAGGTCTAACCCCGTCCATTGGGGTCGGGGATTAAAACTGGTACGACATTGCAACCAACATACTGAAAATATCAATCAATCGTCGCCTGTCCCGTGCTCTTTTCTGTTCAACCTGATAATGTCACCAGACGACCTGTTCCTGACTACCTGATATTGAATAATACCTGTCGATTGTGAAATGAACTTCGCGGCAAACGGTATAACATCTTCATACAACTCGCGGCCATCAACACGTCAATAATTCCACCAACCCTGAACGTACCAAGCCTCATCCACACAGGCAAGCAAAAATCCCAACAATTAACACAGTTTTTACCCCCCC
>CAYRND010000204.1:0-5270 GCA_964425365.1 uncultured Phycisphaeraceae bacterium
CAGGTCACGACTGAAGCGCACCAGGGGACCTTGATAGCGCTGTAGTGCTAATCCCGATATGCCCCTACCCGATACGTATACTCAATCAACCCTTGAATACTGTCCGTATCCATATACTCCGTCACGTCCGGCCCGACAGAACCCACCGTATGCCAGTTGCCATCCCTCCAATACGGCCGGCGATCGATGATGAATCCGTCCTCCTGCCGGTCTCCGCTCGAATTGTCCTGCCAGCTCACATGAACCTGGCCGGCACCCGGCGTCAGAACTACCTGACTCGGCGAAGGAATCGGCGGGCCCACCTCGAAAGTACCGGTCAGACGGATATCCTGAGATGAAGCACCCACCATGACATCAAATGCGCCCTGCTCCACAACCCACTCGTGCGAATTGTTATCGAAATATCCAAGCTCACTCGCCGGGACAATCATAGTCACCGTCTGAGTCTCGCCCGGGTCAAGCGTAATCCGCTTGAAGCCCTTGAGCGCCTTGATCGCTACCGGCACACTCGCCTGCTGATCATGAACATAAAGCTGCACCACTTCATCACCGCGCCGCCCGCCCGTGTTCCGGATATCCACACTCACCGCAAGTTCGCCATCGACAGGAATACTGCCCGGTAATACTGACAGGTTACTGTATGTAAACTGCGTATAACTGAGTCCATGACCAAACGGGTAGATGACGTTGCCCGTATAGTACTGGTACGTCCGGCCGGTATTGATAATCTCGTAATTCGTAAAATCCGGCAGGTCGCTTGTACTTCTGTACCAGGTCATCGTCAATCGGCCTGCCGGATTGTAATCACCGAAAATCACATCCGACACCGCATTGCCCGCTTCCATACCCGGATGCCAGCTCGCCAGAATCGCCGGCACATTGTCGTTCACCCAGACAATCGCTACAGGGAATCCCACCTGGAGAACGACCACGAGATTCTGATTACGCTGGTATAACCACTGGATCATATTCTCCTGGGCGCCCGGCAGATTGATCGAACTCCGATCACCGCCTTCACCTACCGTTTGGGCATCACTACCGACAACGGCAATGACCGCATCCGCGTTCTGGATCGCCTGCTCCTCGCTTGTAGAAAACCCGAAACCACCGTCCGCCGGCGAACTCATACCCGCCGCATACATGAATGACGCCTGACCGGATACCCTGCTTTCGATTCCCTGTTTGATATTCACCGCATAGGGCGGAACGGCAGTGTAACCGCCGTAGGCGTGGTAATCGTCCGCGGACGACGGCCGGTTCGCCAGCGGACCGACCACCGCGATTGAACCAAGCTGCGACAAGGTCAACGGCAGAAACCCACCGTCGTTCTTCAGTAGCGTCATCCCCTGGCACTGCGATTCACGCGAAAGCTGCTGATGCTCAGGGGCATTACGATTCGACGGCGGAATGGACCGGTACGGCACCAGGTGCGCCGGATCGAACTCGCCGGTCCGAAAACGCATGCGGAAGATCCGCGTCACCGCCTGGGTCACTTCCGATTCACTGATATACCCCGAATTGATCGCATTCTGCATCTCGTTAATGTAATCCGTACCGGGACACTCGATATCACAACCCGCCCACACCGACCAACCAACCGCTTCAACAGCATTCGATGCATAATGATGGTTCGCGTAAACATCACGGATCGCATCACAATCCGAAACAACATAGCCTTGAAAACCCCACTCACTACGAAGAATATCCGTCAACAGAAAACGGTTCGCACTGCAAGGCACGCCATTCAGTGCGTTATATGCACTCATCACCGCACCCGTACCGCCTGCCTGCACACAACGCTTGAATGCCGGTAGATAAAATTCACGCAGTGTCCGCTCATCCATGTCAGACGAACTCGAATGACGGTTGAACTCCGTATTATTCGCTACAAAATGTTTCGTCGTCGCTATCGCCTTCAAATACGTCGCGTCCCCGCTTGCCATCATGTACGCGTCATCACCCTGAAAACCCCTCACATACGCCGCGCCCAGTACACCCATCAGATACGGGTCCTCCGAAAGCGTCTCCTCCGTGCGGCCCCAACGCGGATCCCGCGCCAGATTCACATTGATCGGACTGAAATACGCCAGCTCCTCGCCCGTCTCATTACTCCTCGCTCGCAACTCCTCACTGATCACACCACCTACCTGCAACATCAACTCGGGATGCCATGAATGAGCCATGCCCAGCACCGGCGGAAAACACGTCGCCGGAACCACCACATGACGCTCCACACCACGTAACGCTTCATTCCAGTAATCATAAGAACGGATACCCAACCGGCTGATCGACGGCGATGTGCGAACCTGCATCTGACTGATCTTCTCCGATAGCGTCATGCGCCCGACAAGGTCTGCCACACGATCCTCCAGCGGATCGTTCGGATTCGTATAATCACCCTGACATAAACAACAGAATATCAGTGCCGATAGCCATACCACCGGCGTCACATGACCGTTGATGCAATCCTTCACTTTTCACGCCTCCTTCGTCTGAAATGCCACGCAACCGTATACTTGCCTGCTCACCACAAACCGCCGGGTATCAGGGCAGTACAAACTCCGGCGGTACACGCACATGACGTGGCCTGTCGCCCACGCCACCGTTGATACGTTCCACCAGAAGCTTCACCATCTCCCGGCCCATACGCTCGTTACATTTGTCCACCGTCGCCACCGGCTTGAAGCCGCACCACTGCTGCTCCACACACGTCGACCATAAGTTGTCATATCCCACTATCTCGATATCCTCACGGCCGAACATACGACACGCCTCCGCCAGCGTGCACACCAGTCCGTCCGAAATCGACATGATCGCATCCACTTCTGGATGAGCACCCAGTAACCGCGCAAGAAGACCCACCGTGTAATTCACCTGAATCTCAAACTCGCTCTTCGTATTGATGTAAAACGGCATCTTGTGCGCCAATAGCGGCGACATGGCCGGTATGCCCGAATCCGACATCGCACTTGCATATCCCTCGTCCCGACACCTCAGCCAATCCGGATATTCACCCGTCTTCGCATCCAGCTCCCAGAACCTCAGTATATGACGCCGGCCTCGTTCAATCAGAAACCGCGTAAGCTGGTAACTGCCCGATACATGATCCGACGAAACCCTATCGAACGACTCCAACTCCTCGCACGAACCGTAAACCACTACCGGAATTCCAGCATCCTGAATCCGACCAAGTACCGACACCGGCGTCGTCGGAAGCGTTACATCCTGATACGCTACCACTCCCAGCGGCCGACCGTTGATTATCCGATCAAGCTTCTGCTCGCTTAAATGAAACGGCGCCTGCGATACGACCGTATACGCCTCCTCACTGAGCTGCTTGAGCGCACCCACATTGATGTACCACGTGTGATACGGCGAAAAAACAATGTCCGGCGTGTCCGCGAATACCACCACCGTGTCCGTCAGCAGCGAGGTGTACATCGGCCGACTCTTCAACACCACACGCCTGCGGCCCTGCTGGCTGATCAAACCCTCCTGCTCCAACTCCTCAAACGCCGCACGCACCGTCGGTCGTGCCACTTCCAACTGATCCGCAAGATTACGCTCCGATGGTACCGAATCGCCCTGACGCAACCGGCCATCCTCAATCCATTGCCTGATCGCAAACAACACCCGCTGACGCGGACTACGCAACTGCTCCAGATCATCATGAAATTGTGTCTCTTCGACGTCTACCACAAAATCCGCCTTCCAGACCGACCCGATCAGATACAAATCTAATGCCTATCAAAATCCAGCTATCAGTCTCTTTGACCGACTCTCCAATAACTGACCATATGATAACATAAAATTCAAAATTGGTCAACTTGTATTACCAGAATATGACCAATACGCGCACAATATGACTCCACCAACCCCACAACATGGTGTGACATAACTCCGCCCAGGCAGGCCGTGTTCAGACCACCAAACAATAGAAACATGTCTACATGACCAACAGCTTCACATCGGCCATGACCCCAGGCAAATCAATTTAAGTTATTAAATATTATTGATTTACAAATGATTGCCGCGTGACCCGGCATGGACACGAACAACTGCGGTAATCAAACGCTGAAGAATCTGTTGATATGCTCTTATCCCTCAAACACGTATCCATTGCCGCTTTTCACGCCGTCCTCGCCAGCGGCTCCATCGCATCGACCTCGACCTGCGGGTGATAGCCCTTCACACGCCTCGCCGCCAGGCCGTATGTACCGCAGTTGAGGAACGTATCCCCCTCCACCGAGTAATACCGGAATCGGTACCTGCCGGGATTCAGCTGATGTGTCATCTCCCAGTTACCACCGTCTGACTTGTTCATCTCATACCACGTGCTGAAGCCCTCGATACTGTCAGCCACAAGAAATACACGGTCAGCCTGTGGGCAGTCAACGCTGAAAAGCCATAATTCGCCGCTTATTTCTTTCATCTTGCATGTTTCCTGTCGTAACAACAGTGTGCGGCCACACACCGTTTTGCCCGTATAACCCCCAGTCTGCTTCAATTATTCACTGTGAGTGAAACAGCCAGGCGAAAGACCACCGTCACTTTGAAACACCCACGACCGGCGGCCTGCGGATGTAATACACGCAATCGGAAAATTAAATAATTCACATAAGCCCAAAGCAACAGTTTCTGTGTGTTTTTTTCCGGAGGGTTTTCCCTGATCCGTCGCACTGCACTCCCGCTCGGGGACCGGCATTATGCCTAAATCACATTATCGGGTCAACCCACACACACATCATTCACCACTCCATATTCAACAGGATTTCATCAAGTAAACTTGCATAGGCTAACAGAACGCTGCCAATACCCTGTATCTATGGCCACTGTCGTCCTTTTACGGGATGAACGTCTAATGGAGTATCGATCTGAAATCTATGCGAATAAACCACACTATGTCTGATCAACATCAATCCCAACCAGAACCAGGCGGCAAAATGCCAACGGAATCGCCGTGAGACCAGACGGGGGAAAATGTGGCAGAACAACTGCAAGTGGATTGGAACCATGGCTTGACGCCAGCCGAAGCAGATCGCCGACTTCGTGAGCAGGGTGATAATCAACTCCGTGGCAGACAACAAACCAATGCATGGGAAATTCTGCTCGATCAATTCATGAGCATCGTCATTATTCTCAAGCAACCAGTGGGGTCACCATCCTGCATTGGCGTAAGCTGCTCTACCGAGAAATGAGTAAAAGTAAAAAAAGGGGTTCTTCAGCAGAATCTGTGGGTATCAAAGAGCTGAAACACTTCAAAGAGATCC
>CAYRND010000205.1:0-5217 GCA_964425365.1 uncultured Phycisphaeraceae bacterium
CAAGTTTGGGGGGGGGGAGGGAGGGGGGGAGGTAGTTCAAAGTTCAAGATTCGAAATTGTTGTTTATAAGGTTGAAGGTGTAAGGGTGTGGTTTACGTGTGTGTTGAAACGGGTAAGATGGTCGTACGGTCATGAACGATTTACCGAGTTGTTCGGTCATTATCCGTTGTCTGAACGAAGAGCGGCACATCGGGCGACTGCTCTGTGGGATACTGCGCCAGACGTTGGGTGAAGTTCAGATTATTGTGGTGGACTCAGGCTCGACGGATGCGACAGTGGCGATTGCGTCGCGTTTTCCGGTAGAGATCGTTCATATCCGGCCGGAGGACTTTTCGTTCGGCCGATCGTTGAACCTGGGCTGTCGGCGATCGCGTGGCGACTGTCTGGTATTTGCAAGTGCTCACGTTTATCCGGTTTATGAAGATTGGCTGGAGAAGTTGATCCGGCCGTTGTGTGGCGAGCGGGTGGCGCTGGCGTATGGCAAGCAGCGAGGCGACGGTACAACGCGGTACTCGGAGCGTCGATTATTCGAGCAGTGGTTTCCGGACGATTCCAATGGCGACCAGGGCACGCCGTTCTGTAACAACGCGAACGCGGCAATCCGGCGGGAGGTATGGGAGCAGCTGCCGTACGACGAGACGTTGACGGGATTGGAAGATATCGACTGGGCCCAGCGAGCGAAGACACTGGGTTACCGGATCGCGTACGTGGCGGAGGCGGAGGTGATACATCTTCACGATGAGACGCTGGTTCAGATTTATAACCGATACCGCCGAGAGGCGATGGCATTGAAGCGGATTTTCCCGCACGAGCGGTTCAGTTTCTGGCATTTTCTGAGGCTGTTCGCCGGCAATACCCTGACAGACGGCCGCTATGCGTTGAAGCAGGGTGAGCTGATGAGGTATCTGTCTGATATCATCAATTTCCGGCTGATGCAGTTCTGGGGCACGTACCGCGGTTTCCGCGAGCACGGTCCGGTTCGTGCGGAGCTGAGGCAGCGGCTGTATTATCCGTTGACCGGCGGGTCGCCGGCGGGTGTAAGTACGGTTGAGAAGCAGTCTGGGTCGCGTATTGACTACGGTGAGTTGAACCTGTACGAAGCGGAGTGTTTCGTTGAGTAAGTTGAAGATTACAGCAATCGTTCCGATGCGTCACGAGTCGCACCGTGTGCCGGGCAAGAACTACGCGGAGTTCGCGGGTAAGCCGCTGTACCGGTATATCATTGACAGTCTGATGCGGTGTCCGTCGCTCCGGAGTATTGTGATCGATACAGACAGTCCGACGATCATGCATGACGCAGACAAGCATTATCCGAAGGTCCAGCTGCTTGATCGTCCGGTGCCGCTGCGCGGCGACAAGGTTCCGATGAATGACGTGTTGTTGAATACGATCGACCAGGTCGATGCGGACTGGTACCTTCAGACGCATTCGACGAATCCGCTTTTGAGCAGTGAGACGATCGAGCAGGCGATCCAGGCATTGCTGGACCAATCGGATCGATATGATTCGCTGTTTTCGGTCACGCCGGTGCGTAACCGGTTCTGGGATATTCAGGGCAATCCAATCAATCATGATCCGGAGCAGTTGCTTCGAACGCAGGACCTGCCGCCGATGTATATGGAGAATTCGTGTTTATATCTGTTCACAGGCCAGTCGCTACGTCAGCGTCAGAACCGTATCGGGAGTCGGCCGCTGCTGTTCCCGATCGATCTGCCGGAGTCGTGGGATATTGATGACCCGATTGATTTTGATATAGCAGAGTTTCTGTATAAGCGTCGGGGTCATGGTGGCAGTCATGGGGGGCGTGGGGTTGGGGTATAGTTCAAGGTTTAGAGTTATTGTTTATAAGGTTGAAGGTTTGCAAGTTTTTTAAGGTTGGTTGGTTGGTGGGTGGATGGATGGGTTGGTGTGGGGAGTGCGGCGTTTTGTTTTCTGGTGGGATTTTGGGTGAAGTGTGGAATGTTTTATAATTCGTGATGATGACGCGATGGACGGTATTACTTAGTGCGCCGTATATGCAGCCAGTGGTTGATCGGTTTCGGTCTGTTTTTGATGAACATGGCATTGCCTTGATTATTCCGCCGGTTGAAGAGCGTCTTGAGGCGGACGTGCTGCTGGGGTGGTCGGAAGTGATTGATGGAGCGATTTGCGGTGACGATCGATTCAGCCGTCGAGTTCTGGAGCGTTGTGTGCGGTTGAAGGTGATTTCGAAGTGGGGAACGGGCATTGATTCGATCGATTGTGAGGCTGCATCGGAGCTGGGTATCCGTGTATGTAATACGCCGGGAGCGTTTACGAAGCCGGTTGCGGATACGGCGATGTGTTACGTGTTATGTTTTTCGCGTCAGTTGCCGTGGATGGACAGGTCGATGAAATCGGGCAATTGGCACAAGTTACCTGGTATTGCGTTGCATGAGCAGACGCTGGGGATCATTGGTGTGGGTAAGATCGGCCGTGCGGTGGCGGAGCGAGCTGCGTCGTTCGGGATGAAGCTATTGGGTCATGATCCTGTGTCGCCGCCGTCAGCTTTTCTTGAGAAGACGGGCATGGTGATGACGGACAAGTGGTCGCTGCTGGACGCATCGGATGTGGTGAGTCTTCACTGTGATCTGAACCCGACGAGTTATCATATTATGGGTGAGTCGGAGTTCGAGCGAGTGAAATCGGGTGTGGTATTAGTCAATACGGCGCGTGGTCCGCTGGTAGATGAACCTGCGTTGATACGATCGCTTGAGTCGGGTCGTGTATCGGGTGCGGGTCTGGACGTATTTGAGCAGGAGCCGCTGGCGTTGGACAGTCCGTTACGGGAGATGAATCATGTGATGCTGGCGCCGCACAATTCGAATACGAGTCCGCAGGCGTGGGATCGTGTACATGAGCACACGATCGATAATCTGATCCGGGGATTGAAGGAGGTCAAGCGATGAAGCCGGTGGTTCTGGTTACGGGTGTGGCTGGGGGGATCGGTTCGGCGACGGCCCAGGTTTTTTCGGAAAGCGGTTGGACGGTGGTGGGAGTTGATCGTCGTGAGGTAACGAAGCCAGCGGGTGTGGATCAGTATATAGCGGCGGATATATCGAATCCGTCATCGCTTGAGCGGATATTTTCGGCGTTGAGTACGTGTCATCACCGTCTTGATGCGTTGGTGAATAACGCGGCCTACCAGGTCTGCAAGCCGATCATGGAGACGACGGCGGAGGAATGGGACGCGGTGATGGCGTCGAATCTTCGGTCGGTGTTTCTATCGATCAAGCTGGCGTATCCGCTGTTGAAGGCACACGGCGGTTCGATTGTGAATGTCAGTTCGGTTCATGCGGTGGCGACATCGACGAATATTGCGGCGTATGCAGCGAGCAAGGGCGCGTTGCTGGCGTTAACGCGTGCGTTAGCGTTGGAATTCGGGCCAGCGGGGGTCCGTGTGAACGCGGTATTACCGGGTGCGGTGGACACGCCGATGTTGCATGCGGGTCTGAGTCGGGGGCACGTGGAAGGGGACAGTATCGAAAAACTGGTGCGAGGTCTGGGCCGCAAGCATGTTCTTGGCCGGGTGGGCCGTCCTGAGGAGATTGGCCGAGCGATATTGTTTCTAGCTGATTCGTGCGAGTCGTCGTTCATGACGGGTCAGGCGTTGATCGTGGATGGCGGGGCGACAGCGCGATTGAGTACGGAATGAGATGGATCAGGGATTCCGGAATGGCAAAGTGGGGTGTGGGTCGGCGAAGTTACGAGGTTGTGAGGCGGTTGTATATGTTTTATTTTCAGCAGTTTACGGGCCATTCTGGGGGTAAAGGGGGTATGGGATATCAGGGGAGACGAGGATGTGGACATTTTGTGGAGGTGATGGGGAATTTCTGGAATTATCGGCAGTATGGAGGGGGTGGTATTGACAGGGATGCCGAAGCGGTTAAACTTATCGTTTCGTAATTGGATAGTCGATAAAAGGAACTAGGTGCGAGTGAAACGAACCTACAACTTGATAGACTGACCTGATGGGCCCTTTCGACCCATCCGGGTCGGAGAAAGGGTGCTTGACAAGCACAACTGAACGATTAGTATTGTCCGGCTCGTAACAGGCCGGGACGTCTGAAGACGTCTTGAGATATCCCGGCCTGTGACCAGCGGGCTATTCAGGTGACATGTAGAAAGAGACGTGTTGAATCTGGATAGAGGTTCTTTGACAAGTGTATAGGTCAGGTGTTGCACGTAGGTGTAATACCGAGTTTGATCCGGTGTCTGAGAAGAGCTTATCTGCCGTGGTTACTGGCTGCGGCGGATTGCGGTGCGAGTAAGTACCGCGGATCGACCGTCCTGTAGCGATGATCATGTTTTGAAAAGATCATGTACATCGATTGCGGGTCGGGGTGATTAAGCTACTAAGAGCGTACGGCGGATGTCTTGGCGTCAAGAGGCGAAGAAAGACGTGGGAGCCTGCGATAAGCCCAGAGGAGCTGGCAACCAAGCATCGATCCTGGGATTTCTGAATGGGGAAACCCTCCCGAATAATCGGGAATCCATGCCTGAATGCATAGGGTATGGAGGCTAACGCGGAGAACTGAAACATCTAAGTACCCGCAGGAAAAGAAAGAAACCTCGATTCCGTCAGTAGCGGCGAGCGAAATCGGAAGAGCCCAAACCATCCTTCGGGATGGGGTTGCGGGCACCAATACGGCACTGAAACGAGCGATGTGAATCGTCTGAGAAAGTCGAACCAGAGAAGGTGAAAGTCCTGTAGCATAATTTGTTTCGGGCCCAGGTGTACCAGAGTAGCGTCGAGCTCGTGGAACTCGGCGTGAAGCAGGAGGGCCCACCCTCCAAGGCTAAATACTCCTTGACGACCGATAGTGAACCAGTAGGGCGATTGAATGATGAAAAGTTCCCCGACAAGGGAAGTGAAAAGTACCTGAAACCGTACGCTTACAAGCGGTCGGAGTCTCGATTCGTCGAGATGACGGCGTGCCTTTTGCATAATGAGCCGGCGAGTTAACTTCTGTGGCCAGGTTAAGGCATACACTGCTGCAGCCGAAGCGAAAGCGAGTCTTAAACGGGCGATGAGTCGCAGGGGTTAGACGCGAAACTTAGTGATCTACCCATGGCCAGGTTGAAGAGAAGGTAACACTTCTTGGAGGACCGAACCCGTTGTCGTTGAAAAGACATGGGATGAGCTGTGGGGAGGAGTGAAAGTCTAATCAAACTGGGAGATATCTGGTTCTCCTCGAA
>CAYRND010000206.1:0-5199 GCA_964425365.1 uncultured Phycisphaeraceae bacterium
GGATCTCTTTGAAGTGTTTCAGCTCTTTGATACCCACAGATTCTGCTGAAGAACCATAAACAACTACTTTTAACCGTGAACTTCCACCCATCGCAGATGTCGAATAACCCGAACTTTCACGAAGTTAGCGAACCCCAACCATTACGAATGGAAGATGTAACGGGATCACTTAGTGATCTGGATGATGTGACAAAGTCAAGTATGGCGTGTTTTCGTTCGAGCCAACATAGTGAGGATTCGATATGCTGGGCAACTGGCGGACGAACAGGTGTAGCCCGGTGGGGTTGTAGGCGGTTCGTGCTGGGTAGATGCCCATGCGGCCATGCTACAGCAGGCTCGGGGTTCGTGCTATCATATTCCCATGCCCTGGATGCTGTACCGTTATATTCTCCGAGAGCTGCTGAAGTTGCTGGCACTGACTTCGGGGGTGCTGGTACTCGTGATCAGTTTCGTGGCCGCAATCAAGCCGATGGCAGACGGCCTGCTCGGGCCGGTAACGCTGTTGAAGTTCGTTTGTTATACCATACCGACCATGCTCGGGTTCGTTCTGCCGTTCGCGGGAGCGTTCAGCAGTACACTCGTCTTTATCCGCATGGCGACGGATAATGAAATCACAGCCTGCGCGACGAGCGGTATGAGTTATCGGAAGATACTCCTGCCAGTGCTCATGCTCGGGCTGGCGTTGACCATGGGTTTGTTTTATCTGTCCAACTTCGTTGTGCCGAAATACTACCGTCTGGCGGACCGGACCATTCAACGAGACCTTGTCACCCTCCTGGTCAGCCAGCTCAACCAGAACAAGCCGTTTGTATTTCCGAATACGAATTTTATGGTCTATGCCGACAGAGCGGTGATCGTCGATCCGTCCCGTCTGGAGCGGTCAGATCCCGAACCGGAGAAGGTGGTCGATCTTCACGGCGTGGCAGTGGGGCAGCTTGATGATAAAGGCCGGCTCCGCAGCGATATCACCGCCGAACGAGCACTTGTCTTTCTATACCGCCATGATGAAACCAACCGGTCATGGGTCATGATCCGGTTGGAAAACGCAATGTACTACGATGTGCTTCGCGGTGAGCTGAGTATGGTCGGCAGTACCGATATCGGACCCGTACGCCTGCCCAGCCCGTTCCATGACGACCCGAAGTTCCTTTCACTTTCCGAACTCAAGACGCTCGGGCGAAGTCCCGAGCGTTATGACCAGGTCGGCGAAGCCGCCCAGCGTCTGGCGCGGCTGCTCGCGGTTGAAAAGCTGAAGGTCGCCATGTTGAAAACCTTGCAGCCTGAACATGCCGAAGGCGTTCTTGAACTGTCGGGTATCCAGCGAGGCGACCGTTTCTTCATTCGTTCACCGAACGCGATCGCCGGGGCCCAGCGGATTACCCTGACCGCCGGTGAAAGCCAGCCGGTGCAGATCGAATATGACACAGGCGGACAGGTCATCAGGCGATATGAAGCCCAGAAGGCCCATATCCAGGTCGATCAGTCGGAGTTCAGTATCGAACCGAGTATTATCATTCAGCTTTACGATACCAAGGTCTACGACACCCGTTCGCTCGGTCGGTACAGTGAACATCCTGTCCTCAATCTCCAGCGCGCGGTCTGGCCGGAGCCGGTCCTGCCCGGTGATGCCGGTCAACTGCGGGCCGAGTCGTTGCGGGTTCAAACCAGCGAACCGCCGTACAGCGGGATTCCGAAAATCACCGCGGCCCGTGCCTCGCTTGCCTCTGAGATAATTCATCTCGGCAATAAAATCATGTCGCAGCTCAACCAGCGGGCCGCCAATGCCGTTGCGTGCCTGCTACTGTTGCTGCTCGGCGCGGTGTTGAGCATACAGTTGAAAGGGCAGATGACGCTGGTCGTTTATTTCTGGAGTTTCCTGCTCGCGATCGTCTCGATT
The DNA here is from genome assembly GCA_964425365.1 of uncultured Phycisphaeraceae bacterium. Taxonomy (GTDB): domain Bacteria; phylum Planctomycetota; class Phycisphaerae; order Phycisphaerales; family Phycisphaeraceae; genus CAYRND01. Next base: position 1,898 of record CAYRND010000206.1, read on the forward strand.
ATCGTGATTTATACCGGCGGGAACATGGCCAGTAGTGCCGAATGCTCCCTGCCCACGGGACTTGTCATCCTGTGGACAGGCAATCTGTTTCTGATCGTGGTATTGACCGGCTTGTTTTACCGGCTGCAATAAGGATAGGCGGAAATCAATCGCGATGAAAATCATTGACCGTTACATCATGAGACAGTTCCTGCTCAACGTGGTCATTCTCTTTATGGTCCTGTCGCTGATGTTCGTTCTGGTCGATCTGATAGTGAATCTCGACGAGTTCATCGAAGCCGGTCAGATTCGCGAGGACCAGTACGGCGGCGTATTTATTGCTACGCTACTCTCTGTTTTCGATTTCTACGGCCCGCTGGTGATTCTCATGTATGTCTATTGCGCGGGTCTGATCACCGTGGGCGCGATGGGATTCACGCTATCGGGTTATCATCGTAACCGCGAACTGATCGCTGTGGTGGCCAGCGGTATCAGTATGTACCGCCTTGCCTCGCCGATACTGGTAGCCGGTATCGTTCTCAGCGCACTGACACTGCCCTGTCAGGAATATCTTGTCCCCCGGCTCGCCCCGAAGCTGATGCGAGGCCAGCATGAAGTCAAGTACGAGACCATCCAATCGTTTCCGATCAAGTTCGCATCGGACGAGCAGGGCAATCTATTCAGTGCTGCCGATTTTGAAGCTGAAAAAGGCAGGCTTGAGAGCGTGACTATTCTTCAGCGGGATCAGAATGGTATCGGGCACCGGCGGATAACCGCGGACCAGGCCGACTGGGTCGAAGACAAACACGGCTGGAAGCTGTGGCAGGGCTACGCTGTTTCTTCCGCCATGCCGGTCGAAACCGGCCTGGACGGCGCTACGCTGCAGGGAGAACCGGAGCCGGTCGAATTTGTTACCACCGAGCTGTCACCCACCGTGCTGCTGTCGAAGCGGGCAAGTAATTACCCGAGTTTCCTGCCGATGTCGCAACTTCAGGCCATGCAGCAGAATCCCGCGGTGGATATCCAGCAGCGGCGTCAGATCACGCAGGTAATCTGGAGCCGGTTCAGTCTGCTTGTGCTGAACGTTCTTGTCCTTGTCATGGGCCTGCCGTTTTTCCTTTTGAGATCGCCCGCGAATCTGCTGCTGCAGGGAATCAAAGCGGCGGGTATCTGTCTCGGTGCGTGGGGCGGCGGGCTTGTCATGCTGCAGGTCAGTACGGAAATGTTACCGCCGGTAGTCGCGGCGTGGCTGCCTGTTGTTATTTATCTGCCAGTTTCGGCATTTCTGATGTTATTGGTAGAGACATGAACCGATTGAACTATCCTTTTCGTCAGACCACGGTCCTGCTTGCCGGACTCTGCGTCGCCGCCGTCGCCGTCGCCAGCGCATGGTATATCGATCGGCCGGTCGCCTGCTGGGTGGATACCTGGTCGCGTGATATGCGTGAACTTGCCGATTCGGTGACCTGGCTGGGCGAGGCAAGTTATTACGTGATCGCCTTATCCATACTGGCCACCGCGGCCTGGATCGTTGGTCGGCGAAAATACCTGCCCACGTTGTTATATCCACTTATCACACTGGCGATCTCGGGTATTCTGGTCAATCTCATCAAAGTTGTACTGGCGAGGAGTCGGCCGAATTCACCGGTATTTGATATGCATTTTGCGTTTTTTCGACTGGACTACGAACTGAACGGCTTTCCCTCGGGTCATGCCGCAACAATGGGTGCAGTGTGCATGCTTCTCTCTATGTTCTGGCCGCGGTTTTGGCCGATGTGGTTGACCTTCGGGCTTGTTGTCGCATCGAGCAGAATATTCACACTTTCGCATTATCTCAGTGACGTCATCGTCGGCGGTTACTTCGGTGCGATCATGCCGTGGCTTGTGCTTGCCTTATGGCGACGGCTGGAGGGTCGCGTCAGACCCGCGTGCATACACCATCACGGTCATTGCTGAACCCGACGAAGAATAGTTGATGGTACTGAACTCGGCCAGCTTTTTCAGGTTCAGCGATGTGATCTCGACTTCTGCCTGCTCGAGTTCCAATCGGGTAACGACCAGCGCCGCCGGGCCTGGAGCTGTTGACCAGTCCCGCAGACTTTCGATCCCGCCTGCCACGCCGCGAACCGGCATATCCACAGGCTGATCGAGATAGAAGATCATACTCGGTTCTTCATAACCTTCTGCGAAGACGGGAACCGGTTCATCGAACGCTTCATGGATCGCCATGGCAATATGCGGCGATATCTTCATCCTGGAATCAACGGCAGGTAACAGGTGCATGCTTGCCAGAATTATCGCTGTAAACATCAGCATCACCAGTAGAACGGCGTTGGTGTGAATGCGTTCGGCCAGTTGCCGTCGAATGGCGAGAATCACGACTGCAGTCAGAATAACGGTCGGCGGCGCCCACCACATCAGCAGTGTCCACTGCTTTGTATAGGTGAGCAGCCCGGTTGGAGCGAGAAGGTATATAAACGCCATGGGCCCGAAAAACCAGACGCCGCCACGAAGCCAGTCGCGGTCCTTTTCGGATAGCCGCCCGGCTTCGGCTGCTTCCATCATCGCGGCGCAGGCAATCGACAGTGCAGGGAAAACAGGCAGGATGTAATGCGGCAGCTTCGTTGCTACCAGGCACATCAGAATGAATGTCGGCAGAATCCAACCCCATAGCACAGCACGATCCGAACCGGTACCGATATGTTTTCGAACCAGTCCTGAAATCGCTGCCGGCAGAAACAGAATCCATGGGAAGAACCCTGCGATCAGAAAGGGAAAATACAGCGGTAAAGCAGCCAGGTAACCCGGGACGCCGCTGCCGCCGTGGCCTTCCATCGGGCCGGCCATCCGGCTGATGACATGACGTCCGATTCCCTCCTGCAGCAGTACACCGTCCGACGCCGTATTCGCGGGCACACCCCATGCCGCAAACAGGATGAAACTGATCAGGATCGAGACAAGCAGTTTCCATGCGAACCCGGCCGGTACAACCAGGTTTCTACGCCCGATGATTACCGTAGCCACAATACTCATCAGTGGTATCGCAAGCCCCACCGGTCCTTTCGTCAGTTGAGCCGCGCCCAGCAGCAGTCCGAGCAGTGTGTAATCCCACCAGTACGACTTGTCATACAGTATGCGAACGGACAACGCCATACAGGCTGTGATCAAACCCAGCAGAACGCCGTCCGTCATTGCTGCGGCGCCGATGTAGATCGGCAATACGCTGCTGATCAGTATGATCATGGCCCATAACCCGACCCGGCCGGTGTACATCCGCCTGCCGGTCAGGTAAGTGAGCAGGCCTGCCGCTATCATGCCGATCG
>CAYRND010000207.1:0-5188 GCA_964425365.1 uncultured Phycisphaeraceae bacterium
CCTGCCAGGAGTAGGGCCCGGTCATCGCCTGTTCAATGAGGAACAGCAGCGCATCGTACCACTCGCGGCGGTAGCGATTGCTCAGCAGGCACGGCTCGGTGTGGCCGACGTTGTAGCAGCTTGCATAGCCCGGGTACCGGCCGAAGCAGTGGGGCGGGTGATTGCCGATGGTGGTCGACCCGGCAAACCACCAGTCGAAGGTGTCGTCGATATTTTCGACCGACGGGCCGGCCATATCGGCGTTCCACAGATAGCCGTTCCAGAGCCACCGGCCGAACATGAAATGCGACATACCGTTGCCGTCCGTAAACCGGGCGGCGCGGGTCTGTTCATTGCACTTGTTGATGAAGAACGGAATATAGTCGCCGCTGCAACTGTTCATGGTGTTATTCAGCACGCCGTTCATCGCATTGAGTAGAGACTGATATTCATTTTCGGCGTCATTTTTTTCCTGGGTTTTGCCCAGTCGTTCGCAAATATAAGCGTAGCATTTCAGGCCGAGTAAAGCGGAATAATTGTCCAGTGTGTAGAAGCCATAGCTGTCGACACCCCAGCTTTCCCGCATGGTGCTGCCTGGCCCGCTGCGCCAGTTCTTGATCCTGTCATACACGACACTTTTGATCGTATTGAACTTGCTGTCGACGAATCCGGTGTCGTTCGTGTTCTTCAGATACAAAGCGAAGGGCCAGGAGTATTTGTAGAGTCCGTCGTAGTAGCCGCTGTGATCGGTGTGCATCCAGTTCAACAGTGTCTGCGCACCTTCAAAGTCTCCTGCGGTGAAGTAGAACGCGAGAATGCCGATGGTATCGTGGCATTCACGGTAATCGTAGCCGTCGAACTCGGTGACGGTGGGGTAGTTGCCGTCATCTATGATCCGCATGTAGCAGTAGCCGGCCTTGTAGCAGTCGACCACCCGCTGGTCGGGACACTGTTCAATCACGGCGATCTGGCCGAGTTTGCCGTCCCAGAAATTACGCATGTGATCATAAGCCTGTTGCCAGGTTTTGACGTTGCGGAGCTGGTTGGCGTCGGGCCAGCCGTATCCGCCGCCGAACTTATCGCCTGCGATGACGAAATCATGGTTGACCGTCTGGCCGGGTGCGACGTAATCGCCCGGCGAGTTCAGATTCAGGAACTCGCCCGAGGCGCCCGGACTGAGGTTTACACCGCTGGTACTGTGGTTATAGATCGATACACGTGAATAGACCGCCACGTACCGGTTGCCGCCCACGTATACTTCGTCACCGAAGTGCATGATCTTGACGGTGCAGCCGTTCCGCTCCCACTCGGTGACGGGGCAGGGCAGGTAGCCCTGGTCGAGGTACCACTTCATGGTGGAGGGCATATTGTAGATATTGAAACCATAGGTTCCTCTGTCGCGGATTGTCAGGCTGCCGTCACGGTAGACCCGCGGGCCGTTCTTGTCACCCCACCAGCCGATGGTGGTCAGGTGCAGGTTATGCCCCGATGCCGGGTACGCCGCCAGCTTGCCGGCTACGATCATACAAACCAGTAAACATAACATCATCGATACTGAATTGACCTGTTTCCACATGGATACTTCCTCCTAAAAGAGTTGAAGACCGACATCTGTCAGGATGTGCTGATCCAAGGCTTCACATGAAACCCTCCGTTTGAATAAAACCGCCTTCTTCTTCACTCACACGACAATCAGTCGTGGTTCAATCAGCTCGTGTTTCGCCTCGCCGGAGACTTTGCCGTTGATCCGTCCGAGCAGCAGCTCGGTCATCCGTCGGCCGATCTCGAAATTGTTCTTGTCCACCGTTGCATAGGGCACGATCGATTCACGCTTCAGATGGTTGTAGATATGCGAATCCGCCCAGTAATTGTCATAGCCTGTGATGGTGATATCGTCATGCGGCCTCAGACCGAACAGCCTGCGGCACGCCGTTGCCAGCGGGAAGCAGAATTTATCCGATATCGCCATGACGGCGTCGATGGGCTCGTCGCATTGAATATGTTCCATCAGGAATCCCGCCGCCATTCGTACGACGGCGCTGTACGTTTCTTCAGTCAGGCCGAACTCGCAGGGCATGCCCGGGCAGTGGATCGCTTCCATCGGTTCGAGACCGCTTTCCATCATGGCCCGGTGGTAGCCGCTGAGGCGCTGCTCGAGCCATCGGGGAATGCGATCCGTTACGATCTGAAGGGGCATGAAGGGCAGAATTCGCCTCCGGCCGTGATCGATCAGCAGTTTCGTGAGTTGATAACCGCCTGCGTCATGATCCGACTCGACCGTATCGAAGGGTGCATATTCCAGGTCATTCCCGTAGACGACGACGGGCATGCCGGCGTTTTGAAACATTTTCAGTACGGCAATATCCGTTTCCTGAATCAACGTATCGTGAAAAGCGATCACGCCGGAGGATTTCTGTGCCAGCAGTCGATCGAGTTCTTCCTGTATTCGTGTAATCCGTTCGGGATTGACACTGAGCACATTCAATCCCGCCTGTTTCGCTGCGATCATGGCTGATACTTCAATGACACGGTCGAATCCCGGTATGAGAATATTGCCCGAGTTCAGCTCGCCTGCATCTGCGAGGACAATGACCGTGCCGGGCATCGGCGGTGCGGTCCGATCGGGCCGGGTATCTTCGCGGCGGCTGACCACGTATTTATGTCCGACCTTGCGAATCCAGCCGCGATCTTCGAGCTGGTGGATGGCCTCGCAGATGGCGTATCGCGTTGTTCCGAGCGTATCCGCCAGTGCCCGAACCGACGGCAGCCGTTCGTCTCGCTCCAGTTCGCCCTGCTCGATCCACGCGCGAATCGTTTTAGCGGCAACCTGAGAATCACTCGCTGCTGTCGCAGCAGGTGTTGTACCGGTTCGTGAACGTGTCCTTCTGGAAGCAGATTTCATAATTGTTTTATCAGTAAAGACTTAAATATTTTCACCTATCGATTATCCAAACCGACTGGCCGTGGCAGCCACGGCGGACAACTAAAAGATAAACAAAATTCCAGACAAATGCAAGTAAAAATCAAATGTCTGGTTAATAATTTAAAATTGCCAGGTCAGGATTTGTAAACCATTGTGATTAATATGGTAAATACATGTTTTTAAACATAACAGTTTTTAACTGATCAGTTTTATATAGGGGTTTGATGAGAATTGTCGGCGTGTGATTCTGGGGTCAGGCTTGATGGAAATGTACCAATATTGTACAATATGTGCACAAGTCAATATTGGTGTTGTGTCCGCCTGATGAAATGAGCATCCGGCTGGAGGAAGTGAAGTCTTCTTGCCTGTCATCACGTTCACCCTTTCCTGGAAGAAGCGGCGTTCGGCGTTGAGCCGGTTATTGAACCGGTCATGTTTTCTATGAAACGGTTTGTCATGTTGATCTGAATAAGAAGGAGAAAGCTCATGTCTTCATCTCGAATCACCGCTATGGGTCTGCTTTGCCTCTTTGCCGGTATCGTGCTCTTTGTGAGTTATCACGCTTCCGCGCAGGATAAGCCGCGTGTCATCGTCTGCACCGACGGTGAAGCCGATGACAAGGCGTCTTTCGTGCGGTTTCTGCTGTATACCAACGATTATGATGTGGAAGGACTCATCTATACCAGTTCGCAGTATCATTATGCGCCGAATCACTGGACCGGTTCATCGTGGATGCAGAACGATTTCATACCGAAATATGCCCAGGTTTATTCCAATCTGATTCAGCATGATGCGAGTTATCCCACACCTGAGAGCCTTACCGCGATGGTAAAGGAAGGGAACATTAACCAATGGGGCACGACAGCCCGTGACGCGGGTTCGACAGCCGGTTCGAACTGGATTATATCTGTGCTCGAGGATGATTCCGATCCACGACCTGTCTGGGTTCAATGCTGGGGCGGCACTTGCACTGTGGCCCGGGCGGTGTGGGATATCAAGCGTAACCGCGGGTTCTCGGTGGAGCGTCAGAATCAGCTCATCAGCAAGCTTCGCGTTTTTGCCATCTCGAACCAGGAAGGCAGCCGGGACACCGCGCCCCAAATGCGAGCCGATTATCCCAATCTGTACTATATCCTGAATTACACGCAATTCGATGAAATGCGGGGCGACCAGGTACCCTTCGGCAGCGATCACTGGTCGTTTTCTTTCGACTGGATGATGGAGTATATCGTCGGACACGGGGTACTTTGTGACAGCTACACCTACAACCCTGCGATTGCCCCCTGGAATACGGGTCTGCACGGCGTGGCCGAGGGTGACACGCCATCGTTTCTGCATAATCTGGCCACGGGCCTGCGGAGTATGGAACTGCCGAGTCACGGTGGCTGGGGCGGCCGGTTCGCACAGGACTTCGCCGGCGGGGCGCAGAATTACTGGAAAGATACGCCGGATGATGGCGATATCAAGAAACCCATGAATCGCTGGTTTGATGAAATCGCCAATGATTTCGCATCACGCTGCGACTGGTGCATTACCACGTATGAACAGGCGAACCATCGTCCCGTGGCCGTTGTTACAGGCGGGGTTGATCAAGTCGAAGGTTCCGGTGCCGTCGCAATGCTCGATGCCTCGGGGTCATACGATCCCGACGGCGGTCAACTTCAGTTCAAATGGTGGCGCTACGCTGACGCCGATACCGCCGTGGGCACCGGCCCGCAGATCATCCAGGACTGGACCACCAGCCCCACCGCGAGCTTCACCATGCCCACGGACGCTATGGGCAGGACCGTCCATGTCATCCTGCAGGTCAGAGATGACGGCGAACCGGCGCTGACGCACTATGCCCGGCTCATCCTCACCATCGGTATCCCCATCGATCCGCCCACCAATGTCCATGCTACTTCCATCTCGATGGATGGCATCTGCCTGCGGTGGGATGATACGGACGACGAAGATGAATACGTCGTCATCCGCAGACCCTGGCACGGCCAGGACGACTGGCATGAACTGGCCCGACTCGATGCCGGTACCACCCAGTACTGCGATACGGCCGACCTGCACGGAATGGTCGATTACACCTATCGGATCGGCGCGGTCAAGAATCAGTAGCGGTTTATCAGGCGGGTCTTTTCGCGAAAGGTTCTTCAGGATATTTTCGTGGGCCACCGGCGTTCGAGCTGCATTGTTCACCTCGATATGACTCGGTGTTTGCGAAGGCACTGCGAGGTGAAAAGTAAGCGTCCGGCCAACCCATCTTCCCACAAGCCCGGCAGGCGCAATAATGCC
>CAYRND010000208.1:0-3904 GCA_964425365.1 uncultured Phycisphaeraceae bacterium
CCGCCACTGAGAAACAATGATTACCATGAACAGGTCCGGCATTTTTATGCCGGACTTGTTTTATATCAGCCAGAACCTTGCGCTACCGCACTTAACACGAAACAGGCCGTTAAGCGGGGCAACATGGGTAGCCGTGTTAATATGATTCTCATCAGGGTATGCACGCAGATGGCCACATTAAAGACTCATGGAAAATCAACAGTCAGCTAACATGAATGGTCATAAAATGGTTGCATCAATTCAGCAGGGGGTGTATATTCGGAACTGACCGGATTATATACAATACAAGGTCACTTCAGACTGCAGGAGTCGGAAAAAGATAATCCATTTATTGTGCAGGCGATGCTCATTAATGAGATTCCGGCAGTATCGGCGGAACAGACTCGGATAAATTCCTCTTATACCCATTACCATTCAATGTCAGCAATATCATCACGTTCAGGGAGACGACAGACAGTAAAAATGTCTGTCCTGAAATCGGGTAGTCAGGTTATCCATGCGCCCCATATTCCAGGTGCATGAAGGAGCATGAATAATGAAGCAGCATCGATCCGGATTGTACGCTTGTTCAACCCTGTCGGCCATGATACTGTCACTTATTGTCATTCAGGCGGTCCATGGGGAAAACAACCATGTCGATTTCACGATCGATGCCAACGGGGTACACATCACCGGCTTTGATATTTACGCATCGAAGGTCATTTACGACAATGACTGGACCTGGAACGTCCCGGGCGACGAGTATCTTTTCGCTCACGCCAGTCTGGGTTATATTGACCTGGTGGGTATCGTGGCCACACGCGACATGTGGCCGGGTGATGGTCTGAGCTATGATTATACGTTGCAGCAATCGATCGACGATCTGACATGGAGCGTGAACAACGCGCGTGCGGCGGGCATGCTGAATCTACCTGATGTCACCGCCGGGGCCGATGCCATACTGGTAAAACCAGCCAGTGGTCTGATCAACGACACTGTGTCTGTACCGTCTGCCGGCAGCGATCTGATTGTTCAACAGGCGAATCTATGCACACCGGGCAAACCGCTGGTGGTCTTCATGGGAGGAAATCTCACCACTGTCGCCAATGCCGTTCTTCAGGACCCGGCCATCGCTGACAAGATGATCGTCTTCGGCCTGTCAGGCGGTTACAACTTCAAAGATGAATGGGCCTGTTACGTCACGGGCAAGCGGTGTAAGATGATGCTCTGGGGCAGTGATTATTATTTTATCGAAGATTGCATCTTTGACCGTTACCGTTTCGATGCTCTACCGGGTGATAATCCCGGTGAGCCGGGTTATGAGGTCAAGCAGGAACTGATCACCTACATCGAGTCTTCCACTGGTCATCTCAATCAGATGGGTGACGGGACAAACGCACTCTGGATGTTCGACAACTCTGTTTACAGAGAAGCGAGGATGATTTACCTGACAGGCGAACCGCTACAGCATAATACGGTAACCGATCCCCAGGCACCGTGGGATGTTCTGGATATCTGGCCGAGGGATACCGCCAATGACTGGTCCCGCATGCAGGATGTATTTTTTGCAACAATGGAGAACCCGGGCATCTATGACCAGGCTTCCACGCCCCCTGCCGCGCCGGATGATCTGTATGCCGCCGCATTATCGCATTCCCAGATTCTGCTGAACTGGTCGGATAATGCGGATAATGAACACGGCTTCCGCATCGAGCGAAGGACCACCGGCGACTTCGAGCATATCGCATCGACTATTGAAAATACGACCGGTTATATTGATGCCGGCCTGACCTGTGTAACAAGTTATACCTATCGTGTGCTGGCGTATAACGCCGCGGGTGATTCATCATGGAGCAACACGGCGACAGGCACCACGCTGGCCCCGCCGCCGCCGGGCACGCCGAGGAATCTACATGCTATCGCGGGTAATGAAAAGGTCACACTTATCTGGGATCCGAACACGGAAACCAATCCGCCGGTGCTTTATTACAAATTGTATCGCTCGATACTGCAGAGCGGACCATATACGACGGTCGCACTCGCCTTCAAGGGAACGGAAATCATCGATTTCAGTGTGATCAATGACATGACTTATTACTACAGGGTTACCGCCGTGGATACCTGGCCGCATGAATCTTGGTACTCGGCCGTGGTATCTGCAACACCGCATATTCTCCAACCTCCGGCTTCACCAACTGCGCTCATCGCAACTACGGTGGATGAAAATACGATCAACCTGAGCTGGACGGATAATGCGGACAATGAAGATGGGTTCAGAATCCTCCGCGACAGTATCGAAATCGACCTGGTCGGCGCGGATGTCACCATTTACAGCGATAGCGGACTGACGCCCGATACAACGTATGAATACAGGATAATCGCATATAACATGGACGGCGATTCCCCTGAACCCAATCCGACCGCCTCGACGAGGACTGATCCTGATCCCCTGCCCGCGGCGCCATCCAACCTTGTTGCAACAGCCATATCGTACAATCAGATTGATCTGAGTTGGACGGATAATGCGCATAATGAAGAAGGATTCAGGATCATCCGTGATAATGTCGAGGTTGATACGGTCGGCATTGATGTTACCGGCTACAGTGACACCGGCCTGATGTCGGAAACCACTTATAATTACAAACTGGTTGCATACAATATATACGGCGATTCCGCCGAACCGAATCCCATCGCCTCAGCAATCACTGGTATTTATGCACCACCTGCGTCACCTTCCGGGCTTATTGCAATGGTAATATCCTATGACCAGATCGACCTGAGCTGGATAGACAATGCGGACAATGAAGATGGGTTTCGGATAGAACGTACCAATGACGGGTATACCATCATGGTTGCATCTGATGTAAGTGGATACAGTGATACCGGGCTTTCACCGGCTACAACTTATACCTACAGAGTCGTTGCCTACAACGAGTACGGCGATTCACCCGAACCGAATCCTACCGCATCGGCGACGACTGATCCGGAACTACCACCGGCATCTCCGTCCGATCTGAATGCAACGGCGATATCCTGCAATCAGATTAACCTGGCATGGACGGATAATGCGGATAATGAAGAGGGATTCAGAATTTTGCGTGACGCCGTTGAAATCGGCACCGTGGCAGAAAACGTGACGGTCTTCAATAACACCGGCCTTGCAGGGAATACAACTTATACCTACCGTGTTCAGGCCTACAATACCGGAGGCGACTCGTCCGCGACAAATGAAGCATCGGCGACTACGCCGGACTGTATGGCACCTGCACCACCACAGAACCTGGCGGCCACATACGGCAACCAGCTCGTTACACTCGCATGGGACGCCGATACGGAAGCCGATCCGCGTGTACTCTATTACAAGATTCACCGCGGCACGATCCAGAACGGGCCGTATCATGCCGTCGCCGTTGCATTTGAAAGCAATCATATTATCGACTTTAATGTGTCCAACGGCACAACCTATTATTACAGAGTCACGGCGGTTGACATCATACAACAGGAATCAGAATACTCTAACGAAGCCCATGCCACGCCGCATGATGACTCACAACCCCCGACATCACCGAGTGAATTGACTGCAATCGCTGCCGGTGCCTTTCAAATCGATCTGACCTGGACCGACAATGCGGACAATGAAGATGGATTCCGGATATTCCGTGACAGTGTCGAAATCGATACCGTTGCGGAAAACATCACCAACTACAGCGACACCAGCCTGACGCCCGATACCACTTATGATTACAAGGTTGTCGCTTATAACCTGAGCGGCCAGTCGATCGAACCCAACCCGACCGCTTCTGCGACGACCGACCCGGTTCCGCTGCCGGCGGCTCCGTCCAATCTGGTTGCTACCACGGTTTCACAAACTCAAATCGATCTGACCTGGACCGACAATGCGGACAATGAAGATGGATTCCGGATA
>CAYRND010000208.1:4004-5187 GCA_964425365.1 uncultured Phycisphaeraceae bacterium
TTCCGTGACAGTGTCGAAATCGATACCGCCGCCATGAATATCACCAGCTATTCTGATACGGGACTGTCTCCGGCAACCACGTACCAATACAAGGTCATCGCTTACAGCATCGGCGGCGATTCGCCTGAACCGAACCCAACCGACTCGGCAACGACGCTGGAACAGGCACCGGCGGCGCCGGATAACCTGGCGGCAACCGCGGTGAATTACGAGCGGATCGATCTGACGTGGACTGACAATGCCGATAACGAGTCCGGTTTCCGTATCGAACGTAAAAGCGATGCAACTTTCAGTGAAATCGACACGGTCGGTGCGAATGTAACCACCTACAACGATAACGGTCTGACTGAAAGTACTACATATACCTATCGTTTGCTGGCTTATAACGCAGGCGGCGATTCGACGTGGTCAAATGAAGCCGTCGAAACCACGCCGGCTGCTATCACATTCTACCGGGCAATCAATCTGAACGGTGACATTGTCACCGTCGACGGCCAGGTCTGGGAAGATCAAAACGCACCGAATTACACCTACGACGGCCTTTCATTCGTCGGCACCACGACACTGGATCCACTGACTGATCCGGATCGTACGGAAATGATTCAGTCTTCCATCTACAACAACGGCAATCTCAGTCTGACCATTCAGTCGGTGCCGCAGGATACGTACGACATCTACCTCTATGTCTGGGAAGATAACGCACCCATGACTTATGATCTTTTTATCGAAGGCGCACTAGTCCAGGACGATTACTACAGTGGCGACGCCGGCCAGTGGGAGAAACTCGGGCCGTACAACTTCACTATTTCAGATGGTGAAATCAATATCACAAGCGGGGCGACTGGCGATATCAATATCAGTGGCATCGAAATATGGATTACCGCACCGGACATCACACCGCCTGCTGATCCGACGGGCCTGTCAGCCACACAGGGTAATGGCATTATCGAACTGGCCTGGAATGACAACACCGAATCCGACTTCAGCGTGTACCATGTTTACCGTTCTGAAACTCAGGGCGGACCTTACACTCAGGAAGCAACCGGACTGACAGCCGGCGAGTACATCGATGCCGATCTGGTAACCGGGAATACGTACTATTACGTGGTCACGGCGGAAGATACGAACAACGTAAGCGTCCGGCCAACCCACACCCTTGACAGTGTAGAGCAGTGATGATGAA
>CAYRND010000209.1:0-5156 GCA_964425365.1 uncultured Phycisphaeraceae bacterium
TTACTCGCTTACCACCCACTTCTCTCTCCAATTCTCTCTCGACTTCGGTTTTGCAGTATTTTTCAGGTTGTTTTTGTTTGGAGGAGTAACGGGAGTCCGGCACTGATGTGCCGGACCCACGTGGTGGGGTGATGTTGATTGTAGTTTGTGGGGGTTGACAATAACAATGTTAACATTAAACTCAAGATTGGATCATCGCATGTTAACATCATTTCGGTAGTGTTTTCGTGTAATCCATTCTGTCGGCTTGTGGGTCATAAGCCATGTTTTGTCAGAGTGCAACTTCTACCGAGTCGCTTACGGGGCAAAGCGGACACCAGGATACACCTCCCACCATGATCTGGAGACATATTATGAGACGCGTAGTGCAGAGTTCGGCAAGGTGCGTATGTTTCTATTCTGTATTGTTTCTATTGGTATTGTGTGGAATTGTGGTGGTAGCTGAAGGTGGTGAGTTGAAGCCGCGTCACATCATACTGGTTGACATGGATCGGTCGTCGTCGAATGAGGAGACGCAGTCTCTGGTGAGGTTATTGGCATATGCTGACGTGATGGAGATCGAGGCGATCATAGCGACGTGTGGTGATGCGGTCTCGGGTGATCCGGACGACGAGGAGTTGATGGAGCTGATCACGTATGCTTACGGCGATTCGTTAGAGAATCTTCGTAATCGTAACGGTCAATCCGGTTCGCTGCCGCTTTCGTTGGAATCGGATGATCAGATGATGGGGTATTTTCCGAGTGTCTCGTATCTACTCAGCCGGGTGTATGAAGGTCAGCCTTCAGGTGGTATGACGGGCGTGGGTTATGGCCAGGACACACCGGGCAGCAATGCGATCATATCGATAATAGATGATTATGCGGACGAACGTCCGGTGTATATTTCGATCTGGGGGGGTTCGAACACGTTAGCGCAGTCGTTATGGCGAGTTGAATGGGAGCGTGACCAGGGATATCGTAGTCAGGGTGAATACGACGCATTTTTAATGAAGTTGCGTGTGAATTCGACGGGTGACCAGGATGATTCCGGGCCGTGGATTCGCAGTGAGTATCCGTCGGTTTATTATTTATGGCAGGACTATTATTCGACGGGTTACATGACCCGCGAGCTGGATTTTCTGAATTTTGCGACGATGAATTATGCAGGGCGGGGATCACTGGGGAGTTGGTATCTTATGCCGCCGGTGTCTGTCTGTGAGCGAGACACGCCATCGTTTGCGGGTTTATTGAATCCGGGGTTATCCGACTATTTATGTTGGCCGGGATATGGCGGTTGGGGCGGTCGATTTCTCGGTGCGGCGGGTCTGCCGGGTGACAAGGTTGATTACGAGTCGGGGGGTCATTCGTTGATGCGTTGGTTTGATGAATTTCTGGATGATTTTGCATCACGTCTGGACTGGTCGGAAACGGGCGTGGGGAATCGTAATCCTATTGTGATGGTAAACGGGAGTGTGACGACGTCGCCGTGGCGGCTATCGGTAGAGCCGGGGGCGAGTGTGACGTTAGACACATCGGGCAGTTATGACCCTGACGGTGACGCGTTTGAATGTCGCTGGTGGGTCTATGAGGCAGCGAGTGATTATAACGGCGACGTGTTTATCAACGGTGTACCGTCACCGTCTCAATCTACGCCGGTGTTATCGTCAGTTGCAGTTGTTGACGTACCGCCGGACTCCGACGGCGAGTCGATACACATCATATTTGAATGTCAGGACGCTGGCATATGGAATCTTGTGACGTACCGTCATTTTGTGATACTACCGACGTCGGGTGCGGATCCGAATATTCCGTTGCAATTCGAGTGCAGGTCAACTGTTCCGACGGCAGTTGAACTGACATGGACGGACCAATCGTGCAGTTTTGAGGCGGGATACGAGCTTGAGCGTCGAACGGGGGGTGGTCTTTACGCATTGATTGCGAATCTTTCGTCGGGAGTTACGTGTTATACGGACACGAGTGTATCACCTGGCACGGAATACAGCTATCGTATCCGAGCGTTTGTTATGCCGGGTGTTTATTCGGCGTATGCAGAGTCTTCATCGATCACTACGCCGCACGAGTCGCCTGTTGCCCCTGTGATCACAGGGGCTGACTATCAGCCGGGCGTCATTCATCTGAGCTGGCAGGACGAATCGAATAATGAATGGGGTTTTCATATTTATCGTGCGTCTGGCACAACGTATCAGAGTGGTGATTTCACGGTGATCGCCACGGTTGAATCGTCGTCCGGCACGGGTGGCCGTGATTATTATGACACTTCGATCCGGCCGCACAGTTATTATTTATACAGGATCGCAGCGATTACGGACGGAGGTGAAAGTATATCGAACACGGTTGAGTCATTCAGTGGTTGGTTTGACCGCACGTACTATGTGAATGATGATGACATTTCGGTTAATTACACGATGGATTGGTATGAGTTAATGGGCGTTCCCGGTCGTTACGGTTACCAGACTCATCTGACGGGTGTACCGGGCGCGTTGTTTGATTTTGCATTTTTCGGTGACTCGATCACGTTATTTGCGGAGACGGAACCTGGCGGCGGCAGTGCTCAGGTTGATATCGACGGTAATATCCAATCGATCAGTTATTATTCACCGGCTACGTCGTTGATGCAGCCGGTGTACAGCAGCGGCTACATCGGCGACGGCCCGCATATCATATCATTAACGAGCAATGGTGGCGGTTTTGCGTATGCAGACGTTTTTGAGATCCATCAGCCGACGGTACCTGAGATATCGCGGCCTCAGAGTCCGACCGACCTGACGGCGATGCAATCTGGTGATCGAGATATTTCATTGAGCTGGCAGGACAATTCGGGCGGCGTATCGATGATGGTCTTCGACGAGGAGCACGGATTTCGTGTTGAGCGATCGGACAACGGTGGTCCGTACGTACCGGCTGCGGTGTTACCGCGAGCCGACGGGCCGGGCAACTGGTTAAGTTACGTAGACGGCGGTCTGGAATACGGTGATGTCTATGAATATCGAGTCATTGCGTTCAACACACAGGGCGATTCCGATCCGAGCGATCCGTTTTCAGTCGGTCCGTTTTATCCTCCGCTACCATCGCCGCAGGATCTTGTGGTGTTTTCTGGTGATGGTTACAACCAACTGACGTGGTCACCTGTAACAGCGGATCCTCCGGTGATTTATTACATGATTTACCGTGCGACGTCGGAATCTGGCCCGTACAAGGCGGTTGCGGCGTCATTCGGCGGCGACAACATCACTGACCACAGTGTCTACAACGGTACGGTGTATTATTACAAGGTAACGGGTGTATCGACGTTTCCGATGGAGTCCGGCTATTCGAACATTGCGAGCGGCACGCCGCATGAGCCCGCCCCCCCCGCCTCGCCATCGGATCTGTCATGTGAGACGGTGGATCATGAGCGTCTCGATCTCACGTGGTCGGACAATGCAGATAACGAGGACGGATTTCGAATTGAGCGTAAGGTGGGTATTGGCGAATTCAATATCGTCACGACGTTACCGGAGAATGCGATAGTCTACAGTGACACGGGTCTGTCGCCGGACACGGAATACACGTACCGTGTGATTGCGTTCAATGTAGACGGTGATTCCGAGCCTCCTCATTCCGAGGTTCAGAAGAAGACTGACAAGGAAGCGAAGTGTCCGCGATCTGTTGTTCCGAAGAACATGGTATTGTGCAAGCGTACGATCACTGATAAGAAGCCGTGCAAGAAGCCTGAGACGCGGACGGTATCGCAGTGGCATCGTTATCAATGTCCCCCGGGCTGGACGAAGGCGCCTGTATCGTATTTCAGCGGCAAGGCGTATGTTGAATCGCGTGATTTTCCGGAGGTATTATCTGACGGTTGGTTCGGTCTGACGCGGTTTTACGACAATCAGCTCGAGTCGGACTATCCGGGTCCATTGGGGAACAACTGGCTGGTAGTGCAGGCTCCGCATCTAGCAGACGCAACACCTGCGGGATTGTACGAGCCACGTGTATACGTTGCGTACTGTGGTGACAGTGATCCGGTGTGGTTTGACGAGACGGGTTACGAGACGGACGTATTCGTATCGCGAGCGGACCCGCATGGCGAATATTCGCTCGAGCCGATCACGATAGCGGTACACCTGGACGGTTCGGATCACACATACGGCGGTTACCGATTGACGAAGGGTCTGGGCTGGGAGTCTGAGACGCTTGACTATTTCGGTTATGAACGTTCTCAAGCGGACCGCATGCCGATGTACGGCGTATTTTACGCGTACACGGACGCCTACGGTGATGTAACGCGTTGCACATCGTACGATACGAACCTGGTAACATCGATACAGCGTGAGATGACGGATGGTAGTGACACGATCACGTACTCATTAGCTCTGACGTACTACGGTACCGGCCACGAGAATGAGGATCATCTTGAGTATGCGACGCTTCAGAAGTCAGTGAACGGCGGAGGTTGGACGAATCTGAGGCGTGTGGTATATGGTTATTACGGTGAGGGAGCGTTACACGGCAGTGTGAACGACTTGAAGGCCGTGACGGATCAGAAGGTGGATGGCGGTGGCTGGTCTGACGTGAAGACGTCGTATTACCGTTATTACAAGGACGGTGACGTTTACGGCAGTGACCATTTATTGAAGTACGTAGTAAACGGGGAGAGTTTCCGTAATCTGAGTCTGAACACGGTAGATCCGTTTACGGCGTCTGACGTTGAGGTTTCTGAATACGCTGACATGTACTATGAGTATGACGGTGAAGGCCGGGTTATCCGCGAGGTATCGAACGCGGGATGTCGCGAGTGTTGCGGCGGGGGCGGCATGGTCAGCGGCACGACGGGCGACACCTTCGTTCGTATCGAGAACCCGTTGTATCCTGACCCGGTAACGGACGAATACAACACGTGGAAGTATCGAACGACAGTAACATTCGAGGACGGCAACGAGGAGTTGGTATATACGAATGCACTGGGTTCGCCGGTGTTCAAGGTATTTCGTGACACCACGACGGGCGATGAGTGGTATGGTGGTATTCGTTACGACGGATCGGGCCAGGTGGTTTTCGAGATACAATCGTCAGCGATCAGCGGATATGACGAGGGATATGATGATCTGATCGGTTACGGCGAATCGGGGAACTACATTCGTGACGGCGAGGGTCTGATCGAGACGAAGGTATAT
>CAYRND010000210.1:0-5124 GCA_964425365.1 uncultured Phycisphaeraceae bacterium
CACCCTGCTTTGAACCTTGAACTCCCCCTATTGCTTCATTGTTATACCCCTCCCAATCCAAAACCCCTGGGCACCAGAGCAGGATCAAACCTTGACACACCCTGATTCCCGAACGCACATTATCACCCATCTTCACCACACCATCGCCTGTAACACCAACGCAACGCCGCCATAAATAACTATCCCGATTCCCAAATGAAAAGGACACGGCCTGAAAAAACAGGCCATGCCCATGTGTTGAAGAAGAAGATCGCTATTCACTGCTAATCGGCATAAGCGCCAATTCGGTAGGTATATTCGATCAGCCCGCAGATATTGTCCGTGTCTGTGTACGACGTCGTATCCGCCGGCAAGGTGTCAAGGGTATGCCAGTTATTGTCACTGTTATACGGCCTGCGCTGAACGATAAAGCCCGATTCGTTATCTGACATATCATCCCATTGAAGCCGAATTTCACTGCCTGACAGTGCAATAGCCTCCAGGTTCTGTGCCGGTAGCGGCGTAGTACCGTCGGTGACCAGAAATGCGTACTGGCCTGATTCGGCCGAATATACCGCGTAATCGCTCGACTGCTGAATAAAGACAAGACCTTCAGCAGCCTCTGCAGGAACACCGCCTTCGAGTACCTGCCTGTCTCCGTTTGCCGGCACGTAGATCGTCGCCGTACTGCCCGCCGGAATGGTGACATCGAGCGCCAGGTTCGTATCCTGCTTCTGCCAGTGCGAACTGACCATGCCCCGTACGGTATCGATGTCAGCATTGACGTAATTCAGACCGTCGGGTAGATACGGCTTGATCTGAATCGTTTCAAATCCAGCTGACGTCGGCTTGATCCCACCCAGATGCTCATAAAACCACATGCCGTACGAGCCGAAGAAGTAATGATCATACGACCGTGCACCTGTATCCCACTTCTCCCACAAACTGGTTGCCCCCTGTGAAACCCAGAAACCCCAGCTCGGAAAACTCGTCTGCGTCGCAACACTGTATGCAAGATCAAGACGACCGTTCTCCGTCAGAACCGGTAATACATGCCTTGTACCAACACAACCCGTATTCAAATGATCGCCCCTGCTCTGAACATCATTAACAAGGTTATTGAATACCGCACCTCGCCGTTCTGACGGCACAATACCAAAATCCAGCGGCAACAGGTTACAGGTCTGACGGTATTCGCCTGTCTCACCCGTGCGATAGAAATTGCCGCCCCAATCCAGAAACGTGTTATTAAATCCATTACGTATATCATCAAGCATAGTTGTCAGCGAAGTTACATCGCCGCTTCTGCCAAGAAGTGACGCCATCTCCTTCAACATTTCAACGCTTCGATAAAAATAGGCCGTTGCCGAAAGCTTCGGCCCTTCCGGCGGCCAGCCTTCATGGTTCGGAGAGTTCCAATCACCATATCCCCCCCACTGATAAGTTCCACCACTGAATCCATACGTGTAAACACGATCAATATAACGCTTCAGATTATCATAGTGATCCTCGACAATGCGGATATCGCCGCTATGCAGATATACATACCACACCAGAAAATGGTACGCCACGTTCCACTCAACGGCTGTGCCTATACCCCAGGTATCTGTCGGAGATAAAAACGGTAACTCGCCATCGGCACGCTGATTGTCCCGGATGTCATTGGACCATTTATTGAGGAATCGGGTCATATCCATGTTGTAGATCATGGTATCCATCATCACACAGGCGTCACCCATCCAGCCGTTCTTTTCATAGAGCGGTGTATCGGTCGGGATGCTGTGGTAGTTGTTGTAAAGTGTTCTGACGACTAACGCCTGCATGGTATTGAGCAGGTTGTTGGAACATTCGAACTGACCGATCATCGGAATGTCACTATGAACTTCAATGATCTCCAGATCGTCCGTCGTCAAATTGCCCGGAAAACCGATGACCTCAACGTACCGGAACCCTTTATATTGAAACTTCGGCTCATACGTTTCTACACCCTGCCCTTTATATATGTACTCGTCACGCTGCAATCCCTGCTGGCTGCCAAAATTGTCGTCGATACGTCCACCGCTCAGTTTCTCATGGTACTTGATCGTCAAATGCGTACCTGATGGCGCCGATGCGGTCAGCCTCGCCCATCCTGTTGTTACGATGCCCGCATCAAATAAATGCGAATCACCCGCGGGTTTGCTGACACCGACAGGATGCCAGCTGCCCGTCCGACGGATCGGCTGTAACATCTGCGAGGTCATGGTGCCACCCGGCCCATCGACCGGAATGGCGTTCGACCAGCCACTCTCATCATACCCCGGCTGATTCCACCCCGGCTTCTCATGACGCGAGTCGTATTCCTCGCCCGTATACATGTTGTCAGACCGGACCGGACCCTCGGACGTCTTCCACGATGTGTCACTCACAATATTTCCGCTGCTACCGTCTGTATATTCAATATCGAGCTGAACAATCATCCGCGGGTCACGGTTCCAGACCGTGCTCGACCAGTTCCACGGATCGGCCCCTTTGATCGCATAAAAACCCCTGCCCAGTTCCACCCCCAGGCAGTTGCTTCCCTCCTGAATATGCGATGTCACATCATGCGTCGTATAAAGCACACGCTTGTGATACGGCGTAAAACCCGGATCGAGCACATGATCACTCACCGGCTCGCCATTGATGAACGTATAGTTATATCCGAGACCGCTGATATAGAGCCTGGCTCGCTCGATGGCCTTGGTAATGTTGAATTCCTTCCGCAACAGCGGCGAGGGAATCGACGACGATGAATTCTCCGTCCGCGCAATCCACTGACCCTGCCAGTCCGAAGGGCTCAGAAGCCCCATCTCGAACCACGACGGTTCGCTCCACTCGGTCAACTCGTTTTGATCATCCCAGCCCTGAACCTTCCAGTAATAGCGATCGCCCGACTGTAATGCCGGTCCGCTATAGCCGATCCCCACCGTTTGTCCTGAATTCACGCGGCCCGTGTCCCACACGTCACCATGGTCACTGTTCAACTCGGCCTGAGATGATGCGACCAGTATCCGATACGCCGTCTGGTTTCGGCCTCGCACCGCCGACTGCAGTTTCCACGAAAACCGCGGACTGGTCTCGTCAATACCCAGCGGATTGACTGCATATTCTGTCGTCAGTGAATGAATAGAAAGATCAGTTCCATAAACACTCGATGTGAACATGACTGCATTCGTCATGATGATAATGGTGATAAGCTTCTTCACGTTCTCCTGCTCCTTCTCATTTACCATCCGCGGACGCTTGTTTTCTTCGAACACTTGCTCTCTTATCCATACATTCCGGCCTCACCTGTCTCGATGAGTTTGACATCCATCAGTTCATGCCTTGCTCCCACGGTTACTTCGCCGCCGGCCCGCTCCTGAATCATTTCGATCATCCGTGTGCCGATTCCGACGTTGTCTTTATCGATCGTTGCATATGGCGGGGTATGTTCCCATTCGTAGAGCAGTGAATCCTGCCAATAGTTGTCATAGCCTGTGATGAGTACGTCCTTGCCGACATCGAGGTGGAACAGTTCGCGGCAGGCAGTGGCCAACGGAAAACAGAAAGTATCCGAGATGGCCATAACGGCGTCGATCGGGTCCGGCCGGTTCATGAACTCGATGAGATACCCACCCGCCGCTCGAACTGCGTCGTGATAAACTTCACGTGTTGAAATATGGCAGGGCATGTTGGCGCAATGCAGTTCCGGCATCGGTCCGAGACCCGAATCACTCATCGCACGTCGATATCCTCGTAATCTTGATAGCAGCCACTGGGGCTTTCTGCTCGTCGGCAGGTTCACCGGCATAAATGGAAGTATGCGTTGACAGCCTCTACTGATCAGAAGGGATGTAAGGGCATATGCACCGGCTTCATGATCCGATTCGATGGTATCGCACTCCTCGAATTCAGGATCATTGCCGTATGTGACTGTTGCAATACCACGATCCCTCAGACCACGCAGAACATCCATTGACGGCTCGTTGAAAAGCGTATTATGAAAGGTGATAACACCCAGCGGCCGTTCACCGGCCAGACGGTTGACCAACTGGTCGTCCGAAATATCACCGAGGGCATTGGGGTCCATTGACACTACATTGATATGACGGCCTCGCGCCTGCATCATGGCGGCGTATTCGACCATGAGGTCATAACCCGGACTCAATGCATTACGGCCCGAAACGGCCGCGATTTCAGATAGAAAAACTATCGCGCCGCCAGCGACCGTCAGGTGCTCAACATCAATTTTATGCGGGTTGGCCGCATGGTAATGCCGCCCTTCTCGTATCGCCCAACCTGATTTATGCAACGACTTCACGGCCTCATGAACGGCATATCGCGTTACACCGAACCGGTCGGCAAGTTCTCGGACCGTCGGTATGCGCTGACCTTGACCGAGTTTACCCGTCTGTATCCACTGGCGAATCACCTGCTCGATTTCCCCAGGCTCACCACCAACCTGCATAGCATCACCTCGCCGCCTTACTGCAGCATGACGCGGGCTTACGGTTTTACGCGATCTGTCCAATCGCAGATTCTCCTGCACAACTGACTCTTATTCACCATTCACAGACAAGTATACAATGTGTCCGGATAAATTGAAAGCCTTGTTTGAATATTATGCCTGATTTGATTGAATTTTCCGTTAATCCTTGTAATATTATTACTTACAGATTTTATTGATGCGTGGCCACCCAATCATCCTTTATATAGCCTCCTCAACTGAATCCGTGGGTTAATTCAGGTTCAGGGAGCTGTCTGAGCACATGGCAGATCGCAATTTCCGCAATTTTCAGCTCGCGATAGCCATTGGCTTTTTCGATCGTCAATTTGATTTTGTAATTCAAACCACACACGGTACGCCGCTGTTGAACGCTTCCCTGGCTTTGAACCAGTTGAATTGCGAGCCAGGATAGAACTTTCGACGATACGTTTATCAAAACGGTGCAACGCTTCAGCCATGCCCGATTGCGCTTATACAAGTATTTTTCGCCCCTCAGTGCCCTCACAAACAACGGGGAACTGAGGGGCGAAAAATACGGCCCGAACGACAGGCAACCGATCACTTACACGAATAACACGATGGATATCTTTGAAGTGTTTTAGTTTTTTGCTACCCACAAATTCTGATGAAGAACC
>CAYRND010000211.1:0-5111 GCA_964425365.1 uncultured Phycisphaeraceae bacterium
ATTCATCATCACTGCTCTACACTGTCAAGGGTGTGGGTTGGCCGGACGCTTACGCAAGAACTGCTGTTCGTGTCACCTGGAGTAGGAACAAACACCGGCCGCATTATCTGGCGGCCGGTGTTTTCCCATACGGAGGAGTCAATAGACAGGCGAATTGATTTTGTCGAATTGCAATCGTGTTGATTCAATCATGTGATCAGTAGTGGTCGTATTCGATCTTGTCGATGTAGATGTATCCGTTGCCGGTATGGTCGATCCGCAGGGTATGCGGGCCGCTGGTCAGGCCGGTGATGGAAAACATCTCGACGGTATACGGCGGGTGATCGCCGTTGCCGAAGTCGATGGAGCCTTCGAGATTGGTATCGATATAGACATCTGCGGTCCCGCCCCACGGTGCACGTTCGCCGTAGATTCGGATAGCGAACCCATTGAACGATAAATTCACTTCACCGTTTGAATCGTCACTTTCGTGGCAGGTATTGTTGTACCTTTCGCTCCAGGATTGGAGCGTCCAGTTACCGGAGTAGCTGATGTCACCGTGGGTATCGTCGAGTTCTTCGGTAGTAGGATTGATCGAGACGACCGTCTGCGAGACCGGCCCTTCCCACGCGGACTGGCCGTAGCTGTTCCAGGCCCGTACGCGGTAGGTATAGAGTGCACCCCAAACGAGTCCGGTATCGGTATAGGTTTCGACATCGGCACCGACGTTGAAAGTAGCACCGTCGGTAGTCCGTTCGATTTCGAATCCGGACTCGTTACCGGCCGCGTCGTTCCAGTTGAGTTCGAGTGCGTTCTGTCCGGCGAGCTGGAGAACCTGCAGGTTGGTGGGCTTGACGGGCAGGCTGGAATTGGGTGTGGTGGCCCAGTCTTCGTTGCTCCATCCCGAGCTGCCGAATCCGTTGACGGCCCTGACGCGGTAGTAATAGGTCGTTTCATCGGGCAGTCCGGTATCGGCATAACTGGTCGATCCTGCGGGCACACTGCCGGCGAGTACGGAATAGGACCCGCTTTCTGGCTTTCGCTCGATGACGAAGTAATCCTCGTTTTCAGCGTTATGATCCCAGGTCAGGTCGATCCTCGCGGCGTCGGGTGTGGCACTGAGGTTCTGCGGTGCCGGCGGCGGTCCGGTGAACTGCGTGGTAGCGCTGTCCTCGTTGGAGAAACTTTCGCCGTTAGCATTATAAGCGCGGACACGGAATACATATGTAAGTCCTTCGGTAAGCCCCGTCGAAGTATACGAAGTTACATTCGCGCCGACAGTCGCCACCTGTACAAATGAGCCGCTTTCGAGTTTACGGTCGATATGGAAGCCGGTCTCGATATCCGAGTTATCGCGCCAGGCGATAGCGATCTGGTTGGTACTGACGTACGTATCGCCCAGATCACTCGGTGCCGGGGGCGACGGCGGTCCCTGAGTGGTGGCGTTGGTGGTATTGGACCATGCTGTTGCCTCACCCGAGGTATTATGCCCGCGTACACGATAGAAGTACATGGTTTCAGACAACAGGTTACTGTCGATGAATTTCGCTTTCTTTTCGACGGCCTGTCTGACCCATGTGAAATCGGTGACATGCGACCATGAATTACCGTCGAGACTGCGTTCAATGTCGTAGTAATCGGCGTTGGTATCCACATCCCATCGCACTTCGATTTCAGTCATGTTGATGGCGTTCGCCTGCAGGTCCGGCACCGTTGCCGGTATATTTTGAGGCGGCCGATCGAAGACATAAGCGGTATTTTCGGCTGAGTAATCTGAACAATACAGGCAGGCGCTGCCGTCAACGCTGTTACAGGCCCGAATACGGTAAGTATAAAGCTGGTCACTGACGACATTGGTATCGACGTATCCGATCTCGTCGATATCGAACGTGGCGATCTCGGCGTAATTCCGCTGCTCGGGATTGAGCGGATCAATCAGTGTCCGTTCGAGCCTGAAGCAATCGGCATCGTCGGTATAAGACGCCCAATTCCAGAACATGACAACCTGTTTCTCGGTGAACCCACGCGCATCAGGTGTATAGGGTACATTTGGCACGGCGGGTATCTGAACGGTGATATCGTCCTCGTTCGAGTAGCTCTGTCCCTGTGCGTTGGCGGCGATAACCCGGTAGGTATACTGGCTGGTAGTCACCAGGCCGGTGTCATTGTATGTGACAATGTGATTTTCGACTTCGTTATTGCTGCTGATGGTATCAATGACGGTGAAACCGCCATGTGCACCGATGATACCATCCGCCCGTTCGATCATGAAGCTGGCTTCGTTATTGGCGTTGTCGACCCATGACAGTTGAACGGTGTTGTAGGTTTCATGTTCAACCATAAGTCCGCTCGGCCCATCGGGCGGCTCGGCGGTCGTATAAGGCTGGGTGGTGGCGGAGTCTTCATTGGTACTCTCGACTGAATCGCCGTACGGATTATTCGACCGGACCAGGTAGGTGTACCTTGTCTCCGGCCGAACGGTCGTATCGTTATAGACGATAGTATTCTCCGGCACGATAGCGACAAGTTGATAGTTCCCGGCGCCGGTTTTACGCCAGACTTTGAACCGCGTTTCATTGTCGGAATGATCGTCCCATGTCAGCTTGATGGTGGTATCACTGATGGAGGTAGCCACGAGATTCGACGGCGCAGCCGGTTTCGAGCCGTTACCCGCCGGGGCAAGTTCGGAGATGGTGATATTATCGATTGTCATAGCCTCAGGCTGAGCGCTTGCGGCCGTACCGACATCGAGTCTGAAGGTGATTTCATTGATCGTCCGACCGGAGCCATCGGGCCTGATGGTGAACCGGAACCCGCGATACGGCGCGGTGGCGTCATAACCCTGTGGGAATATGGTGCCGTCCATGTGGACGAGTTCACCGTCGACATATCCGTCCATGGGATCGTCGGGCCCGGCGAACACCGGCCTACCGGTCCAGAAGCTGTCTCGGCCGTACCCGTTTTGCGGCGGGTTACCGTCCGACGGTCCGGCTTCGAGACAGACTCGGCCGTTATTGACATGCCGATTATTTGAACATTGCGACCGTTGGATATCGAACTCGACCAGCATATCAACGGATGTGCTGCCTCTGAGAATCTGGTTGATCCTGAGCGTCACGGGGTTGAAATAATCGAGCGTGATATAGAACTCGGATGCATTCCCTTCCCCGCCGATGCTCTTATCGGTGAGTTCGAGTGCGAAGTTACCGACTTGATTGAAGTGGCGGACCAGCTTCATCGAGCCGTTCGTATCGCCATAGCGGTTCTTCACGGGTATCTTGCGATCCTGGAAATCGACTCGCCAGAGTTCCATTTTCGGTTGCTGCTGAGATTCTGATAGTGTTGTCGCCGCCCGCTTACGTGTGAACCATGAATCGCCGTAGTCGTTGACGGCAGCGACGCGATAGGCATATTCGGTCTCCGGCAGCAGGTCATCATCGACGTATGTGATGGAATCGGCAGGGACAGTGGCGATCTGATGGAAATTCACACCATCGGTCGATCGAACAATGCGGAACAGGGTCTCATCGTCGGCATTATCTCGCCAGGTAAGGTCGATGGAATGTGATCCGGAAGCCTGCACCGCAAGGTTATCGGGAAACGCCGGCGGACTCGGCCGCACGGAAGCGGCCTTCCGGAGGATCATATTGTCAACGTATAGACTTTCCTCATTCACGGCGGATTCCGCAGCCACATCGAAAACGATTTCCAGTTTATTAACCAGTTTCGCGGGTCCTGTACTCTTCGGTGTGACGGTAAACCGGAACCCGCGATGCGGGATGGGAATATGCGGGAAGAACGTCCCGCCCTTAGGAAACACATTTTCCCCTATGTTGATCCATTCGCCATCGGCGAATCCGGGTACGCCCCAGGGATTGATCCCGTACAACGGTTCGTGCGTCCAGATGAAATCCAGCCCCTGACCGTTCGTCGGTGGACTACCATCGTTGCCGTCCGGCCCATGAGCGAAGATACAGATCTTCCCATTCCCGTCACCGGGCAGGTTGATCGTGGGCGGATTCAATCTTCTGGTATCGAAACAGAACAGGAAATCGACAGACGGCCCGCCGATATTACTGAGCACGTTATTGATTTCGGTAATGGCGGGTCCGGAAGTGATTTCGTACGAAAACTCGGATGAATTAAAACCGGAAGAACCCCGATCACCGAGTTTAAGAACTTTTTCCCCACCGCCGATATCGACAACCGTGGGTGTAAGTGCATCGCCTGAACGTTTAATAGCGAACCTGGGCTGACCATCCTGGAAATCCAGGTTGAACAGCACCTGGTGCGATTCGCCCGTCGAGGTCGTCGTGGAAGCGGTATTGGTGTATGCCGCCGAGTCACCGACCTGGTTATAGGCGCGAACACGGTAGGTATATGAAGTGGACGGCGAAACACCTCGATCAATATAGCTGGTAACGTTAGCCGAGGTTTTATCGATCTGGTAGAAGTCGCCGGAACCCATACGTCTTTCGATCTTGAAACCGAGTTCGTTGTCGGCATTTTCGTACCACTGCAATACGATCCAGGTCGAGCCGGTCTGCGAAACCTGCAGGCTGGAAGGGCTTGTCGGCGGATCGGTGATGACGATCGGATCATCAGTAACCGCCGTAGCGGGGAATCCATATGCCGAGGCCCCGACACTATTCACTGCACGCACACGGTAGACATATTGTGTGGAAGCTTCGAGCCCCGCGTCACTGTAGCTGGTGACGTTGCCGGGTACGGACGTCAGGTCGTTGAACTGCCCCGCACCGCTTTTCCGTTGAATTTCAAAGGTGGATGCGGTGGTACTGTTATTCTCCCATGCCAGGTCGATTTCACTCGGGCTGACGGTCGTGGCTGCGAGTTCGCCCGGTGGAACAGGAGGCAGTACAACGGCGGTGGTTGCACCGGCGGAAGCCTTCCATGCTGAGCAGCCGTTGCTGTTGCAAGCCTGGATGCGATAGTCATACGTTGTACCGGCTGACAATCCGGTATCCGTATAGCTGTTCTGCGGCGCTGTGACATAGAACATAGCGGCGTCGGTCGTTCGTTCGACCTGATAGGTGGTTGTGTGCTCGACGTCGGTATCGTCCCAGATCAGAAAGATCGCCGATTCGCCCACAGCCCCGGCGAGCAGGGAGTCG
>CAYRND010000212.1:0-5109 GCA_964425365.1 uncultured Phycisphaeraceae bacterium
TTATCGGCTTGCCCCGGTGGTAAACTTGAGCTTTTATAGCGCTGTAGTGCTAAAGACTAAAAACTAAGGACCAAACAACCATGCCCCGCAATCTCCAGAACAAGGTTATTGTGATCACTGGCGGCAGTTCTGGTATCGGAGCCGCTACCGCCGTCGAATGCGCAAAAGCCGGTATGAGCGTCTGCCTCGCCGCCAGGCGGGAAGATAAACTCAGACAGGTCGCCGATCAGGTCGAACAACATGGCGCCACGGCCATGACCATAACCTGCGACGTCCGAAACGACGACGATGTCAGACAGCTCATTCAACAGACGTACGACCGGTTCCAGCGCCTCGATGTCGTTTTCGCTAATGCAGGATACGGCTTCTTTTCTTCCGTACTCGCCATGACCGAGCAACAGCATCGCGATATTTTCGAGACCAACTACTTCGGGACCATCCGATGCGTCCGCGAGGCCGTGCCGTTTCTCAGAAAAACCACCGACGGCCTGAAACAACTACTCATCTGCTCGTCGGCCGCCAGTGAAATCGGCCTGCCCATGTTCGGCGCCTACTCCGCAACAAAAGCAGCCCAGGACTCCATCGCCGGCGCCCTGCGGGCCGAGCTTGCTCGTGAAGGGATTCACGTTACCAGCGTACATCCGATCGGTACATCGACCGAATTCTTCAAAACCGCCGGGCGACTCTCGGGTATCGATAACCCCTATACCAATACACCGCCCAAACGACGCCAATCCGTGGAACATGTCGCCGGTAGAATCATCAGTGCCATCCGCAAACCGCGAGCCGAGGTCTGGCCGATGCCGATCGCACGGATCGGACTCGGCCTGGCCACCATTGTTCCCGAAATGACCAACCATGCCATGAAATACTATACCCGTAAAAAACTGCGAGAACTGGGTAAAAGCCAACCGGATTGAAATGCCATGAAAATCGAACTCAAAAACACATTCCAGGCCAACCGCAACGCATTGAAGACACTGCTCGATGACGTGCACCAGCTTGCAAATGAACTTGAACAGGCGGCGGGCATTATTGCCCACGCGATGCAGACAGGTAATAAACTCATGTGCTGCGGCAACGGCGGCAGTGCGGCGGACGCCGCACATTTCTCTTCCGAAATCGCCGGCCGATACAAAATCGAACGGCCCGGTTTCCCCGCCATCGACCTGACCGCCGAACATACGCTCATCACCGCTCTGTCAAACGATTACCCGCCTAGAGAAATCTTCGCCAGACAGATCAACGCACTCGGAAAACCGGGCGATGTGCTCGCCGCATTCTCGACCAGCGGCAACAGCGAAAACGTCCGGCTGGCTCTGGCAGCAGCGGAAGTCCGATCCATCCGCACAATCGCCTTCCTCGGCAAAGGCGGCGGTCAGTGCAAGGGACTCGCCGACGTCGAACTGATCGTACCTTCCGACGTCACCGCCAGAATACAGGAAGTCCACCTCCATATGTACCATACCATCTGTGAAGTGCTCGATCCGATTCTCGCCGATCAGGCCGAAAGCACGCCGTAATCCGACAAAATCGTCAGGGTAAAATACTTATAACCCGATCGACACGCGGGACCGGCACGGCATACCGCTCCACCCCGCGACGGACGAGCGCTTTTCCTATAATACAGGGCGAACCGGATATTGGCGGATGATTCGGCGATCGGCCGATTTTTCACCTGAATCAGAACCGCAACCGATGGAGACCCTTCCATGACCCGGAATCGGTATCCCATGCACTGCGCCATGATACTGATCGTCCTGCTCGCCGCCTCCGGCTGCCGGATGAAACTCATGCCTACACCCGTTCTGCTGCTCGATCCCCGCCTGCAGCATAGCGCCGACCTGGTCACGCCCGACGAACAGTCGAACAAGGTACGCATCTTCTACGCCACCAACCGAAAACCCGGCGGCAGTATGCAGAACAGGAAATATACAAACGACCTGAGCCGGCTCATGCGCGCCGGTGAGGCCGTGGTCCGACTGGGTAACGAAAACCTCGCATGGCAGGAACTGGTCGAGGCGTCCACCACCTCGGACCGCCGGCATGACATCACACTGAACCTGACACGCGTATCGGAATACACCACATTGCATACCCCGCCCTACAGCAGGCACCTCAGCAACGAAGAACAGGCATGGATCAATGCGATCAACCTGAAACTCAACGCCAGTCAGCAGAAGGATATCTTCATTTACGTGCACGGCTTCCGCGTGGACTTTTACCACGCCTGCGCTGTGACCGCTGAAATTCACCATTTCATGGGCAGGCAGGGCGTCGCACTGGCTTACGCCTGGCCGTCTCGACAGACCGAGCTGCACTACATCCTCGGCGACCTCGATCGCGCAAAAGCGTCCGTCACACACTTCCACAGACTCGTCGAGCTGCTCGGACGATTCACCATCGCGCGGCAGATCAATATCCTCAGCTACAGCGCCGGCTCGCCTATTGTCAGCCAGGGGCTCGCTGAACTGCGAACACGCTACCAGAGCATGTCAGAATACGACCTGTTCCGGACATTCAAAATCGGACATGTTATCTTCACCGCAGCCGATATCGACTTCGAAGACTTCGTCAAATACGACCTCAAACAGATGTATGACCTGCCGCGACGCATCACCGTCACCATTAAGGAAGGTGACGTCGCACTCACCGTCGCTTCGCTGCTCCACGGCCACTCCAGGCTGGGAATGCCCAATCTGAACGAACTGTCTTCCGATGAACGACGGAAAATGAATGAATTGGAGAAACTCGATCTGATCAACGTCACTTACGCACAGGATCAACGCGAGTTCGCCATCGAAGGACACGGCTACTGGTACCTCAACCCATGGATGAGCAGTGATATCATCGCCATCCTCACACTCAACCTGCCACCAGACGAACGCGGCCTGGCATTCAACCCCGATTCCAGAATGTGGTACATCCCCCAAGATTACGAACAACGCGCAGCAGATGCCATGGTCCGCTCACTCCAGCGCCGAAAAGCCATGCAGGCCAAACCCGCATTCAACCAGTAACTCATGCCGCCTTGATCATGCGAGTGTCACCGGCACATCAGAAACAATCAATTGATCTCGCGAGACGGCTCAACGATATAAACGTAATTCTGAATGCCTTTTTTCCAATATCATGCTATCATTTCATATGTTTGTGTATTAAAACGGAATTAATCTTAAAAGGAGGGGCACTTGCCTTCCGGAAAACCGTCGGAACAGTCCGTAACATCACCTCGCCGCGGCGCCGTCGCGAGAGCACTTCTCATCTTACTCGGATGTCTTGTACTATCCTGCTCGCAGCAGCAGAATCAATCCGAAGGCGATAGTAATACAACTCCGGCAATAGAGTCCGATTCCCTCACAATCAACGATGAACTCGACTACAACCCTGAATTCCCCGATCTGCTCGAACGATACGGCCCGAACGAACTGGTCGAACGGGAATTCGATATGCTCAGTAGCAGACTGAATGAGTATAAAAAGGCGCTCGGGTCAATGAAGCTGGACGACAATGCGACACTCGGCCTGCAGTTCAAACAGCTCGATGAAGAAACCCGGGAAGCCAGGCGAAAACTCGAAAAGGCCGCCGAGTCGGATGACAGAAGCCGGTTCGAACATCTCTACCAGCGGACTGTCTCCGAACTCGAAACCATGTACGAAAAATTCGAACTGAAACTGGAAATCACGTTTTAGCCGATCAGTCGTGCTTGCCAAGCGGCAGCAGACCGAATACGAAAGTGAAGCCGATCAACAGCACCCCGAATGTCACCGAGGCTGTATGGATCAGCGACGGCCGGGCCAGTACCACCGCGATCCACATCGCCATGAGCGCATAACGTACCGTCACCAGCCGGCCGATCACCGGCGAAATCTCCGCCACCGTCGCGTCCTGGTCAAGTTTCGGGCTGTAAAGCGATTCCAGTACCATCGCGATGATCAACGCCAGAATGACCGCCATACTGATGCCAGCCGCACGACGGTCGCGTTCTCGCTCGAGGCGTAACTGCATCCACTGAAACTCGATCTCACGCCGTTTCAGATACTGCTGAATTGCACCCTCGCCCAGACCATTGGCGAGAAACGCCTGCTGCTGCAGGCGCGTTTGCTCATCAAATGTCCTCAGCTCTGATACCAGTTCACTGCCGCCGAACAACGAGCCGTACATCGTCGGGTTGATCCTGCCAAGCACCATCGGCCCGAACAGCAGCCCTGCCACAATACCCACGATTAAAAAATAGAGATCGCGATAGCCCGCAAATGGACTGATCGTCTTGACGTCTTGACTGCTACGACTGTCGATCGGCCTGTCCTCCGGCTGGCTGACTGATTTGATCTCAGCCGCACATCAGCGGCGTAATCGGTGCATCCGACCATTCACCACGCTCCAGCGCCTGGCGCCGTACACGTTCCAGTGAATGGACGATCATCTTCACTGTGTGGTCTATGATATCGTCATGATGCGTATCAACAACCGCTCCGGGACAGGCTCCGACAAATTCATTTTCCAATACCACCCGACGGATCACCGATTCCAGCTCGTACACCGGCCGATTGTGATCCTCGGCCACCAGCTCTAGCAGTTCCGGCAGTAACCAGGCGACCGGACAACTATCATCACTCATGGCCTCCGATTCGGCATAATCGCCACGCGATTTCATCGCGCCCTGACGTTTGTAAAGTCGCCGCCATTCCTTCTCAAAATACCGGCGGGCCAGCGATTCCAGAGATGTAAACGTCGACATATGCGTTACCTCCTAACCCCCTCCATTTCGGGTCAGGTATCACGCATGCTTCTGCATGTGCGAGACAGAGAGACTTACTTACCGTCATATTCTTATCAGAAGCGAACCCGCTTCCGTGTCATCATCCAGAGCATTGGCCCTTGACCGCTCACACTTTCATGACCAAAAGCGTTTCGCGTCCTGCCCGATCCCACACACCGAGGTGTAGTTCTTCATAATACCGATAACCATGAACGCCAGTCAACAGTTTTTTGCATATGATTTCATATAGGTTTTCCCTAACCCTCTTCCATATACCCATCCCCCCCTCCGCGCCATAGGTGTTAAGCTAAGTGCCCCATTCTTCAACCTCTTCCAGCACGTATTCC
>CAYRND010000213.1:0-5060 GCA_964425365.1 uncultured Phycisphaeraceae bacterium
CACGACGGCTGTTTCGAGCACGATTCATACCTGACCATGAAATATCCGGGCTAATCGCTGTTGGGTGCCATATGCTTCGGCCATAGTCAAGTAGCCGCTGGTAATAGCCGGTCAGCTTGTTTTTAAAATACGACACGGTCTTGATCCAGGTTCAGTTGGTATTCCAGATATCCTATCAATTAAGTCGGTATGTATATCAATATCGGGAATAACTGCCTTGTGATCATGCAAAAACCTGGATGGTGGATCATATCGGAAGGAGTATTATTGGCTGTTGAGGTGTGGCGGGGCGTCTATCAGTCTTTGAGCCAGTTTTCGTGTATCTTCTTCCGGTATTTTACTCTGACAGATGCAGGCGGAGACGGCAATTCCCTTAACGGAGTGTTGGACTAAATCGCTGATGTTATCGGGGCCGATTCCACCAATGGCCAAGTGGGGTAGTTTGTTCCATTGAAGGTATTGCTTGAGATAGGTAGTGCCGGCGATGGTCTCTTTATGCTTGGTTGATGAAGGGAACATCGGGCCGACGCCGCAGTAATCGGCGCCGTTTGATAATGCGGATTCCGCCTGATCGATATTGGACGTGCTGGCGCCGATGACCAATCTGCGTCCGGCGAGTTTCCGCACCTGTTGTGCGGGCAGGTCGTTCTGGCCGAGGTGCACACCGTCCGCCCCGGCCAGCAGAGCGATGTCGGGGCGGTCGTTGATGATAACGGCTGCGTCTTTGCGGCGGCAGTATTCGACGAGTCGTGCGGCCCGATCGAGCAGTTCCCGGTCGTCAAGCTGTTTTTCTCTGAGCTGGATGCAGTCTGCCCCGCCGCGGACGGCGGCTTCGGCGACGTCGAACCAGTGGTGGTGCAGGCAGAGTGACTCGGTGATGAGTACGCAGAGTCTGTATTGTGCGGGCCGGTTCGTTACCAGGCATCGTAAGAGAGATTGTTCGATGTCATAGGCGTGGTATCGCATCTGTTCGATCTGGTTGGGCAGTTTTGGTGCGATGTGTGTAAGTGTTTTGCCGTATTCCTCGATAGCCCGCAGCGCCTCGGTAAGCCGTTTGCATGCGGCGGCCGCCACGTCAAAGGTGTTTTCCCGGCTATTTTCATTGTCGGTCGACAGTTGAGTACCGACATCGCCGGGGGTATGTCGCCAGTGGATGGCGTGATCGAGCGGAGTCATCGCGTCGGTCAGATCGTGGCGCATCAATTTGACGGTTTCGGTGAGTGTGGCGTGGTTGAGGATGAATCGTGCGGCTTCTTCCATGACGCGAAGTGCTTCGCGTGCGCGATTGGCATTAGCGTCGATAATTCTCAGTACATCGGACATATCGTGCCGTTCCGCTTTGCACTATCGGCTGTTATTCGGCGGTTTCATTCACCAGTTTCTGATGACGGGTCATGTTTTCCGGCGAACCATTTTCGCCGGTAGATGAAGTAGAGGTTACGGGTATAAATCAGCCAGCCGGTGGCCTGGCCGAGGATACCCACGATATCCTTTCGCCAGATGAAGTAGACGATGAGCATACTCGCGCCGCCGATGGCCAGCCACCAGAATGATTCTGGTATGACCGATTCCCGTTTCTTTTCGCTAGCCAGCCACTGGACGAGCATACGTCCGGCGAAGAGTATCTGGCCGGTGAGGCCGAGTACGACCCATGCGATATTGGCGGTGGACGAGATATTAAGGAGTTTGATGAGCAGTTTATTGGCCAGCGAGTGGCTGTGATACTGCTGGTAGACTGCGTCGGCGAACTGCTGGGGTGTCATAACGGACCGGCTGCCGTCGTCGTTTATGATTTCGTACTGGATGGCAGCATCATGTTTGATGATCCTGGCGGTACGTGCGTCACTGGGATGGACGTTGACGGAAATGGTATTGACCGACTGGTAGAGTGAATGTGTTCCATAGCCTGCCGCCGCAATTGCAATGATGACAAGCAGGGTGATGACGATGGGTCTTCGGTGTTGTCGTAGTGTTTGCAACCAGCTCAATTTCGGTGCTCCTTTGCACGGTTGATCAGCGGAAGCGAAAGCCATATTAACGTATGCCCATGAGTGCGGACAATTCCAGTTCAGGATCGGTCGATGACCTGAGTGTGTGGATTTCGGAACCTGCGTATCATCCACCTGACGGCGAAGCAATCGACGAAACCGGCGAAAGCCCGGTTGAATAGTCCGAGTCCGTACTTGGTTTTCCCAGCCGTTCTGGGCCGGTGGTTCACGTGTGTTTCGATCAGCCGGGCGCCCAGTACCTGCCGGGCATAGACGGGCAGGAAGCGATGTATGCCTTTGTACTGTAGCGGGAACTGTTTGGCGATTTCGCTTCGGACGACTCTTGCGGAGCAGCCGGTATCGCGAACGGAATCTCCGAGTACGACGGTTCTGGCGGCGCGGCCGATTTTACTGGCGAACTGTCGAACGACGTTATCGCGTCGGGCGGCGGATCGATCGCCCTGGACCAAATCGACATTGGATGTTTTGAGCAGTTCGAGCATACGGGGGATATCTGCGGGGTCGTTCTGCAGGTCGGCGTCGAGGGTTGCGATGAAGTGTCCCGAGGCGGCCTGGATGCCGGCGTACATGGCCGCGGACTGTCCCATCGGCCGGTCACGGTGCAGGATTTTCAACCGGGGGCATGAAGCGGATGCGGTTGTCAGACGGTTGAGCGTATCGTCATCCGAGCCGTCATCGATGATGATGAGTTCAAAATGGATACCGGCCTGATTCATGCAGTTGTCAACCTGTCTGACCAGTTCGGCCACGTTATCCGCTTCATTGAGCGCGGGTATCACGATGGAGAGTTCCGGTTGAGCTGATTTCATGCTGTCGCTGGTTGGATTCATAATCATTACGGAGGGTCATGGGTAGATAACAGGCGGGCATGTTGAACCCGGTTAATTCGTCGTATCAGCCTGGCGTGGTTGTATCCGGCCGAGTCTGTATCACGTTCGGCGATATTGTATCGTTGTCATCGGGTAAAGGGCTGTGTCGCCATAACGAGTAAGCCGGGTGGTCGAACTGTTTCACCGGCCTGTATCTGCCGGGTGGTGGATGGTGGTGTTCCGTGAGCAGGAAGAAAACGGAAGGTTCTTCTTCCGCCAGATGAAGCTGTTCGTCATCGACATATTTCATGGTGATATCGGCATAGAGAGCGAGTGAGGGTAGCGGCCCGAAATCGGTGTACGGGCATTCGCCGTTTTGTTTATCCGGGCGTTTTGATACATGGGAACGGATCAGGTAGACAGGTTGGTTCTCGACGAGTCTGCCGAGAATTTCGCCCTGATATCTGGCCGGGTTCTGCGCAATCGGCCCGCGAGCGAGTGGAACGATGAGGCATGTCATGGCGAGTACCAGCCAAAGAGACCAGCATACGAGAGTTCGGCCGGGATAATGTCTGATGGCGTAGGGGAAACTGAGCAGAGCGATTCCGAGTAGTGCAAGTCCTGCGACGGACCAGTAAAGCCAGTGGAGCTCGGCGAGTACCGGTTGATTCAGAAGGTTCCGGTCGATCATGATCTTCTGCAGGAGTGGCGCGGCGAGTATGAACATGGACAGTAGGGTTACGCATGCCAGTTGCCACCATCTGAGCACTCGCCAGACGCGTGTATGCCGTCCTTCGGCTGACAATTCCGCGCATTGCTGAAAGAGCAGGCCGATGACAATGGCGGTCGCCGGCCAGAAGGCAAGCGGCAGCCAGGTGTTCTGTTCATCAGGGAGGGTGATCAGTAGCAGTATCGCTGCCCAGAACCAGGTCCAGCCGATGAACATTCGCTGTCGAGCACCCGAGGAGGAACTGCTGAACGGCTGGATCAGTGCTGCGATGACCCATAGCAGCCACGGCGATGCGGCGAAACCGGCAAGTGACAGCCTATCGACGACCAGATGTGTCCACTGGACCAGGGTCAGTTTTCTACCGGCGGAGAATAAGCTGAGCCATTTCTTCAGGGCATCCGGGTCATATTCCTGGATCATGACGATCCATGGTGTCAGCATGAGTGTGGCGATCACCGTGGCGGCGAGCAGACCGAGCAGATTGCTGAACCGCCTGCGTGATACAGCGATCATGGCCATTATGGGCAGTAGAACGGCCGGCATGGCCAAAGGCCCGCCGGTCAGCACGGCCATGCCCAGCATCAGGCCGCCTAACCCCCAGCCGAGAGCCTGGCGGTAGAGTGATGGTGCCGCCTTGAGCGGCCGCATGGCCCATAACGCCGATGCCGTTGCCAGCACAAGCCATGTGATCATCGGGGCGACACTGTTCGCGGTGCGTCCCTGGATGATCAGGAGTGGGTTGGTGATATAGATCAGTCCGGCGAACATGGCGCAGGTGAGTCCCCCGAGTGAATAACCTGCCCAGAACACCCCGCCGACTGCCAGAATGCACATCACTACGGAAGCCAGTCTGGTTCGGTAGATGAATTCATCGTGGTTTGCGGCCATTCGATCAAGTGGAATGAGCGCAACCATGTGCAGCCATGTTGTTCCGGGCGGCCTGGTGAGTTGTGCGAGGCCATACCGTATGGGTACGAGTCGAATCAGGTGCCATTCGAAGTCGGCGAAGTCGTTCTGATGTCGCCAGGTTTCGATGGCCGTCACAATGTCGGAAGCTTCACGTGAGTGAATGACATCGGTTTTTCGGAGGTCGATCAGCAATGGTATGGCGGCCAGCATCATGCAGGCAAATGCAAGCAGCCATCCTGTGGAGACACTTCGTCCGGGCGGTGGTGTGGCGAACAGTCGGGCTTTTCTACTGGTCCCTGCGGGTCGTTTATCATCGGGTAATGTTTTATCCGGTGTGAAGTCATTACGCGGTTCAATATGATGAGCAGATGGGCTGTGATTCGTGCTGCCTTGCGGGCAAGTCTGTTCCGCGTCGGGATTATGGCTGTGGCCGGTATTCTCCGCTGAAGCCGGCCCCTGGTTGCTACTGGAGGTATCGGGTCTTTCGTGCATTCCTGAAATCCGCCGCACGCCGGCATACCGGATTCTGTCGACTGTAAAAAGCAGCAGTCTAACACTACAGCGCTATAAAAGCTCAAGTTTACCACCGGGGCAAGCCGATAA
>CAYRND010000214.1:0-4889 GCA_964425365.1 uncultured Phycisphaeraceae bacterium
GATGTCAAGTCCATCGACGTAAAAATTCATCCGCTTAGCTTAACACCTATGGCCCTACCCCCGGCCCCACCGAGCGGTTTGTCAGCCACGGCTGTGACAGAGGGACGTATCGATTTGTCATGGACAGACAACGCGGTGAACGAGACGGGTTTCAAGGTCGAGCGACATGACGGCGTCGGATTCGTTCAGATCGCCGCTCCCGGAGCGAATGCAACGGGTTACAGTGATACGGGCCTGTCGCCGGAGACGACGTATACGTACCGAGTTCGAGCGACGAACGGTGAAGGCGATTCGGATTACAGCAACGAATCGAGTGCGACGACCCCAGGTCCACAGCCGCCAGCGTCGCCGAGTGATCTTGCGGGTATGGTCGTATCGGGTCCTCAGGTGAACCTGACGTGGACTGATAATGCGTCGAACGAATGGGGATTCGAGCTCGAGCGTAAGACGGAGCCGAGCGGCAGTTTCGCACTGCTGGTGTCGCTGGGCGAGGATGCTGTTTCGTACGCGGATACATCGGTTTCGGCGGATACGGACTATACGTACCGAGTTCGAGCGACGAACGGGGCGGGTGATTCGAGTTGGAGTAATACGGTTACCGTGGATACGGCAGCTCCGGTGAGTGTCAATATCATCGAGGTGATGAACCCCGGGTTCGAGGATCCGATCGACCAGGCGCACTGGTGGGCGGGTACGGCAGCATCTCAGGCCAGCGATGCCGCACATAGTGGTACCTACTCGGCCAGGTTCACCGGATTGGGTGAGATCGGCAAGCGTTATGATATGGGCATTCCCACATCACCGGGCGTGACCTACACGGTGAGTGCCTGGATCAAGACCCAGGGTCTTGGCGGCACGGGCGCATTTTTCCGTGTGAGCTATGTGAATCTCCCTTATAACCTGAGTACCGGCGGCCAGATGGAAAGCGTCAAGTTAACCGGTACGAATGACTGGACGCTTGTCCAGCTCGATTACACCATGCCGGTCGATTACAAGGGCGGCATGCACCTCGAGCTGGTGCAGGACGGCGGAGGAACATCCTGGTTTGACGATCTTTCGGTCGTTGAAACGACCAGTACACTGCCGGCCTCGCCGAGCGGTATTTCGCTCAGCCCGCTTGATTATGCGGGCCAGGTGCTAGTCCGCTGGACGGATAACAGTACGAACGAGTCGGGCTTCCGAGTGGAGCGGTCGCTTGACGGCAGCCCGTGGGAAGTCGCGGGCGAAGTGGATTACCGCTACACGTTTTTCTGTGATACCGTTCCCAGTGGTACGACATCGGCCGTTGAAGCGAAGTACCGTGTCTGCGCGACCAATGCCGCTGGCAAATCGGCGTACAGTGAAATGCCATCGGCCATGGCGATCGAGGTTTATAGCGACAGTCTTGTGTTCTATAAGGGAGTGAACGCCGGTGGTGATGCCATCAGTGTGAATGGCCAGAGCTGGGACGGTGACGGCGGCGCGAGCTGGTCGCATCACACCACCGGCGGGCCGTTCACCGACGGCAGCGATGATGCTACCGCACCGGCGATCAGTGAAACCCTGAAGATGCAGATGCTCCAGAAAGCGCGCTGGGGCGGCCAGTACACCGCGAACGTCAGTGTGCCGAACGGGAACTATGTACTGTATATCTGGACGCTTGAAGATAATGCCCCGTCCATCATCGATACTATTACGGTGGAAGGAGAAACGTTCTTCTCGCCTTACATCAACGATGCCAGCCGGTTGTGGGAACGTATCGGACCGATACCGGCTATTGTCAATGACGGAGCGGTGACGATCGATATCTTTACGTCCACGCATCACGAGGATCATATGAACGTATCAGGTATTGAAATCTGGCGGGCACAGTGAGTTGAACAAAAAGGGTATCAGGTTCATGAGATGACACTATTCAACCTGGTAGACAAGATAGTGCCGGTTTCGGCAGGCACTATCTCCCTTTTTGATATTTTGTGATTAATCATATAAATGAAATGGAGGATAGTATGGGGATTCAGGTACATATCAAGATGATCTGCGTTGTCGGATTGCTGCTGTGTGCTGCATTTTCTTATGCCGACCCATGTACACCGACGAACGTATCGGCGACGTTATCGCCCGGCGGCGATCAGGTTGAGTTGACGTGGCAGGACAACTGTGGTGAAGAGGACAATTACGTGATTCAGCGTAAGCCATATCTTGGTGTGCCTGAGTGGCGTGATATCGCCGCTTTGCCCGCTGACACGACCAGTTATACCGACAGTGAGAATCTGCACGGCATGGTCGATTATTCCTACCGGATCGGTGCGTTCACGCCGGGCAGTGCCGGCTCGAATCTGACGCTGTTGCCGGAAAGCAGCCGATATTTTACATACAAGGGCTTACCCATGGTCCTTTTCTGGGGCACGCACCATTGGGATTGGCAGGGCAGACCCAATGAAGACCAGGTCATGTTTACGGCGTCGTACGCCAATTTTTCCACCCTGTCCGGTGCGCGTTACCGCTATACTTCCTATCCCCAGTTCTGGGACAGGATCAATGACGATTCCTACTGGCAGGAGCTGCGTCAGAGTGTCGAATACGGACTCGCTCATGACGTGATATTCCATGTTTATTTCTATGACGGTCACTGGGATATCGAATATGTCCACGCCGTTGATAAATACACGTCTTTTCATTACGACGATCCCAACAGTGCTTCTGCCTACCGTGATCTCGGGGAGTACGGCCTTCCGGGGATCACACCCAGGATGATACATGAACGACTTGCGGATAAAGTCGTTGAGCATTTGTGGGACATGCCCAACATCATATTTGATATGTGTTTCGAGCCGGGTGATTACTATGCGTTGTACGATTGGTGGAACAGTCGGGTTAAACAGGCAGGCAGCCAGCAGCATGCCGACATCACACACATGATGGGTACCATGCGTGGAGGTCGCCATCCGCATACCTATTCAAGCGACCTGATCATCGGCCAGGCCGAGGTATCTGAATATGGTTTTCATCCGGAGCCGGCCTACATACCGCAATTTATATACGACTATAACGTCCCGCTGATCCGCATGGCAGTGACGGGCTGCTGCATGGCCGGTCCGCCGTTTTCCGCAGCCCAGGATTACATGACCACGGATAACGACAAAGCGCATCTGATGCTGCGGCAGATGGGAGCGGGCATCAACAGTTCTGAGACTTACGGTGGCAAGGAATGGCAGAACAACCATTCGCCGGAAGCGGAGCGGTGGTTTCTGCAGTTACGCTGGTACCAGGAAAACATACGAAGCTGGGATAATGAGCCGGGTGATGAAATCACCTATGACAACCTGCCGCGGTTTGTGAACAGCCAGCGGCCGTACGTGGATAACGTTAGCGGTTACAGCAACGGCGCGCGAAAGAATGGGAACAAATACGAATTCGCCTGTGTATACACCGATCCGGATAACGAAGCGCCTGCGCAGGCTGAGGTCTGGGTCGATGTCGACGGTGACGGTCGATTTGATCCCGATCCATCGGGAGGTGAGCGTATTACGATGCAGGCATCGGGCAATCAATATGCCCAGGGCGTGACCTATACGGCAGGGAATATCACAGCGGTGGGTCGGAAGTATGTATTTCGTTTCGCGGATCCGCACTGGTACCCGCCCGCCGGCGGTGAAGTGATCCACATCAACAACGCCGGCAGCCCGTACCAACCCGGTATCAGCTACGACTCCTGGTACCTGCCCCTGTAAGAATGTGTCACGTGCGGCGCGGTCGGTGCAAGAACGCTGGCCAACGAACGAAAAGCCGGTACGAGACGACAATGAGGAACTGACAAGTAAACACGACTGCAAAGACAGTCTTTTGTCTTCTCCATACGCGCTGGTCGGGATAACACCCGACCTGCGCATTAACAGTTGGCGGGTTGAAGTCCAACCTATGCGTGTGATTTGACTTTAATCTGATTTCCGTCGATATCGCTTATGACGACATCGCAACCGGCTTCGATCATTCCGCCGGTGGCGAGGCATTCTTCGCGTCGGCCGTTGATCAGGCATGATCCCACCGGCCGCAGGTCGGTAATTGCTTTTCCGGTGTCGCCGACGTGAAAGAGCGGCTCTTCTGTTTCTGAAGTATTTTTGGACCGGCTGTTAACGGCGTCTTCGTCGGGGTTTTTGAGCGTGAGCATTCTGCCGATCGGGGTATCTGGAAAAATCTTAATAGCAAAAGCGGCCAGGAAGGGCAATGCGATCAGCGAGGCGATCGCTGTAATGATTCCGAGTGTGGTATTGACTTTCGCCAGCATGATGATTCCGCCGATGAGGCAGATCACGGCGGTGAAGCCGATCATCCCTCCCGAGGGCACGAATATTTCAACGACAAAAAGAGCAAAGGCAGCAAGTACAAGTACCGTTCCCCAGATCATGAGCATGTGGGTATCTTCACCCGTGGTGGACTCGGTACCGTTCTGTATCAGGACAATTGCCATTGTGTGTAGTAAAGTCATGGATGCTATCCTGTTTCAGTCAGGTCAATGGGCATGCCGGCCTGTCGTTTCATCAGTATACCTAACCGGAGTCCTGTCCGAGTAAAGCCATCATTTTCTCGACGCCTCCGGTCGGGCCGATGACAATCAGCTCGTCCTCTTTGTCCGGCGCGAAGGTGGGGGGCGGGTTGAAGGCGCGTTCGCCATCGGCATGAACGACGGCGACGACCATGAGTCCGGTTTTAGCAGGTAGTTCGAGTTGCATGAGGGTCTTGCCGATGATGCCAGGCAACTGCCGGGCCTTGACCTTGGAAACTTCCATATCCTCGCCGGTGACAGCGAGTTCCCAAAATTCGTCCACTGCGGGCTGCAGCATCATCTGAGCGACTTTATTGTCCCTGCGATGGGTTTAAAACCCTCGCCTTCAGGCGAATCCTTTAGG
>CAYRND010000215.1:0-4751 GCA_964425365.1 uncultured Phycisphaeraceae bacterium
GGGGGAGTGGGGGAGTGGGGGGGGCGTGAAGCGGCTTGGGGCTTGAGGCTTGGGGCTTGAGGAGGAGAACAGTAAAACAGTGGCGGGAGTGTGAAGTGGCTTGAGGCTTGGGGCTTGAGGCGTGAAGTGGCTTGGGGCTTGTGGCTCGGGGCTTGAGGTGGAGAACCATGGGGCAAGGGAGGGGGAGTTCAAGGTTCATCCTTCAAGGTTGGGTTCGGGGTCGGGGGTCGGTATGGGTTTTCGATTACGAATTCGGTATCTCGATACCGGTCTTATATGCAATTTGCGACCCGATCCCAGCGAAGCTGCGAAAGACCTTGAAGTTCTAACTATTCAAGATCCGGGCGAACCGGAAATAACATCGTTCACAGAGTATGGTCTAATCATTATCACGAATTCTGAGGCTGATCTTCCTCTTGTCTGTGTTGCCGTTGAGTTTGTATTTACTGTTGTTCTGGAGTCTGAAGTTGATTCGTTCTGTATTTTCCCGGATTGCGTCGTCAAAGGCCTGCCCTGTAACAACGACTGATCGATGGCCGGCGAAGATGGTAATTTTCAATCGGCCGGTGTTTTCATTGATAAGTTCAATATTACCCCCTTGGATATCCGGCTCGATCAGATCATGAAAGTCAGCTTTACCATATGCTCTGGCATAGACAACCAGGTCTTTATTCGTACTACCCGAGCGAGTTACTTTGATCTGGTATGACTTATTGTCACCTTCTTTCAGATTCAACCTGGTTCCACTGACAGTAACCCTGGGTTTGCCGTTATTGGATGCAATACCGGTTCCGCTCAGTCTGACCTGACAGGATGGTTCATCGGGATCATTGCACTTGACGATTAGTGTATCCTGGAAATCGCCGGCACTTGCAGGTTTGAACGTCACTTTAAGCTGCAATTTCTT
Source organism: uncultured Phycisphaeraceae bacterium (assembly GCA_964425365.1). GTDB lineage: Bacteria > Planctomycetota > Phycisphaerae > Phycisphaerales > Phycisphaeraceae > CAYRND01. Next base: position 908 of record CAYRND010000215.1, read on the forward strand.
ACCCGGCCTGATGGTCCAATCGTCATTTGATCGGCTGGTATTTTTGGGTGAAACAATAAACGGCGAGTGCAGGCCGGTCGCTCGTGTTACCTCGAGTACGGCGTCGCCCTTGTTACGGATGGTAATAACCTTGGTCTTCTTAGCACCGACTTTAACGTTTTTGAAGTCATATCGGCCTGGTGTAACATGGATATCCGGGCTGGCGATGCCCTTACCACGGAATTTGATGGAATAAACGTGTTCATCGGTGTCATTGGATACCAGTTTCAGATGATCCGTTACATTCCCGACTCTGTCGGGCTCGAATGTCACATTGAATTCCATGGTCTCACCTGGCTGGATGGTCCAGTCATCGTTGCTATCCACTCCATTGGCCGGGCTGACACTGAACGGACTTCGCAACCCCACAGCCCGCTCGATGGTCAGCACGGCATCACCTTCGTTGCGAATGGTAAACGGCCGGGTCCGGGAATCTCCAATGCGAACATTTCTGAAATTGTAACTTCTGAAGTCATCACGGTTGTTGTACTCGACGTCGATCTCGGGCCCTGTTCCCATTCCGCTGAATGCGATTGCGTATCTGCCGTTATCAGGGTCATTATTGACCAGCTCGAGTGTATCGTTCACAAGTCCTTCATGCGTCGGCTCGAAGGTCACGTTGAAGTCCATGGTCTCACCCGGCTGAATAACCCAGTCATCGCCGATGTCGGAACGATTTGCCGGCTCAATATTGAAAAGCCGCCCTGAGAACCCATCTGCTCTTTGAACAACGAGCGAATCATTTCCCTCGTTTCTGACAGTAAATATTTGTGTTGATGTTTCACCAATTTCAACGGTACCGAAGTCGAAAGCGTTGATGTGATCCCGGCCGTCGGTTTCAACATCGATAACCGGCTGCTGAATAAGAGCAATATCAATCATTTTATACGCCGTGTTACTGTCATCTGTACCATCGTTGACAGTAAATCCGACGTTTCGACTTGTAATAACCGGATTATTGTCGGTATTGCGATACTGGATTGTACGCAGTGCCGCCTGGTAGTCACTTACGCTTGCCATACCGCTCAGTGTCAGCACACCCGAGATACTGTCATAGCTGCCGGTAATACCATTCTGATCGGCAAATTCAAGGACATCCTGATCGGCCTGGAAGCCCCCTTCGATTCGCACATTCGCGCCGGTCAGCATGATGCTATCCACATCGTCAACGGCCACATCGTCATCGATGGCGATACCCGGCGAATTCGCCGGATATACCGTCGTCCCGTCCGAGGTATTGACGGCGGGCGGGTCATTCACGGAGTTGACCGTCAATGTAAATGATTCAGAGTCAGTGAGTTCACCGTCACTGACAGTCAATGTAATAACGGCTGACCCGTACTGACCTTCAAGCGGTGTTACCGTTACGCTACGATTACCACTGCCACCACCGAGTGCAATTCCGTTCAGCGGCACCAATGCCGGATTCGACGACTCCTTCGTTACGACCAGCAGTCCCGCCGGTGTCTCATGATCCGAAACGGTAAACGTGATCGCGCCGGTGGTACCATCCTCATCGATCACCTGATCCGAGATACCTGATATGACCGGGCCGGTATTCGGCAGGTCACTGACCGTACCAGTGATCTGGAACGTAAACGGGTTCTCATCGCTGTCATTGTTACTGAACTGGACATCAGTCGATTTCACGCCTGGCGTGTCTGCCAGCATTTGAATCCGGAACGTCGTTGAATCGTGACCGCTAACCACACTATCCGGCTGACGGATAACAGTAAATCCATCATTATTCAATAGAGCTATATTACCAACCGTCAAATCCTCATCGCCGGTATTTTCAATCGTAAATATCAGCTCTCGGCCATTGCCACCGAGAACAGCGCTGCCGCAGGTAAGTGATCCACCGCAATAAATCTCATTGTTGTATTGCCTGAGCACGATCTCTGCGGGGGAAAACACGTCGTCATCCAGGTTGGTGACCAAAACATCCGGCACCGCCAGGCCGCTGTACTTCGGATCGCTGCTGCTGGTCGGCGCGGTCACAATGGTGTAGGCAACGCTGCCGTCAACCTGCGCATCCTGCTGACCGGCCACAGTCACGGTTTGGGCCTGGTTCCAGTTGCCGGGCGTAAACGTCAAGCCTGTGGGCGAAACCGTCCCCTCAGTCGTGTCGTTCGAGGACAGGTCGATCGTCACATTCGATGTGGGCTGGCTGTTGAGGTGGACGGTAAAGCTGTCCGTGCTGCCGGCCTCGGTAGTAACCAGGCCGCTCGTCGGACTTACAGTCACGCCGGCCGTGTCGTCGTCGCTGATTGTCACTGTGCCGCTTATCGTCCCACCGAGCGTGTACCCGCTACCCGAGGCAAGCGCCAGAGTGATCGACTCAACGTCCTTGTCGATGTCGTCATTGTGGACAACAACCGTCACATCCACATACGATTGCTCGGCGTCGATGGTCACGCTGTTGCCGGTGAGTATGGTCGAGCCCTTCTTCAGGTCGTAGTCCGTCCCCCGGATGGCCGAGCCGATCGGGTCGTTAAAGTTAACCGTTAATGCGGAAGCGGTACCACCGGTGCGGGTGATGCGGAAGGTACCGTTGTTTGAGGGTTCGCTGGCGATGCTGTCGAAGGTGCTTATGCTAATCTCGGGCGTTGATACCACGTTGATAACGCGGCTGACGATCTCGGATGCATAATCACCCAGCCGATCCCATGCTGTTGCCAAGAGGGTGTGAAGTCCACTGCTCCATCCGCTGGTGGAAATGCTCCAGTTCCAACTGTTGCCGGGATTTTCATCCTCACCGAGGAACTGATCGGTGCCGACGTCTATCTTCCCGTTACCATTAAGGTCGCGATAAAGCTCAACGCGATCCAAAGCACCGATAGCCTTCGTAGTAGCCGTTGCCGTAAAGGAGCCACCGATGATCAACGATGGGGTCGATACGGTCAACCCAGACATGTAGTCGAAATGACCGAACGGCAGAATGTCGTCTTCTCCCCAATCGGTGCCATTGAAGTCACTTATAGACTCGCGAGTGCCCTCAAGGACACCCGCCTTTGCCATGATTGTATTGACCAATGTTGCACAATTGCGGTCAACCAGACTGTAATCGACCGGATCAGTGTAGATATCCGCTAAGTCGTAGACCAGCGATGCAAAGCCAAGGAAACTTTGACCCAAAGGTAATGGCACCTGTTTCAATTCAGGCTCCCATGGTTCGTCCATCTCGTTCCCGGCGATCCAGTCGTTTAGTGCCAGCATGTCGTTCTGCTTCGCATATTCAATAATAAGATCACCACTCAAGTTCCAAAAGCCATCACTGTCAAATCCTCCTACCACTAGAGCACGCTGACCATTGGCCAAGGTCTCGACATGTTCCCACTCGTCAGGTTCATCATCCGCGAACGCCACAACAAAAAAGTGATGGTTCGGATCAAATGCCGGATCAAAGAAATCCCGAGCTCCCCAGTAGACACCATTGCCTAAGTCATTTAAATAATCCTGGCTAGACAACTCGATCTTCACGTCGTTCAATTGTGGATCATCACCCATGCCCAGCGTGGTGACCTTCTGGTTGGTGTTCGCATTGTAAAGGTCAACCTGGAAATCCCAGGTGTTGTGAGCGAGGTTTTCCAGGTTCACTGGAACAACAAAGCTCTTGGTTGTAGTACTTGCCCCGAGCGTGTATGTGGTGTCTACACCAAGGTCACGCTCCCACGCGTCCCAAGAATCCGCATACAGATGAGCGTATACGGACATCGTACCCCAATTGACACTTGCGTCCCATTCAAGGCTTAGCACTACAGCGCTATCAAGGTCCCCTGGTGCGCTTCAGTCGTGACCTGAT
>CAYRND010000216.1:0-4728 GCA_964425365.1 uncultured Phycisphaeraceae bacterium
TACGTGCAATCACGCCCTTGTTGCCATGCCGGCCGGCCATTTTGTCACCCACCGACAACGGTCGCTTCGTCGCCAGGTAGATCTTGACCATCTCCAGCACACCCGAGGGCAGTTCATCGCCACGCTTCATGTGCGACAGTCGCCGCTGCTTCTCTTTCTGAATGGCCTGGATACGCGGCCAGAACTGGCCGTATATCTGTTCAGCCTGCTGGCGAGACTCCTTGCTGCCCTTGATCCATTTCGAATCAAACGACTCGACCTGTTCCAACACCACTTCCGTTATCTCCGACGCGCCCACTTTCTGACGCGTCGACGGATCGACCATCGCCGTACCGATCACCTCGTTGATCTGGTCCACCATCTGGCGGAACAACTCCACGGTACGCAGGTCCATCCGCATTTCATACTCACGCATCTCTCGCCTGAGCTGCTTCTTCTGTTCGTCGTTCAGGTGCATACGTCTGCTGAAACGCTTCGCGCCGACGACGATCCCCTCGGTCCCGGCCGGAACCTCCAGCGAATCGTTTTTCACATCCTCGCCCGCCCGGCCGAAAATGGCGTGAAGCAGTTTCTCTTCCGGCGTCAGCTCGGATTTCGACTTCGGCGAAACCTTGCCGACCAGAATATCGCCCGGTTTCACGTACGCGCCGATTCGGATCACGCCGTTCTCATCCAACATCGAAAGCATCTTCTCGGATACGTTGGGAATGTCACGCGTGAACTCCTCACGGCCCAACTTCGTCTCGCGAATCTCGACGTCGAATTCTTCGATGTGGATCGATGTAAATACATCGTCCTTCACCAGGCGCTCGGAAATGACAATCGCATCCTCGAAGTTGTATCCGTCGAAAGTATTGAACGCGACCAGCACATTCTTACCCAGCGCCAGCTCGCCGTCATGCGTCGCCGCGCCGTCGGCAATGATCTGGCCGGACTTCACCTTCTCGCCCATACGGACAATCGGCTTCTGGTTCAGACACGTCCGCTCATTCAGGCCGATGAATTTCCGCAGTACATATTCGTCCGCGTTGTCGATGATCACCCGTGACGCATCAACGTAAGTCACCGTCCCCCCGTTCTTCGCTCGCACGACCATACCCGAATGCTTGGGAACATCCCGTTCCATACCCGTGGCCACACAAGGCGGCTCGGTCTTGATCAGCGGTACGGCCTGACGCTGCATGTTCGATCCCATGAGCGCACGGTTCGCATCGTCATGTTCCAGGAACGGAATCAACGCCGCTGAAACACCCACGATCTGCTTCGGTGAAATATCGATGTAATTGACCTGGTTGTAATCGACCTGGGCCACTTCACCATCCACACGCGCGAGAATATTGCCCTTCGACAGTACGCCGTTGGCCTGTACCGAATCGGACGGGCCGAGAGTGACACGCATTTCCTCATCAGCACGAAGATACGCGATCTTGTCGGCCACCCGGTCACCCTCGACCTGGCGGTACGGCGTCAGAAGAAAGCCATATTCATCGATCTTCGAGTATATCCCCAGCGACGCGATCAACCCGATGTTCGTCCCTTCAGGCGTTTCAATCGGGCAGATCCGGCCGTAGTGGCTGATGTGAACGTCGCGAACCTCGAAACCCGCACGCTTACGGTTCAACCCCCCGGGACCCAATGCCGATAAACGACGCTCGTGCGTCAACTGGCTCAGCGGATTCGTCTGGTCCACTACCTGCGACAACTCGCCCCGGCCGAAGAAATGATCGATCGCACTCGAAATACTCTTCGAATTGATCAGGTCGGCGATCTTCGACAACTCGTCCGGGTCCTTCACGCTCATTCGCTCCTGGACCGTCCGCCTCAATTTGAGAAAACCCTTGCGAAGCTCCTCGATCGCCAGTTCATCCAGCGTGCGGAGACGACGGTTGCCCAGATGATCGATGTCGTCAATGTGTGCCTTGTTCCGATTGCTCCGCAAATCCAGTATGTAAATGATCACCTGAAGAAAATCGTCCGCGCGAAGCTGCATTTCCGATTCCGGCACGTCCAGATTGAACTTCCGGTTGATCCGGAAACGCCCCACTTTGCCCAGGCGGTAACGGTTCTCATCAAAGAATTTCTCTTTGAACAGTTGCTTCGCTTTCTCGACCTGCGGCGGATTGCCCGGTCTGAGCCTCGCGTATAACGACAGCAACGCAGCTTCATATTCCGATACCTGCATGCCTTCCATCTGAGCCTGCTTCTCTTCGGCAATGGTATTCAGAATCAGCATGTCACTCGTATTGACGATCACTTCCACCGTCTGAAGCGGCGAAGCAACGACTTTTTCGATGTTTTCGCCGATCTGCGCGCCGATCGGTACCACCTCCTCGCCGGTGTCCGTATCTATGATCGGACTGACCACGTAATGTTCAGGCTTCAAGTCTGCGATGGGTACCTTGCGAACCTCATAAAATGTCCGCAGCAGCATCTCCGTGGTCGAGTACTTCTCATCAATCGCCCGCAGGAACGTCGTCGCCGGTATCTTCGTCGACTGATCGATCCGCATCTGGAGTACGTCTTTCTTGGACACCTCCAGCTCGATCCACGAACCACGCTCCGGAATAATCCGGGCCGAATGCAACGGCCGGTCCGCCTCCGCCGAGGCGATCGAAAAGTCCACACCCGGCGAGCGGTGCAACTGGTTCACTATCACCCGCTCGGCACCATTGATGATGTACTCGCCGCCTCCCAGCATCACCGGAATCTCACCCAGGTAGATTTCCTCCTCCGGTATCTCCGCCACATCCTTCCTCACCAGACGGACACCCACACGAAACGGCATCCCGTAAGTCAGACGGAGTTCCCGGCATTCATCCGGCGTATACCTGGGCTCATCCAGCTTGTAGTACAGGTACTCGAGCTTCATATTTTCGTCATAAGAGACGATCGGGAAAATTTCCCGCAACAGCCCCTCCAGCCCGATGTCCGTCTTACGTTTGTCGTAAGTGACTTCAGACTGAATGAACCGCTGATAAGCAGCCTGTTGCACCTCTACCAGATTCGGAACCGGAAGAGCATCACCTCGTTTAGAGAAGTCGCGCACTGATTTAAGCAGCATCGATGTCCTCGACCTTGCTAGGGTTAAATGTTGGAATGTACATTAGTTAAGTGGAATCCTGATCACAGCCATATCACGCCGCGAATTATGCAGTATAGAGCATTTCCCAGACCGCTACAAGTCCTCAGTAACGGAATTCCTGTTGTTTTTTACAATTTTTATCTCTTGTCGCCCTTAATTATCTGATCCTGCCGCTGTTGCTCTCCTGTTGCTATACAGACTGAACTGAGAAAAATCAACCTCTGCTCGGCATTCTAACCAAAAATTCACCAGGGGGAAAGCCCTCCAAATCGCTTATCAACATCGGCATGGCCATCCGCTTCTCCTTCAATTTACGACTCACTTGCGAATTCTGTTCAAAACCCTCCAGATTTCATATTAAGTTACTTTTAATTAAATATTTACAGCAATTCTCGCACTGCAGGCCGCCAGGTACTTACACCCTCAATCCCACCCAACTGTACAACAACGCTATCTCCCCATCTCGATAATACGGAGCGAACCCGGCTCCACACTGATACTCACCGGCGTAAAACCGATCGGATCGCCGTCTGCCTGTACCGGAACAGGTGTCGATGAATGGATATGCAACAAGTCTGTCTTGCCGTGAGGGACATCCGGCCGCCCCAGATGCTTCGTTCGCATCACCGCCAGGGCATAGTCCGCCAGACTGACGATCCCGGGCTTTTCGAAAACAATCCAGTTCAACAGTGAATCCGTTCCACTGGCGTCATCCGATATCGCCAAATGGCCGCCGTACTGCGGCAGATTGAATACAAAGACATGTGAACCCTCATACCGCCTGCCGTCGATCTCGACAGTGATGCGGGGATAATCGTAATTCCGTATTGTCGATACAATTCGCGGCAGATAACTCAGATGGCTCACACGTTTCAACCCGCCACCCGGCGTCGTGTCTCGACGCCATTGCGCCATGCGATGAACAACATCCGCGTCGAACCCCATACTCACCATGAGTGTAAACAGCTTGTCACCCGCCAGACCTAAATCAATCCGGCGGGTCTCATAACGACGCACGGCATCAACAAGCAAATCCGCCTTACGCGTGAAACGAAACTGTTTCGCAAACAGATTTTCATTGCCCATTGGAAACACCGCCAGTGGTACCTGCTTCAGTAACTCGGGACGCGGCACCGCATTGACCAGACCCGCCAATGAACCGTCTCCACCCGCCACAATAAAACACCGATATCGACGCTCGATATGAGACTGGCGCCAGAACGATTCATGCGACTCACGCTGCCAGACCAGCTCAACACCGAAACCCGATTGCTCGAACCGGCGGACCAGTTGATCCACATACGCTCGATTCGGGCCCGAACCACTGAACGGATTGGCGAAGACCGCCACATGTTTCAACTCCTTACCGGCTTCCGTCATGGGGTACTAAGATACATATCCCCGTGAAAAAAACCGAGTCAGGGAATGGAATCGCCGTCAGAACTGTTGTACTTCTCGATGCAACTGACTGACAGCCCAATCCTAACAATACCCTTGAACAACAACGGAGATACCACACATGGCCAGAATTCAACCGATTACACGTATCGATCAATCCACAGGCAAAACCCGTCAGACACTCGATGCACTGCAAACTGAACCACTACCGGCTGGAAGCCGGTAGGTTCAAAGTCGTGAGCTACGGG
>CAYRND010000217.1:0-4723 GCA_964425365.1 uncultured Phycisphaeraceae bacterium
ACGGTTTAAAAACGATCGTTGATAAAATTATTTCTTTATCATTGATTAAATATTTGGTATGCTGTAATTGAGGTCATCAGAATGAAATGATACGACTCATGAATAGTCCAGCGTTGCAGCAGTCGCTGGCCACAGCCAATCAGAAGCGGATAGTATCGGAGCTGGAGCGGATAGTGAATGACCCCGCACTTTGCCCGGATGGGTATCTGCCGCCGCAGCGGCGGCTGGCTGAGCAGCTTCATATTTCCCAGCCGACACTGATCAAGATTCTCATGCAGCTCGAGCAGCATGGGTTGATCCGGCGAGTGGCAGGTGGCAAGCGAATCATTGCAGGCACCGGCACTTCGCCGCCGGGACTGCTCGGGCGGACGGTGATACTGTTAGTCGGGTTCACGAATTATGTGGTGGATACGAATGTGCCGTCGGGCGACTTGAACGCTATCCACATCGGCGTAACGCAGACACTGCAGAAGATTAATCTAAATTATCTGCAAATCTTCGTCGAGAACGTAAGTGACTGGTACCTGAACCAGCTCATTTCGGCCCGGCCGGAGGGATTCATCCTGCGTGCCGACACCTGTCCGCCGGACAGTGATCTGGGCCGGATCATCCGGATCATCCGGCAATCGGGTGTGCCTCTGGTGGTGTACGGTTACGATGATCGTTACAGTGCTATCCCGCACGTGGTTTCCGACCACCGCGAAGGAACCTATCTGCTGACGAAGCATCTGATCAGCCTGGGCAGGACACGCATACTTCGTTACTGGGAGCTCAAGCTGCATTCGGGTTATTACCCGCAGTGGCTGCGGAATCGTGATGAAGGGTACGAGCAGGCGGTGACTGAAGCGGGCTTGCCCCTGCTTCCGCCGCACACCTGCCGGTCACTGCCTTTCTATATCGAGACGCCCGAGGAATTTGAAACGCGTGTCCAGTTCACCTGCGGCGGTTTGACGACATGCGAGGCGGATTTCAAAACGGTCGATGCAATCATGGCGCTGACGGATGAGCAGGTCTTCTCACTGACCTCGGCATGCCGCAGGCTCGGCAGACGGGTGCATGAGGACATCGCCATTACGGGTTACGACAACTACTGGCAATGCTGCAAGGAAATGGGGTTCTACAACGCCATGCCGCTGGCGACGGTGGACAAGTGCAATTTCCGGATCGGCACCCGAATGACGCAGAAACTCCTGTCGATGATCGAGTATCCTGGCGTACCCGTCGACTGCTGCGAAGTGGTTGAACCTGAACTGATCGTGTGTCAAGCGAATCAATCTGATTCAACGACATGAATCTCCTGTTGCTATCGTCTCGTGCCTATTTCATGAGGAGGAGAGTGATGAACAGAAAATTCAGCGTGTTGTATGCATCGCAGATTTTCATGACCGCTTTTACACTATTGACAGCAACCTTCCTGTCCGCCGCCCGCGCTGCCGAATGGGAGAATGAAACGATCTTCCAGATCAATAAGCTTCCACCGCGGGCGACAGGGATGCCGTATCCCGACCGGCAGTCAGCATTGACCGGCGACAAGTCAATCTATGAGATGACGCTGAACGGCGATTGGCGGTTCAATTATGTCGGCAGACCTGCGGACCGTCCGGTGGATTTTCAGCTACCGGCCTATGATGACAGCGGCTGGGATACAATCGATGTTCCGAGCAACTGGGAAACACGCGGCTATGGCATTCCGATATACACCAACATCAATTATCCATTTCCCAATAATCCGCCGTATATCCCCCACGACAACAACCCTGTAGGGTCGCATCGTCGTCATTTTCAGGTTCCCGCGTCCTGGTCAGGGCGTCATCTCTTCATTCGGTTTGATGGCGTCAGAAGCGCGTTCTATCTCTGGATCAACGGCATCTATGTCGGGTACAGCCAGGGCAGCATGACACCGGCGGAATTCGAAATCACTTCGCTCGTAAGTACCGGCGACAACCTCGTCTGCGTAGCGGTATACCGCTGGTCGGACGGCAGTTATCTGGAAGACCAGGATATGTGGCGGCTGAGCGGCATTTACCGCGATGTCAGCCTGTATTCGACGGCCGATGTCACGATGCGTGATTTCTTCCTGCGTTCTGATCTTGACACCGACTTCCAGGACGCAACTCTGCATGCGGGTTTTCTGCTGCACAATAACGGGAGTCAGTCAGCGGGGAGCCATACCGTTGAATTAGCCCTGCTTGATGACAGCGGCCAACCGGTAGGTCCGGATCCTCTGATGGCAGGCACCTGTTCCATTCTGCCGTCGGGAGGCGAAACACAGGTCAATCTTCAGGCCGAAGTAGCGGAGCCTCGGTTATGGACAGCTGAAACACCAGCACTGTACCACGCGGTGATGACGCTTCGCGGGTCATCAGGTCAGGTGATCGAGGTGAAGCGATGCAGGTTCGGGTTCCGGGAAATCGATATCACCAACAAACAGCTTCGCGTCAACGGCAGGCCTATCTATATGAAGGGTGTCAACCGCCATGAACATCATGAACGCAATGGCAAGTCCGTCTCCGTAGATGACATGATCCATGACATCAGGCTGATGAAACAGAACAACATCAATACCGTCCGGACCTCGCACTATCCCAATCAGGAGCTCTGGTACGATCTGTGCGACGCATATGGCCTGTATATCATCGACGAGGCGAATATCGAGGCACACGGGAATTGGAATATCGTCAACTGGGCTTCCTGGGGTCCCGCTTTCCTCGAGCGAACTAAACGGATGGTCGAGCGTGACAAGAACCACCCCTGCATCATCGTATGGTCACTGGGTAATGAAGCGGGGTTCGGCCAGAACATGGTCCAGGACTACAACTGGATCAAGACCAGGGACACCAACCGGCCCGTGCAATACGAAGGTGCACACGGCAACGACTACACTGACATTTACTGCCCGATGTACATGTGGATCAATTCGATCGGCGATTACGCCAGAGGCAATCCCACTAAACCACTGATCCTGTGCGAATATGAACACGCCATGGGCAACAGTTGCGGCGACCTGGATGAATACTGGCAGGTGATTGAATCCTACCCGGTGCTGCAGGGTGCATGCGTCTGGGACTGGTCCGATCAGGGTCTGATCAAGAAGCTACTCGATGCCAACACCGGTTTGTACACTGATGTCTGGGCCTACGGCGGCGATTTCGGTGACCAGCCGAACGACGGCAACTTCTGCTGCAATGGATTAACGCGTCCGGACCGCTCGCCCAATCCTTCTTTATATGAATTGAAAAAGGTATACCAGGAAGTCAAAATCGAAGCGATCGACATTCTGGCCGGCCGCCTTCGTATCAGAAATCAATACATTTTCCGGAATCTTGATTTTCTCGATATCCATTGACGGCTCGAGTGCAATGGTCAGGTAATCGAGCAGGGCGAACTGTCAACGCTGATGCTGCCGGCAGGCGCACAGCAGGAAGTTGTCGTTCCATTCCACGAGCCGGCGGTGAAACCGGCGGGCTCCGAGTATTTTCTGATGCTGGAACTTCCGCTCGCCGCAGATCAGTCGTGGGCGGACGCCGGCCATGTGCTTGCCTGGGAACAATTCCATGTACCTTTCTCCGTTCCTTCGCTGCCGCCGGTGAATCCATCGTCCATGCCTGCGATTTCCGCCGTGGAAAACAGCCAGTCAATTACCATCGCAGGCCAGGCGTTCGGGCTGGTCATTTCGAAAACCACCGGCGTGATCGAGTCATTCACATGTGGCGGGACAACGCTCATCGATTCGCCGCTGGTCCCGAACTGCTGGCGTGCACCGACGGATAATGATCGTGGCAACGGTATGCCTGCCCGCTGTGCGATCTGGAAGCATGCCGGTTCGAACAGGACAGTCCAGTCAGTGTCGATGCAGATCATCTCGCCGCAGGAACTTCGAGTGACTTCAAATATGACTCTTGATGCCAACGGCAGCAGCTTTAATTGTCTTTACACGATTTATGGCGATGCCACCGTCCGAGTCCAGGTCGATTTCCATCCGGGCTCGAATCTGCCCGAGTTGCCGAGACTGGGTATGCAAACGCAGATTCCCGCCGGTATGACAATGATGGAGTGGTTCGGACGGGGTCCGTTTGAAACCATGACCGATCGTAAATTCGGCAACGCTGTGGGTCGGTATGCCGGGCGGATCGAACAACTTGTTCACGATTACGTCCGGCCGCAGGAGAACGGGAACAGAACCGATGTTCGTTGGGTTTCGTTCACTGACACGTACGGCAACGGTCTGATGATCCGCGGTGAGCAGCATCTGTCGGTATCGGCCTGGCCGTATACGATGGAAACACTGGAAAATGCAAAGCACATCACCGATCTGCTGACCGATGACGCTTACACCGTCAATATCGACTATGGCCAGACCGGTGTAGGCGGCGCCAACAGCTGGGGCGCCCAGCCGCTGCCACAGTACATTCTCTATCCACAGCACTACAGTTACGCTTACACCATGACACCGACGATGGCGGGTATTCATCCGCCGATCAACGTACAGGCGAACACTGCGGGACCCGGTGAAATCCATCTTTCATGGACGGATACGAGCGACAATGAAGACGGCTTCATCATTCAGAGGAAACCTTATCAGAATCAGGATGAATGGCATGAAGTGGGATCCGTCGGTACAGATGAGACCTATTTCATAGACACCCATCATTTACACGGTGAGGTAAATTATGGTTCATCCGGATCTTGCGTAGGTAGAACTTGAAAAAGTGTGGACATGCCT
>CAYRND010000218.1:0-4687 GCA_964425365.1 uncultured Phycisphaeraceae bacterium
GTTATCGGCTTGCCCCGGTGGTAAACTTGAGCTTTTATAGCGCTGTAGTGTTAAAGTAATAGATGCTCACAGATGAACTCGATGGATAGCTGCAAGATGATGTTTTATGCGACTTGTATATTGCGCCATAGATGCTCGGTATGATTCATCTGCAGTTCGGCACAAATTCGTTCTACTTGGATCACGCCAGTTTAACCTCATCGTCACAAAATTCTGTATAATTGACAATGCAGACATGGACATCAATGGACTAATATCATGCAGCAGTTTCTCGATTCAATCACTACTTATCCCTGGTTGTTCGCCGCGTTCATTATCCTGGCAAGAATCACCGATGTTTCCATCGGCACCATCCGTATCATTATGGTCGTTCGCAGCTATCGACTACTTGCTGCCTGCCTCGGATTCTGCGAAGTGTTCATCTGGATCACCGCCGTCTCTGGCGTACTCACCAATATAACCATCCTGAATATCCTCGCCTACTGCATCGGCTTCGCCTCCGGGAATATGGTGGGTGTCATGATCGACCAGAAAATGGGCATCGGCCGGCAGCTTGCCATCATCATCTCACGCGGACGGGTCCATTCTGTCGCTTTCGCCCTACGACTCGCAGGCTACGTGGTCACCGAAATACCCGCTTACGGACGTGAAGGCGAAGTCGCGCTCTGCCTCACTGTTATCTCCAGACGTAAAACTCAGGAAGTCATCAGAATCGCTCGAACCGTCGATGAAAACGCTTTCATCTCCGTCAACGACGTTCGACACTCCAGCAACGCTTCCATGATCCGCCCACCCATCCAGCTCACTGGCTGGCGAGCCGTTCTGAAAAAAAAATAACCACCCTTATCACAATAACCTCTTCTGTTAATCACCCGCAATTAAAAAACACCGGCTGCTAAGGGTACAGCCGGTGTCTTCTTGAAAACCTCAAGGTTTCACTACTGCCGTAAGCCGGTAATTCAGTAATGCTTCACTCTAAACGCATCCACATAAATCCATGAACCCCCGGATTTCTCGATCCGGATCGTATGCTCGCCGTATGACAGGCCGCCGATGGTGAATATCGCCTGCTGTAGCAACTGGCCGCCTCCGTTATAAAAACTGACGTCTGCAAGCTCTAGCATGTCATCGATATAAACATCCGCCGTCCCGCCCCACTGCTGCTTCTCCGCAATAAGCTGGATCTCAAATCCCGTAAATGTCAACTCGACCACGGCACCACCGTCTTCACTCTCGTGCGTGGTATCCATGTACCGACCGCCCAGGCCGGACCTCGCATTCCAGTCGCCGGTGTAGGTAATCCCCGCATCCGCATCATCAATCATCGTCTCGATCGGATCGTAATACACTGTAACTGCCGCTTCGTTCGAGTTATATGATTCACTGGCACTATTATAGGCCCGCACGCGATACGCATACGTCGCCGTCGTTCCCAGTAGATCAGTATCCTGGTACATGGTGATATTCGCACCGGGTACCGTAATCAGCTCAGGCGATCCACCGTCTACCACTCGCTCGATTATATGACCAGCTTCCACCTCGGAATTGTCCGTCCAGCTCAGGTTGATCTGATCAAGTGAAATAACCGTCGCAGTAACATCACTCGGCGTGGCAGGCATGGGCAGCACCGGCGTCGTCAGTTCGACTTCATTCGAATACGGCGAACAACCCGCTTCGTTACACTGACGAATTCGGTATGTATACAGGGTATCCGGACTCAGATTGCAATCATAGGAATTCCTGCCCGCCGAGGTCGAACCACGACTTTCGAAATCACCCTCCTGCGCCCGACCTTACGTTCAACCTCCATCGTGTCTGAACCACTACCACCGTAATTCCAGTACATGAATACATTGATACTGCCTCCTTCCGACCAGGTCATCACTGATGCGAACAGCTCCGGAGCAGGCGGCGGATAAAGCTGATACGGCGTCGCATTAACTTCATCAGATAACTCCGATTCATGACCCCACGTATCCACCGCGGTTATCCGGTAATAATACGTCGTGTCATTGATCACACTGTGGTCAAAAATCCTCGAACCGCCGAACGCTACCGCCGCTGTTCGATACGGCCCGTTCTGTACTGTCGATCGGAATATCTTGTAATAAAGCACCGGCGGATCGGTCTGAGTATCCGGCGTCCAGAACAACCTCGCTTCATTGTAATACGAGATCGCAACCAACCCCGTCGGCTTCGGCGGCGGCGGCGGCGTAATCGTTGCATAGTCCTCCTCACTCGCTGCGGAATCACCGTAGCCGTTGCAAGCTATTACGCGATAGTAATATACCGTCGCAGGGAGCAGACCACTATCCTGCCAACTCGTCATATCGGCGGCTGTCATACCCACCGTCTCGAACGAAGGCTCGAAATCCGCTCGACGCTCCATGCGGAACGACGATTCATTCATCGACGTATCATCCCATTGCATCGAAATCGTATCATCCAACACTTCCGTTATCTCAAAGTTTTCAGGTGTTGATGGCGCAACCGCGCTCGATTCCGTCCATAACTCCAACTCGCGTACGTGGACGTATCCGCTCCCGCCTGCAGGCACCGTCCGCTGAAGATTGAACTTCCATATCCGACGGCTCACAGGCTGCGACAGCAGTACGCGGTCCCAGTCGCCGTCCAGCGTATAAACATCCGAAGGGAGTGCCATGATGTAACTGCCGGTCTGACCGTCAAGATCAGACTGGGTGTCCGCCGCCTCGACCCACCAGATGTTCTTATCTATGTCAGGATAACCCGGCTGGCCCAGCATCGCACTCAACTTCGTCACTACACGCACATCAGGAAATGACACCTGTACCCACGCCGGGTTCACCGTCGACGTCGAACGCATGATCGTATTCTCATTGCCATCAAAACAGCTCGACGGATTGCCTATGTCGTAAGCCGATGACGTCACCGCCGCCTCCGACACCGACAGTAATGTCTGGTCATTGGTCACAATACACACCTCCTCACTCGGCTCCGAATCAGCACCGCTGTCCATGTGTGCTAACACCCGGTAACAATATCTCGTCCACGGCTCCAGACCGCTGTCCGTGTAGTAAAGACTTCCCGTCCGAGCCTCGAACTGACCGTCGCGATAAATGTCATACGCCGATGGCGTACCCACATCGCCATTACGCCACGTGATGACAATATGTCCCGAACTCTTGTACTCTCCGTGGACATCAACCGGCGACGCCGGGGGATCCTCCGTCACGCGTACACCGATCGGCAAAGAAACCGCCGTCGCTCCCTGCGGATCGATCAACCTCGCCTTGATCTGAAATATCCCCGTCTGGTCGTAGGTCCACGACAGTGACTTATTCGTTGCCGGCAGCGTGTCATAACTGCCGTCACCGTCCATGTCCCATTCCACTGTCGTCCCCGACCAATCGCTTTCATAACCGAATCCCCACTGTTCAAATACATTGATCGTGAACGGCACACCCACCTTCAACCGTGAATTCGCCAGCTCGACGCGCGGTATGGGTGCCCGGTTATGACCCGACTCGGGTGTTACCGTTACCATGGTGGCCTGCTTGTTACCCTGCTGGTCCATCACAACAACCTGATAGGTTCTGGCAACACCAGGCTCATAATACGGCGTCTGAAACGACGTCTCAGCGTACGTTCCCGACAGCGGCATCGAACCCCATTCATCGCCGCAACGCAGAAAGGCCGCTGCTAATCCGCTCTCGTAGTCGCTCGCCGTAAAACTGATCTCGAGGTGACCGTTAACCGGGACTATCGTCCCGTTCGGCGTATCTATCGTCACCGACGGCTTGCTGTTGTCCGTCCACGTCTGACCGTGATTGAAATATCGCGATGAATTCAACAATAACGCCGAACCATACGCAAGACGACTGTCATCCTGAGGAAACAGCTCTGGCAGAATCGCGCCGCGTACACCACGGCCGCCGCCCATCATATTGCAGTTGTTCAGCGGCTGATGCGGCAGACAGAACGCATGTCCCATCTCGTGACCGATTCCGTATAACGCCGTCGAACTCAGGTAACTGAACGTATCGCCCTGAGAATAATCGAACGTCACATCCCAGATCATAGGATACGGCCCGACTCGAGGTTCGAACTCGCCGTCGTACGGTCGGGTATCCGTCAACAGATCAAGATTGAACCGGAACATGATCGTGCTCGAAAGATACGCCTCCCCGCCATGGTCACGACCACCCGTCCCACCTCGCCAGACCGCGCCCGTGGTCGTACTGTCCGGCAATTGAACGTGCGATTCCCCCATCACCAGCCAGTTCTCGTTATTCTGCCAACCGATATTGCCGTAACCCATGCGAACCATCGATTCACGCAATCGCTCGATTATCGTCGTCGCCCGCTGGGACAACGGCACATCCTCCGCACTCAAATAATACGCAGTCACTGCATTATCATAAATCACGTGAACACGCGGCGTAACACCATCTGCTTCCGTCTCGATCCTGAACGTCTTCGCACCGAAACCCTGACGTAGCATGTTCTCTTCATACCAGTCCTGTATCGCCGCCATACTCTCACGCAGTTCTTCTACCGCACCAGGCTGAGGCGACCGATCAGACGGAATCACATAGCCCATCCTGACCACGTAATCCTGACCCTGCGCCGGTAACACGGCCAACGCTGACAAACTAACACTACAGCGCTATAAAAGCTCAAGTTTACCACCGGGGCAAGCCGATAA
>CAYRND010000219.1:0-4686 GCA_964425365.1 uncultured Phycisphaeraceae bacterium
ATACGTGCTGGAAGAGGTTGAAGAATGGGGCACTTAGCTTAACACCTATGCCCCCACGCCCCCCCCCAACGCAGAAAAAATGACACGCCCGCAATCACCGAAATAGTCGGTATCGGTAAATATCACGCAGACCCCCGGCTCATCCATAACCGGCTACCGGTACACACCCAACATGAAAACCTCGCACACCACTGACACTGACGCCTGCCTTGAACAGCCTTAACTTAACAAAATTGTTACAATACCTCCTTCAATATGGCCAGAAAGAAAAACGATAATATGAGCCCGCGGATCGCTAACCGCCGGGCTACACACGATTACCACATCTCCGAGAAGCTCGAGGTAGGTATCGTACTCTACGGTAGCGAGGTCAAATCCGTGCGCCAGTCACAGGTCTCGCTCGCTGAAGGCTTCGCACGCGTCGAGCCTCAGACCATGGAACTCTACCTCTACGGCGTCAACATCGCACACTACCGACAGGCGGGGGTCAACCAGCACGATCCCATCCGACCACGGAAACTGCTCGCACATAAACGGCAGATCGCAAAACTCGCCGGACTCACCAGCGCCAAAGGCGCCACGCTCATACCACTGGCTATGTACTTCTCTCGTGGCCGGGTCAAGGTCGAAATCGGCGTCAGCACCGGCAAGAAATCTCACGATAAACGTCAGGACCTCAAACGACGCGACGCCGACAAGGAAATCAGAAAAGGAATGACCCGGAAATTCATATGAATCTGCAGCACCGGCTGTTAATCGTCTCCTTCATCGAAAGCTTCGCCACAATCCTACTCGAACGCGGCGTTTACTTCTACACACACGAACGCATGGCCTTCACCGAATCGCAGAACCTCTGGCTCGCGCTCGTATTCGGTATCACCTACGTTATCGGCGCGATCATCTGCCATCCACTCAGTACGAAAACCCGCGAACGGCCACTACTGCTCGCCGCCGTCACCGGCCAACTGCTCATGCACGCCGCACTGGCTATCATTACTCTGAAATCGACCGTCATGATCTGCTTCTCATTGCTCGGACTGCTCAACGGCCTGAAGTGGCCGATCGTCGAAAGTTACATCAGCGCCGGCCGTTCGCCTCGACTGACCTTACGCGCCGTCGGACAGTTCAATATCGCTTGGGCCGCCGCCGTTCCTCTCGCAGTCGCCGCCTCCGGCCCGATGATCGCCTCCCCAATGCCGAATCTTCTGTTCTACTGCGCCGCAATTATCAACCTGGCCGCGATCATGATGCTCCGCGATATCCCCCTTTCACCTGAACACCTCCCTCACGACCACCCCAATCGGCCTTCGCAGATCTCCATCAAACGATACCGACGACTACTCGCTTCCAGCCGTTGGTCTATGCTCGGTAGCTATACCATGCTCTTCCTGCTCGCTCCCCTCATGCCGAAACTCTTTCAAAACCTCGGCCTCACGCTCTCGCAATCCACTTGGGCGGCCTCGCTGCTCGATGTCATTCGCGTCGCAGCATTCGCCGCGTTCGCTACCTTCACCTTCTGGTACGGCCGGAAGGCACCGCTCGCATTGATCACCATCAGCATGCCCGCAGGATTCTTCATGATCCTCTTCGGAAGAAACCTGATCACCGTACTCACAGGCGAACTGCTCTTCGGCGCCGCCGCTGGTCTCTGCTATTTCGCCGCTCTATATTACGCTCTCGTCGTCAAAAACGCTGCCGTACACGCTGGCGCCATACACGAAGGACTCATCGGCACTGGGTTCGCACTCGGACCAGCAATCGGTCTTCTCGGTCACGCTCTCGCAATCACCACCGGCAACATCACCACCGGCATGATCATCAGCATCACACCCTTCATCCTGCTCTCCACAACCGGCGCAATACTTCCCATATTCCCCGCCAACCAGAAATCAAACAATTAACACATCATCAATCATACCACCAATAACCACCCATATCCCATGCCCCAACACACCATTGCTTCATTCGAGGCATTGACAGGGAAAAGTGCATCCGTCGCTCGAATCAATAATCCTCAACTCATAACTCTCAACCCCATGACAACGGTTCACTTACCCCAATCCAGGAAAATGTGTAGCGAAACACTTCAAAATTCTGTGAATAAACGTGCCGCAGGTTAGCATTATGAACGGAATCGCGAGTTTTCTCAAAATGTACACAAAAATAAGGCCATTTTCTTAATTCGACGATATAGATATAGTATACTTTGCTTAATTTTAGAGATTAGATAAAATAACATCATGATAAGCTCAAAATCAGAACTGATATCGGTATTAAGACAGTTTAATCCCTGGTGGCGCAACGAACCTGTGACTTCTTTGCCCTGCTGGCGGCGAGCGGTATTCGGGCAGTTAAGTCAGTGGATCATTCACCCGCCTGCCCCACGGGCAGTTCTTTTATCAGGCGCCAGGCAAACCGGAAAAACAACACTCTTGCTGCAAGTCATTGCCCACCTGATTGATCATGAGAAAATCGAACCCAGCCGGATACTCTACATTACATTTGACCATCCACTGATCAAGTTGGTGGGATTGGATCAATTGATCAATCTATGGCATGAGATTGAACCGGGCAATCACCCGGAAGAGTATATCTTTATTGACGAAATTCAATATGCCGGGGACTGGCAGGTCTGGCTTAAGCATCAGGTCGACTTCCATACAAATCGCCGTATTGCAGTAACTGGCTCAGCAACACCTCTGGCCACTGAAGGTCAGGAGTCCGGTGTCGGCCGATGGCATGTCGTGCAACTGGCTACCTTATCGTTCTATGAATTCCTGCAATTGCGTCAATTGTCGCCCGTTCATTTACCCGCAATTTCATCTTTACAGAAACTTCTATCATGGCGCGACGAGGACTTCAGCCGCGTCGCTGCCGACGCCCGGCCTCTCGCCGGTTTTTTTAACGAATACCTGCTTCGTGGCGGATTCCCACAATGCGCCGTTGTCCCGGACATTAACACAGCGCAATCGTTATTACGTGAAGATATTGTCGATAAGGTGCTCAAACGCGATATGACGTCGCTTTACGGTATCCGCAGAATAATCGAAATGGAGCAGACATTCCTCTATCTCTGTCTTCACGACGGCGGTTTACTCGATATGGTCGACCTCAGCAGGAATCTTGAAGTAAAAAAACCAACCGCAACGAATTTCATCAAACTGTTGGAAGCATCACATCTGATTCACCGATTGCCGCCGTTTGGATACGGCAAGGAAATCTTGCGATGCCGATTTAAAATCTATCTCGCTGATGCCGCCATCGCTCCCAGTGTCATGCTCAAAGGTAAAGCTATGCTGGAAGATCCCACCGCCATGGGCAAAGCAGTTGAAACCGCTTTTTTCAAGCATGTCTATACTCGCTATTACAGGCATAGCATCGGCTTTTCTTATTGGCGTGGGAAACATCACCACGAAGTGGATATCATTGCACAGATCGGCGACCGGCTTGTGCCTTTTGAAGTGAAATACCGTATGAATACGGATTGGACGAAACTGAAAGGCATGCTTGAATTCTGCCAGGCCAGAAAAGTTGCTCTCGGATATATAATCACGCGAGAACTGTCCGATTTCGGCATCATGTACCATCAGAACGACCCGAACCACAAGTTGACCATCCTGAAAATACCAGCACCCATGGCGTGTTACTGGCTGGGTCAATCCGAACTTGACGAAACATCTCATAATAATGAAGATTGAATAGGAAGCGGAAACCAAGTGGGGTCAGAGCCCAACTGGCAACTAACGGATCAATCATTTTCACTTTTGCCTACTCAGCAGAAACTGTAGGTTAATTCAGGTTCAGAGAGCTGTCCAAGTACATGATAGATCCCGATTCCCGCGATTTTCAGCTCGCAATGGCCATTGGCTGGTTCGATCGTCAATCTGTTTTTGTAATTCAAACCACCCATGGCACACCGCTGTCGAATGCTTTCATGGCTTTGAACCCGTTGAATTGCAAGCCAGGATAGAACTTTCGACGATACGTTTATCAAAACGGTGCAACGCTTCAGCCATGCCCGGCTACGATTATACAAGTATTTTTCGCCCCTCAGTTCCCTCACAAACACCAGGGAACTGAAAGGCGAAAAATACGGCCCGGACAACAGGCAACCGATCGCTTACACCAATAACACCATGAATATCTTTGAAGTGTTTCAGCTCTTTGCTACCCACAGATTCTGCTGAATAACCACTATCAACAATCCAACCCTTCATGCCCTTCAATCACTTCATCGTAAAAACCATCAACCCTCTGCGCCCATCCTCCACATCTGCGGATAACAAACCGCTTCTCCGCGCCCTCCGCGACTCCGCGTGCAATATGAACTCCGCAATAGCGAATACCGAAATTCGATTCCCAATGCCCGATACCCGACCCCGATACCGACCCCGACCTCTATCCCCAACCTTGAACCCCCCTCTTCTTCATGCCCATCGTGACCTTCGTGGTAAAAAAATTTATCACCAATTAACCCTATAAACATCAATAATATACAACAACTATCAACAAAATATTCGCGCCAGCCCCCAATCACCCCCTTGACATACCCACTCCAAAACCGTATATTACACTACAGAGTAAGGATGAAAATCCAATCTCACGGCCGACGGCAGCCTCAAGTTGCGTTTAAACGGCATCCAGGTGCAGCCGAACGTCACGGGGTGCGGGCTTCTCATGCCAAAG
>CAYRND010000220.1:0-4413 GCA_964425365.1 uncultured Phycisphaeraceae bacterium
ACCGCTGATCCCCGTCCAGTATTCGCGAAGCACGCTGCCTGCTGCGGTGACGGCTGAATCTTCATTGGAGTACGCCGACTCACCACCCGTGTTATACGCCAGCACACGATACGTGTAGGACGTGCCTGCTGTCAGGCTGGTGTCAGAGTAACTGGTTACATCGGCCGAAACCGTATCAAGCTGCGTGTATGATCCACTGCTGACCTTCCGGTCGATCTGGAACCCATCTTCATTATCTGCATTGTCAGTCCAGCTCAGGTCGATCCGGCTGGAAGAGAGGGCGATTGCCGCCAGGTTGCCTGGTGCGTTCGGACCGGGCTGGGGCTCGGTTGTTGCCGAGTCGGTGGGGTTCGGTTCGGGAGAATTACCGTCAATGTTATAAGCCATGACCTTATAATTGTAAGTGGTACCCGGCAAGAGTCCGGTATCGTCGTAGCTGGTGATATTTTCACCGACGGTATCAAGCTCGGCGCTGTTACGGATAATTCGGAATCCGTCTTCATTATCCGCGTTATCCGTCCAGTTGAGATGAATCTGAGTAGCGCTGACGGCCGTGGCAACCAATGCATTGGGTGCGTCAGGCGGATTCGGGACATGCGGTGAGGCATGGACTTCACTGGAATATCCTGATTCATGCGGCCAGATATCCACGGCGGTGATGACATAATAATACGTCGTACCGCTGGTTACACTGAAGTCGATGATATTGTTTCCACCGAAAGCGACGGCAACCGTCGTATACGGTCCACCCTGTGTGGTACTGCGATGGATTTTATAGTAGATCACATACGGGTCGGTTTCGGTATTGGCATCCCAGGTGAGTGTAACACGGTCTTCATCCGGCACAGCCAGTAGATTGATCGGTGCCGCGGGAGGAGCAGGCTCCAGTGTTTGGTCTGATGCTTCGTTGCTCCATGTCGAGTCGCCTGTTGTGTTATACGCCAGGATCCGATATGTATAAGTTGTCATGTACGTCAGCCCGGTATCCATATGGCTGGTGACGTTTGCACCGACCGTCACCAGTGGCGCGTAGTTACCGGTAGTTTTCCGTTCAATTCTGAACCCATCTTCGTTATCCGCATTATCTGTCCATGACAGATTGATCTGCGCATCGGAAACCGCAGTAGCCGCCAGGTCGGTGGGTGCGTCAGGCGGTGTAGGTGGTTGCGGATCATAAATCGACGGGTTTTCCATCGTTGCGAAGAACGTCTCCTGCATCTGGTCCCAGTCGTTGGCGGTGTCCTTCGGCCAGATATCCAGTACGTCCCACGGGTCCTGAGGATCGGTGACAGTGGTGCTGTTCAGTGGTTCGCCGGTCAGGTAAAGCATCCTGGCCTGCAGGTAGACGGAATTGTCGAACGCCCAGACGGTATTCGAGCCATCGCCAAGCTGATTGGCCTGGCCAAGTGATGATTCGATATATCGAATCAGCTCCTGCTTGACTTCATACCCCGGTTCGCCGGGATTGTCGCCGGGCAGGGCATCGAATCGGTACCGATCGAATACACTGTTAGCGCTGAAGTAATAACCATTACCCCACATCATCATCTTGCAACGCTTGCCGGTGACATAGCAGGCCCAGGCATCCTTGACGTTATAGCCGCCGGAGAGTCCGAAGACGATAATCTTGTCGGTAATGGTCGGGTCTTGTAGAGCGGCGTTGGCGATCGTGGTGAAGTTGCCACCTGCGAAAATCAACAGCGGCTTGGCAGGTGTGCATAGGTTAGCCTGCTGGACAATCAGATTGCTGCCGTCGCTCGGAACGGCGACGGTATCGTCGATCTGCCCGCTACCCGGCTTGACGAGGATGCCGTCGGCCCCGGCGGTGACATCCGGAATATTCGCCATCCCCGCCGCACGGGCATTGTTGATGCCCCAAGTCAACTGATCAATCGATGATTGAAGCGAGTAGGTATAGGATTGTCCGTCGCCCGGCCACATGTCACGCGTTGCGATTACGCCGACCAGCTCGAGGTTGCCAAGACTTGCATGAGCGTAGATATACTCGTCGTCCGGGACATCCTGCGTCCAGTCGTTGTCGTAAATGACTTTTGATCCGTAGACATCAAATCCCGTGACATGAACACCGTTGGCATCGACAGTGTGATCAAGGTGATTGTTTTCTGCATTGGCCGTCTGAATTAAACCAATTGATGCCGAAATGGTCAAGACAGCTATGAACCCGATTCGGTCGGTTCTGCGTGTTATCATTCCTCGTGCTCCTTTTGTGACGGTTTTCTGATACTGCACATGATGAGTTAAGGACTCCATATTTGTTCCAGGTAATTGATACAATAACTACCTGACTGCTTACAACTTGGCAGTAAACGCTCAGCTAGGATGGTTGGTATAAACGTGATGTATCTGTAACGACAAACTGCTGACTGCCGGAATCACCTTGCTATGAATGACAAAAACGGAATGAATGGTTGATGCTTTTCTCGACTCCGACAGAATGAAATGACCCTTGACGAATAATTGGTCAGTATGTGAATATACATCAGTCATCAGAATAATTCAATAGGGGGAATTACCTGTACTCAATGATCATATGACTTTTATGTTGTTTTTGTGTTAATTTCAATTGCAGGAAAATCTGTGAGGATATTCAATGCGGCGCCTGTCGACCGGTATTCTCCAGATTGCCTGTTTTAACGGATTTTGGAGGGTGATTGATACCAATGCCGCCCGCCTTGTGTAAAAAGGAGATATGTCGGATGCGATTCGGGGTGATCTACGGGTTGGTTGTGATATTGTCGTATTGGAAGTCGCTGGTGGTGGTTGTTGTACTGCTTTCCGAACTGGCGAAGACGCCGACGTAAATATTGCCGGTAAATGTGATCGTTTGATTACCTCCGAATTGCGTCCAGTCAGCCCCATCAGACGAATAGTACATGCTGCAGGTATCACCTGTACGACTGACTTTGAGCCAGATGTTGGGATTGGTGTTCATGCCGGCGTCGGCCCACGTGTTATTGCCATCCATTACAGTGCGGTAGCTGCCGTAAACCCAGCTCATGTTGTTGCTGTGCATAGCGGAAATCTGTCTTGCTCCTGTGTCGAGCGAGTCGCGGATGCACACCCCGCACTGCCGGCCGGCGGTCCCGCCGCCGCTGTTCACATTGCGGCAGATAATTTCAATGTCGCCGGTGACTTCCTTGTAAATGAAATAGGTCTGATCCGTTGCATCGCTCGGTGATATCCCTTCACCGATTCCTGTGAGGGTCCATGTCCCTGCATTGTCCGTATAGGCGCCCGAAGGATCACAACCGCCGATATGCGATTCCAGCCATCCGCCGGTAGAGACAGGCGTGGTATTCGACGCTTCATTGGAGTAAGATGAATACCCGACTACGTTATAACCCCGGATACGGTATGTATAGGTTGTCTCCGGTGTCAGACCTGCGTCGTTATAAATTTCCATGTCAGTCGATACGGTGCCGACTTCGGCAAAAGCCGCGACGCCGGCTTTACGCTCGATGCTGAAACCGGACTCATTATCCGCATTATCTGTCCAGGTGAGACTGATCAGCGAACTGTTGACAGCTGTCGCGACAAGTGAAGTCGGAGCAGCGGGCACTTCTGTCGGCGGTGAATCGGTCCAGGGCGAGAGATAATCGCCGGGGATGACCTCTTGCGTTATCCCCGGTCCCTGCCATGAAACCGCCAGATTGTCACCGCCGCTGCCTTCCTTCTGCAATGCCTCGATGTAATACTTCTGGCCTGCCTGAAGCGTGATGCCGGTGGCATGTTGCGAGCCGTACTTCGTCCATTCACGTGAATTGGTCCACCCGTCGATGTATGCGATGATCGACGCTCCACCGGGACTGCTGCCGCTGGTGTTCAGCCACAATTCACTGGAATCATCACTGGCAATCCAGAACTCGTAGCTGCCGGTGACAGGTACATGCAGGTAACCGCGCATCCGCGTACCGTAGTCGTCTGCCCAGTCAGTCGGCGCTTCAAAGCTGGTTGGTTCGTTGCTGCCATTGGGATTATCGGGATAGTTCATGTCACCGGTCAGAGCCGTGACGCTGGTACCGCTGATACCCGTCCAGTATTCACGAAGGATACTGCCTTCAGCAGTTGTCGCTGAACTGGTATTCGAGTACGGCGAATGACCGCCGGCGTTATAGGCTGCAATGCGGTAGGTATACGAAATACCTGCTGACAGGCCGGTATCGCTGAAGATGACGACGTTCGCACCGACGATTCCGATTTCCGCATAAGCGCTGCCGCTACTGCGCTCGATTCGAAATTCTTGTTCATCACTCGAATTGTCCGTCCAGCTCAAGTCGATTTCACTGGATGACAGTGCAAGAGCCACCAGGCCGGTCGGCGCGATGGGGCCGACCGCTACGGCATAGGTGTTAAGCTAAGCGGATGAATTTTTACGTCGATGGACTTGACATC
>CAYRND010000221.1:0-4407 GCA_964425365.1 uncultured Phycisphaeraceae bacterium
AATACGTGCTGGAAGAGGTTGAAGAATGGGGCACTTAGCTTAACACCTATGGGGGTAGGGCCGGACCCGATGGCTCCGTGTACTTGATCGCATCAACGTATATCCAGCCGCCGCTCACCTTCTCCATGCGGAATGTATGCTCGCCAGCCGACAGGCCGGTGATCGTCATGATCGGTATCTGTAGCTGCTCCACGCCGGTAAAATCGGCTATACCCTGCGAAGCATCATCTATAAACACTTCCGCCTGGCCGCCCCAATCGTGACGCTCCGCAATCAGCTCCACCGCCACACCCGTGAATACCAGCGTCGCCGTCGCATTCACATCTTCGCTCTCGTGCAGCGTCGTCTGGTAACGGCCACCCCAACCGCTCTGAGGATTCCAGGAACCACCGTACACAATCTGGGCATCCGCATCGTCCAGCGTCACCTCATTACCCGTGCCACCGCTTACCGGGGTCGTCTCTGTCGACTCGTTCGAGTAATCCGAATCCTCTGGCGAACCAGTCGCCTTCACCCGATACGTATACGTCGTATTCGCCGTCAACCCGCCGTCCACATAGCTCGTCACGTTCACGCCGACCGTACCCACCTGGCTGTATCCGCCGCCGTCGTTACGCTCGATCGCAAATCCCGTCTCGTCGCCGGAATTGTCATGCCAGACTGTCACAATCTGATTTGCACTGATCGCCGTCGCCGTCAGATGACTCGGCGGGTTCGGACCCGGTGACGGATCCGTCGTCGCACTCGACGTCGGATTCGGCTCCAGCGAATCACCGTCTACATTGTACGCATACACCTTGTACGTATACGTCGTACTACCCGCCAGGCCCGTATCACTGTAACCAGTCACATTCGCTCCCACCGTCGTCGAATATCCATCGCTGGTACGCTCGATGCGGAAGCCGGTCTCGTTGTCCGAATTGTCCAACCAGCTCAGGTCGATCTGGCTGTGAGATACGGCCGTCGCTGACAGATTACTCGGCGATGCCGGCAGATCAACCTGGTGCGGGGTGGCACAGACCGGATCAGAATCAGATGATTGATGACCGAAGGTATCTACCGCTTTCAGCTTGTAGCAGTACTCGACATCATTGACCACCTGGCTGTCTGTGATGTTCGTTCCCATGAACGCCACCGCTACAGGCGAATACGGCCCACCACTACCCTCGGCGCGGGACACAATGTAGTACAGCACGGCCGGATCCGTCTCGGTATTGGCATCCCACGTCAGGATCACTTTTCCCCCCACCGGCTGGGCTTCAAGGTTCGACGGCGACTGTGGATCCGGCGGGCCGGCCGTCAGTTCACAGTCTTCGTTGCTGTAGTGCGCCGAATAACCAATCGCATTCCACGCTATCACGCGGTAGCAGTATTCCGTCGAATACGATAAACCCGTGTCACTGTACGTCGTGGTCGTGCCGGGAACATCCGTCAGCACTTGATAGCTGCCGCCGGATGCCAGACGACGCTCGATATAGAACAGCTCGGCGTCATCGTTGTTCA
This sequence comes from uncultured Phycisphaeraceae bacterium, assembly GCA_964425365.1. Lineage (GTDB taxonomy): Bacteria > Planctomycetota > Phycisphaerae > Phycisphaerales > Phycisphaeraceae > CAYRND01. The sequence continues at coordinate 1,504 of CAYRND010000221.1, forward strand.
TACCCGAGTTATCCGTCCAGCTCAGATCCAACTGCTCGTCGCTGACCATGGTCACAACCAGGTTCGTCGGATCAGCCGGAATGTTATCCGGACCGCCGGTGCAGGGCTGATACTCGATATAGTCAAGGTAACACCAGCCGCCGCCGTTCACGGTAAGCACAATGGTATGTTCACCGCAGGACAGACCGGTAAACTCCGCTATCAGAACGGAATCCTCATCGGGACCCTGGTAACTGATCGTACCCTGGCTGACGCTGTCAATGGTCACCGTCGCTTCGCCACCCCAATTCCGCTTATCACCGTAAATCTTGAAACTCGTACACGTCACCGCCAACGATGCGGTTGATCCCGCCGAATCACTTTCATGCAGTGTCCCCATGTACCGCGTCGGCTCGCCGGTCTTGGCGCTCCACGTGCCCGTATACGACATCGGCGGAATGTCCGCATCGTCTACCTTGATCGGGTCGGCTAGGAACGGCGTGGTGGCCGAATCCACGTTCGTATACGCAGATTCACCGCCCGCGTTGTACGCGAGGACACGATAGGTATAGGTTGTCACTATCTCAAGGCCGATCGAATCCGCATAGGACTCTTCATCCGCGCCGACGGTATCGATCTCGGTGAATGACGGGGCGCCGTCTTTCATACGCTCGATACGGAACCCCGCCTCGTTGGAAGCGTTGTCCTGCCACAACAGGTCGATCACAAGGGCATCGGCCTGTGCCGTGGCAACCAGGTTGCTCGGAGCGGCAGGTGGTGCAGGATGCGTTGTGGCTGTTGCTTCGTTCGAGTTCTCGAACGAGCCGCCGCCCAGATCTGCACGCACACGGTAGGTATAAGAAGTATCCGCCGTCAGACCCGTATCACTGTACGCCGTCGTATTCGCAGCGACTTGAGCAATTTGCACCAGCCCGCCGCCGTCGTTACGCTCGATACGGTAATTCAACTCGCTGCAACTCCCGTCGCTACGCCAGCTCAGGTCGATCTGCGCCTGGCCGACAGCAATCGCATCGAGCGGCGATGGATCGCATGGATTGATCGGTTGGGCAAGGACCAATGCCGCATCTGTTCCGCCGAACGGCGAGGTGAATGACATACTTCCGCCCGTACCGGTCACCGTGCCGATGTCGTTCTTCTGGCCGGTGACACAGTTCACCCATTTACCTTCATACGTGCTCGACGCCACTGTCAGATTGAATTGCCCGCCGCCTTCCTTGTAAACCACGTACTGTTTGCCGGGTTCCGCAAGTGCCTTGGCACCATTATTCACCTGGGGATAACAGTTCAGTTTATTGAACTGCACTTCATTCATCATGACATCGGTCTGAATGTCGATATATTCATCCGCCGCCGATGAGAACATGCCCGACGGCTGCGGATGCGCCAGACAGTTCGCCGTATCCCAGTCCCATGTCGCACTCACGGCCGCCATGGCGTTGGCCCAGGCGGTTCGTCGGACCGATGTCTCACAGGCACCGTAACATTCATGCCACATGCCCCAGCATTCACTGTGGAATACAGGCTTGTCATAGTAGTCACTCGTCGCCTTCATCAAATCATAGACGAACTGTGAGGTCTGATCACAGCCGTTACGATGGCCAGGATTACCAGGGTACGGCCCCACCACTTCCGTGGAAACAAAATTGTAATTCCCATAGTTCCACGCCCCGTTACGCGCTTCATTTTCATCGTAGGACCCCCGCATCATTGTCCGCAGATGGTCCCACGGATCATATTCATCCAGCAGATCCACAAACCGACGCTCCGTTGTACCGTCGCCCGTTTCCCACGTGAAGCAGAAACCCGCTACATTCGCAAACGGCGCCAGACGTGCACATGTGTACTTGATGTAGAATGCCTGATCCGACGCACTCAACGCGGCGAAATCAACGTGGGTATACAGATGCTTGCCGGTAAAACCCTGAAAATAATGCATCCCGATATCACGGTCGTTCAGCCACTTGTGGTGATCCTCGATCAGCTTCCAGACCGCGAAGTTCATGTTGTAACGTGGATTATTATTGGTAAAAAGATAGTCGCTCGATCGCCACGGTGCACCCGACCAGTAGTCCGTACTGACCCACTCCGTGGGCAGCATGGTATTGAACTGCATATGGTTGTACCCGCGATCGATCAGCGGCTGGTAAATATTCGCAGCAGTCCAGTCTATGGGCGTCTGGACCGCCGCGCCCACGTAATAGGATTTCAGATAGACCGGATCCGTCCCGTTATAGGCAAACCAGTTCGTGTTTGACTGACAGGCTTGTATCACGCCCTTACCCCGGCCCGTTGCGATGCAGTTGATGCTGCCCGTACCTCCGGGTGTACTGTCCGGCCATGACCACGTATAGTCCCACTCGCCGAGCTTCGTCGGCATGAAACGAATCTTCCAGATATTACCATTGCCGCCGCCGTTGCCGTCGCCGTCATAAAAACCGTAAAATGAAATCGTCTCACCGCTGCCGGCATGCGTCCACACAACCGTCGGAAATACTTCGATCTTATTGCCGTACGTGTTGTTGTTTGTCAATACCCGCTCATAAAGACGATATTGACCCACATCCTGCGCTGAACTCACCACGGCTAATAACGCCACGGCCGACATGAACACAACCGCCGATCCGCAATTCGAACGCCGATATTGATCCGACTTCATCCTTATTCTCCTCTACCTCAGCGATATATTGATGTAATACAATGAGACAATGACGCATATTCTTGAGATATCAGTATCGATCTAACTGAACCTCAAATCTTCAACTTGATCCAGTCAAGGCAATCTCTGAAACCGAATAGTCGTCTCTTCTTCACGACACTCACCTCCATTCGTCAATATGTCCGATTAAGCAGAACTGAACCACTACCGGCTGGAAGCCGGTAGGTTCAAAGTCGTGAGCTACGGGC
>CAYRND010000222.1:0-4391 GCA_964425365.1 uncultured Phycisphaeraceae bacterium
CCTAAAGGATTCGCCTGAAGGCGAGGGTTTTAAACCCATCGCAGGGACAATAATCGAAGTCAGTTATGAGCATTTGATCAATCCTGATCATAAGAAAGAGGTACTGACGGCACTTGAAACCCACTTGGATATACCTTCTGGCGAACTGCTCCGCCGTGGCGACATGGTGGGTGAACCGACCCGTTCGCCAGTGCTATTCATGCAGGTATAGCGTCATTCATTCCTGATCAGAATCGATATCAGGTGAACAGTTTTGTGGAGAACCGTTACCCCCAATACGTTATCGGTCCGTGCCGGGACAAGGTCAAAGGGTTGAGTTTTGAAAGCGGTCGACTGTATCTGCCAGTCATATAAAAGTTTACACGTATTTTTCTGCTCGATATTTGAAGCGTCGCATTTGTCTGCTCATTTACCCATGGCTATCATCTGTGTCTGTGATTGGGATTCCGTAGCCCTGATGAATTGTTCAAGCTTGTTGATTTATGCTATTCAATAGTCCGGTCTATATTTTCCTTTTTCTGCCGATCGTTGTGATTGTTTACTTCACATTGAACCGGCAGGGGCTGATCAATACCGGCAAGATATGGATGGTGCTGGCAGCCCTGTTTTTTTATGGTTACTGGAATCCGATCTACCTGCTGCTGATCATCAGTTCGATCGTGGTCAATTACGGTGCCGGCCATGTGCTTGGCAGCATGGACAAGCGTCGGGACGATCAAGGCGTCATGTACAGGCGTTTGTCAATATTGATTGCAGGCATCGTGTTTAATCTGGGCTTGCTGGGCTATTTCAAATATGCCGATTTTTTTCTTAAGAATGTCAACTGGCTTGCCGGTACGAAACTGCCCATGCTTGAGCTGGCGTTGCCGCTGGCGATCAGCTTTTTCACATTCCAGCAGATTGCTTACCTTGTCGACTGCTACCGCCACTATACGCGTGAGCATGATTTTCTCTATTACTGCCTTTTTGTCACCTTCTTCCCGCAGTTGATCGCCGGCCCGATAGTGCATCATCGTCAGATGATGCCACAGTTCACCCGCAGACGGAACAAACAGCTTAACTGGCGCCATCTCGCCACGGGTGTCAGCGTGTTTGCTGTCGGTCTTTACAAGAAAGTATGTATCGCCGACAGTTTTTCAGTATGGGTGGCCGAAGGATTCGATACGAATCAGGTACTTGGTTTTTTCGAGGCGTGGGGAACCAGCCTGAGCTATACCTTTCAATTGTATTACGATTTTTCAGGCTATTCCGATATGGCGATCGGTGCGGCGTTGCTGTTTAATATCCGTTTACCGATCAACTTCGATTCGCCATATAAAGCCGTCAGTATTCAGGATTTCTGGCGCCGATGGCATATCACGCTATCTTACTGGCTTCGAGATTATATCTACGTACCCCTGGGAGGGAATCGCAAGGGCAGCCTGCGTACGTATGCCAATCTGTTCACCACGTTCCTGCTTGGGGGGTTGTGGCATGGTGCGGCATGGAATTTTGTTCTCTGGGGCGGTATGCACGGCGTGGCGCTGGTGATTCACCGTGCATGGCGTCAGCGAGGTCTGAAGATGCCTGTTCTTCTGGGATGGTTTCTGACCTTCATGTTTGTCAATTTCTCATGGGTATTCTTCAGGGCGATTTCCTTCGAAGACGCCGGCCGGGTGATCCGCGGCATGGTCGGGCTGAATGGCCTGGCGATATCGAAGCAGTTCATCAATAAATATGAGACTTTGTTCAGTTTCCCATTTTTCAAACACGAGTCGATACAGGGTTTAAGTGTGTTTTCCTTCAGCACTTTCGAGTATATCGTCATTTTCGGCCTCGTTGCGTTCCTGCTTCCGAATGCGCTGCAGTCTCATAGAATACTGCCTTATAAAGGCAGGTTATCGATGAAGTATAATCTTATCCATGCGATGTTTATCGGCGCATTGATTTATCTGGCGCTCAATGTAATCTGGTTCGGTGAGGGGCCGAGTGAATTTCTGTACTTTGACTTTTAAGTATGCTGCGGCCTTTATGCAGCCAGTGGTAAATAGAGGCTGCAGAAAGAATCGGCCCGGCAATTGGCTGGTAATGATCTATGGCAGGTTCAAACCGATATGTTTATCGTTACTGGATTGTAATGCTGTCAGCAGTGCTCATGTTGTATTTCGGTGCTACGGCAGCATTGAATTATCTCTTTGATCCATTTTCATTCAACAGTATACATCTGATCGAATATGACAGATTCGAGTTGAATCGGAGGTTGAACGTTCCTTTATGGACACTTGTTGAGACCACAAAAATACCACGTGAAGTCAAGAACAATACGACTGTCGTAATACTTGGTGATTCGAGGGCCAGGATGCTCACAGGGGGGTATAAGACAAAACGCGTACGTCGCGTGGGTGATGACGTTGTCTACAATCTTGCTATAGGCGGTGGCCGTCTTAATGAATTCGAATCGATCTATTATCATGAACTTCCGTATCTCGATAAGCAGAAGATTCGAATGGTGGTGCTTACAGTTCCATTTACTTCGCTATGCAAACTGCATGACATTGACCGTATTGAACAGATCGAGGATGTTATACCATATTATTATTTTCATTTGTATATCACCAGGCGTTCATTAACATCCATGTTGTACGGCGACTGGAAGTTTAAGTATTCAAGTAACCGAATCGAATATGACGCACGATCGCTTGATGAGTTCGAAATACTGGAAGTGCCTCCTGAGATGGACAACAATACTTCCTCAAGAATTGAGCGTATCGAAGCGAAGGATAAGGACGTCAAGAAAGGAATGAGGCGATTCAGAAGGGTCATTAAATCAGGTTACCGGCGTATCTACAGCAATCTTGATGAAGTATCATCCTTTGTCCGCAGGCTTCAGGCAGAAGGGATCGAGGTGGTATTGTGGAACCCTCCGCTTACGGATGACTTCATACAGATGATAGCGGATTTGGATGGCAGTATGAAGTACCGCAGGTATGAAAACAGAATGAACAGCTTGAGTAAATTCTATGATTTATGCAGGAATAAATATGACTATGATATCGATTACGTGTTTATGAAGGATATCGTCCATAGCGCGAACAGCAAGGAAATCATGTCGCTGATTATACGGAGTGATGAATAGACAAAGGCGGTTTTCCACATGGCCGGGCCGAAGACATCTCTTTATCAGCAATGGTTGATCAGCTTGTCGACGGTCCTTCTTTTATATATTGCGGTGACAGCGGCTTTTAATTACGTTGTCGATCCTTTTTCACTCGGCAAGTATCACGTCATCCGATACGACCGCGCGGAATTCAGCCGAAGAAGAAATGTGCCGTACTGGACAATGGTTGAGATATCAAAAATTCCTGAGGTGCTGAAGAAGAAAGCCACCATTGTTCTTCTGGGAGATTCGCGGGCCAGGAATCTGACTGGTGGATATAAAACGCCGCGCATTCTGTCTGTCGGGGATGATATCGTATACAATCTTGCAATAGGAGGAGGACGTCTGAGTGAATTAGAATCAATTTACAGGCATGAAGAGAGATATCTTGACACAGGGAATATCAGTTGCATTGTTCTCTGCTTGCCGTTTACTTCATTTTGCGATGCCAACAGTGAAAACAGAATAGACCATGTTAATAAGAATCTGCCATATTATTATATACATGCTTATATTACAGGACATTCATTCGTCTCTATTCTTTACGCGAATTGGAAATTCGGCATTTGCTTAAATGAAAACCAGGCCGCCGGTACGCAGCCGGATGAATATCAAGTGACCGGATTGCGGATATCGACAAAATGGGATCGTTTCGAAGGCAGTGAAATCATCTCTTTGGAACCGAAACGAGTGAAACAAAAACTTGCTCGCTGGAAGAGAATGATCAGAAAAGGGTACAATCGGTTTGGCAGAAATATCGAGCTGATGAGAGCATTTATAAAGGAGCTGAAGGGAAAGGGAATAACGGTTGTTATCTGGAATCCGCCTTATCCGGATTGTGTGATACAGATGATCGGCAACGTCGACAGCCAAGGAAAATATCAGGCATATGATCAATGCATGAATGAAGGCAATGTGTTTTATGATCTATGTGAAAATAAGTATGATTATGATATCAATTATACGTTCTCACGAGATATGGGGCACTGCGATAACAACGTTGAAATATTGTCACTTCTACTGGACGAAAAAGTCAATCGGGATGAAGCGAGGCATAATTAAAGGAATGTATTTCCGGATTGCATGGGTATGACAAAAAGAATGTAAGCGTCCGGCCAACCCATCTTCCCACAAGCCCGGCAGGCGCAATAATGCCGGGTTATGAATGCAAAACAATTTAGAAGACAACGATGGCAACAACTTATCACTACAGCGCTATCAAGGTCCCCTGGTGCGCTTCAGTCGTGACCTGATC
>CAYRND010000223.1:0-4334 GCA_964425365.1 uncultured Phycisphaeraceae bacterium
CAGGCATGTCCACACTTTTTCAAGTTCTACCTACGCAAGATCCGGATGAGCCTAAAATATCGACTGAACTAGCATTGCGTCATCCTGTGTCAGCACAGGGGCGATCACGTTCACAATCTGTGCGAGATTCGCGATTTTCACGATATCCGCATGGCGGATGAAACTATGAAGAAAACCCGAGACCACCAGTGCATCTTCCAGGTTATAGATTTCTTCAATCAGATGCGGTGTGGCCCTGCCTTCGCCGTCCATCTGTCTGTTCCTGTACCACACGTTCCATTCATCGAAACATAAAAACGCCCGGTGACGACTCCGACGCTTTGCCTGGACATAGCGGCAGGCGGCGTCCATCTCCTCGATCTGGCGATCAATGGCGTTCGTCACCGCGAGGAAATCCAGCGTATCGTTGTCATGGTTGCCTACGTAACGGTGCAGGCTGATGTAATCCGCCAGATCACCGACATATTCCAGTACCTGCCGGTCCCAGTCCATGTACGTTGGTATATCCACGCCGCATGATCCGCAGACGACCATCTCAATCGACCGATCGGTATCCTTCATCATTCCGGCAGCCTGCCGGGCGCGGATGGCGTACACATCGGCGGGGACGTGGCCCAGTTGCCAGTGCCCGTCCATTTCATTGCCCAGGCACCACAGCTTCACACCATACGGCTCACGAAAGCCGTTGGCCGCTCGCAAATCGGCATAGCGTGTGCCGACGGGGCAATTGCAATATTCGACCCAGTTCCGTGCCTCGGCCGGCGTACCTGTGCCCAGGTTAACCGTCAGCATCGGTGTCCAGCCCATATGCTTGCAGAGCTTGATATATTCATCCGTACCGAACCGGTTCGACTCGATACTCTGCCACGCCAATTCTCGCAGCGTCGGGCGTGAGTCAACAGGTCCGACCCCGTCCTGCCAATGATAACCCGACGCAAAGTTCCCACCTGGATAACGCATGGCCGTCATATTCAATCGTTTCAGCGCTGCCAGGACATCCGATCTGAAACCGTCCGAGTCAGCATGCGAACATTCCGGATCATACACACCCTGATAAACCGCTCTGCCCATATGTTCGAGGAAACCGCCGAACAGCCGCGGATCCACCCGGCCGATCAGGAACCTGCTGTGAAAGAGTATCTTCGTCCTGTTCATTCCGTCTCCGTATGTTCAACAAGATACTTACGGTATAACCTTACTGCATGGTCACACGGATTTTCATAATATTCATCGGGTGACACATCCAGCTCGACCTGTCGAATCGGTTCATTTACCAACGGATTCGTCCGGACGAATCGCCGGATCACCTCGGCATGGAGTTTAAGGGTACCGTCATGCCTGACCAGTCCGAAAAAACGTTCGTGATGCGATTCATCGCACGGCGGGCGGTCATACAGGCCCGATGCGTAATCCGCAAAACACCACAGCACGGCACCCGTGGCACCGACCTCGACCAGCTTCGGCAGCACCTGTTCGAGGTATACTGCAAAATCCTCCTCCGACGCCATGAACTGTTCACGATCCTGTCCGAAGCATTGCCACTTGAGTCTACCCGACGGTTCGCCGGGTCCGGCCGTGCAGGCGCCGAACTCTTCCATCATCACCGGCCGGGTGCACAAAGCCGTCGTCAGGGCACAGAAATACGGTACTACGTCCGGGTCCAGCGGTGAACGGGCGATGGGGGAATACATCGAATAGCCGTGCATCACGGCAAGGTCGGTTTCATGAAAAATATCATCCACACGGAGGCTGTTGTCATGAAACAGGCTCGGCACATGCAATCCGCAGGTTACGGGATGTTCGGGATCGAGTTCATGGATCGCATCTGTCATCCGTCGCACCCACGATCGTCCCGATTCACGGTCACGCGGGCAGGCGACCAGGTCGGGTTCGTTACCGAGGTTCCACAATCCCACCGCGGGATGATCTCTGAACCTGCCCACCACTTCGGACAGAAGTAATAACTCCGCTTCGATTGCCGCGGGATCATCAAAAGGATTCACGTACCCGCAGTGTACGACACCGCCGCCGCTTATCACTTGATTCACACCCTTCGGCATGGGCAGATCATGACGGATCAGCCAAGGCGGCAGCCAGTTCGGCCCGCTCATGTGGCCGGTGAAAAACGTGATATCGAGTGTAAGTCGCTGCTCGAAAGCAATATCACAGACCGTTTCCAGGTGGTCCAGCATCTCATGATCGACCTGGTCCGGCCGGGGCTGAAAATCTTCCCATAACAGAAATATCCGAACCAGGCTCATTCCCAGCTCACGGATCAAAGAAAACTCATCACGCACCTCGCCTGCATCAAACTCCGGCCACCAGTACATCGCCTTGCATCGCGGCCAGTAATTGATGCCCATCAGGAAGGGTTGTTCGATCATGACCATCTCCAGCGCGATCGGCCATACAAACCGAAGTCAGGTGTAGTGGATCAGGTTGAAGGTTTACAAGGTTTGAAGGTTTTAACGAAACATATTCATTTCAGCGTATCTATAACTCTGCGCACGAAGAATACACCTTACTGCTGTGTATGCTCAACCTGGAAAGATTCGGGCATCGGGAGCTTCAGCAGACTGACAATCAGCCACATCGAGCCAAGTACGATGGTCAGAACGGGTATTTCCGTATCCACCGAAAGCAAGGCCGTCTGACGCAGCACGGATGTCACTGAAGCAATCAGCAGGAACGGGCCGATCACAAGTGTCATACGGTTATACCCGCCAAGCAGCATCGTACATATCCCTGTCGCCGCCAGTCCGATCGTCCACACCCAGTCAACGCCGGGTATCACCTTCTCTGCATTAAGAAGCCACGCCACACCGACCAGGATGATCAGTACAGGCGGAATCAATCGTTTCTTCATGACGGTTCCCCGTATAACCGGCACACCGTGCCGTCCGATTTGTTTCGATTCAGGATATACGATCAAACGCAGCTTTGGCCTATCGGTCTTTTGAACATCTGCATAATACCATATAGGGCCACGTAAAAACACATGCAATATCAGGCCGTCAATCGCAAACGGTTTCCACATACCGTGAACCCCCGTTGTCAGCCGGAGGTATGATACCATCCTGCAGCAGGACGCTTTCAACAGCATTACGTATGGGATCAATCGCATCGCTTATCAGAGCGAAGCCGAGGTTCAGCAGTTTAAAGGCGCAAAAGGCGATATGATCCGGGCGTATGGTTCGACGAGGCTCACTGCGGTAACCGCCCGGCCAGTGCCGGCCATAAGAGACCAGATTCGGTGCTGCACCGGCGAGGCAGTCCAGGAAGGATTCCCTCCATGCCGCGTAAAGGTTTAACGACATGCCCGACATTTATACACCCGTAACGATCAAAAGCCCGGTACGGCGAGATCGGTGGGTATATTTCCCCTGAAAAAAATTTCACCGGTGTGCATTTTCTCACTTCCATTTCCTGAAACCGACGATATGTTGATACATCAGGCATGTGCGTGGTGCGTGCCTTCGAGAGCAGGCCGGCGCAACGGCTTCTCGTAAACCTCACCACCTCCGCTGACCAGCGAAACGGTCCTTGGATTAACCACCCTATATGGACACACCTGAACCTGACGGGCAACCGTCCAACCTTGCCACGATCACACTGGCAGACAAAGATTACTTCACAGAAACCTTCAATAGACTCGCCCAGCCGATCTCGGATTATTCATTTTCGATGAATTACATCTGGGGTGGCAGTTTCCCCGTCTACTGGTCGCGTATCCGCCGGCACCTGTGCATCTTCGCCAACGGCACCGGCGATCTGACCATGCTCGTCCCCCCCGTCCCCGAACCGAACGCCGCCGAAACCGACCTGCTCGATTGCCTGCTGGAATGCTTCCAGATCATGGACCGGTACAATGGCCTGCACGCCACGACCGCCTGTTCACGGATCGAATATGTCTCCGATGAAATGCTTGAACGGATACTTGCCGTTACAGGCGACCAGCTGTCATTGAGCACGACCCCGATGGGTGGCGACTATATTTATGAAACCTGCCGAATGATCGATCTGGCTGGCGGGGACCTGAAAAGCAAACGGCACGCCCGTAACAGGTTCATACGAGAATATCCCGACCATTGGACGGCCGACATGGCAGACTGCCACCTTCCCGATTGCCGTCGCCTGCTCGATTTCTGGCAACAGTACAGTGATGAAGTACATCAGGATCAGGTTACCTGTGATACCTTCCAGAGCACCAACCATCTCAGGCACAAGGAACAGCGTGCCTGCCGAAGGGCATTGGAGACCTACCGTGACCTGGGGTTGAGGCATAGGTGTTAAGCTAAGTGCCCCATTCTTCAACCTCTTCCAGCACGTATTCC
>CAYRND010000224.1:0-4319 GCA_964425365.1 uncultured Phycisphaeraceae bacterium
ATTCGCATACTGTCACTCATTTGAACCTTTCTCCGAGGAATGCCCCGGATCCATTGCCTGTTGTCTTCCTGCCATACACAGTTACCTTGTACCGTCACCTACAAAAAGACCAGGGTCGACTTCAATGAAAACGCCCTTCGAAAATCCTGAAAATGACGAACTTTGCGAGGCTCGCACACCGATGAAACCTACGGACAAGGTCCAACCCCTCTACACCCCCGAACAAATTCACCGGCGCGTGCGCGAACTCGCGAACGACATCACACAAACCTGCCCCGACGAGGAATTGCATGTCGTGGCAATCCTGCACGGAGCCCTGGTCTTTGTGTCCGATCTGATACGCGCACTCGAGCGCCCGATCACCCTGGACATTGTGCGCGCCGCGTCTTATGACGGCACTGCGTCAAGCGGGACCCTGCGTTATGAGCTGCCACCGAAAATGGCCGTGCAAAACCGCCACGTCCTGCTGGTCGACGACATCCTGGACACGGGCCTCACGCTCAGCAAGATCAAACAAGACCTCCAGGAAAGCGGCGCGCTCAGTGTACGAACGTGCGTCCTGCTCGACAAACCGAACCGCCGCCAACAGGCAATGACACCGGATTTCACCGGATTCACAATCGACGATGTCTTTGTGGCGGGATACGGAATGGACTACAATCAGATGTTCCGCCATCTACCTTACATCGGTACGATCAACCCTGTTTGCCGGAAGGCAGCCAATGCACATTTACCGGACCAGATAGAACCGTTTAGTAAGTCTCCGGAACGGTGATTCAAGGGCAGATTGTTCGTGCGTGCAAGCCGGAACGAGAAGCGGTTTGTCGCCTGCTGATTCGCGGGCATGACCGTATAGACGCGTGTCACGTCCTGACCAGAAAGAGTACTGATCGCCTCGTTGCAAGACGATCAGTGAGTGATTCGTGGCTTAACAGAAACGAAGCAGACGATGAATCCAATCAGATTGATTGAGACATGCGTCGTCTGTGTACCAGCCCTGCCGCAATACCCAGCATTGCCAAGAGAGCGCTGCTGGGCTCCGGCACCATCAAACCACCCACCCCATATGGGGAGGCGTGATTTATGTTGGCCCATACATAGTTGCCAGACAGGCTGATGCCGTGGTAACCCAACCCGTAGTCGCCGGGGGACGAATTCAAGCCAGCAAAAACGCCTTCGCCAATAACTCCATCTGTTGTGGTACCACCAGCTATCCATTCCTCGTTCGTACCATCCCACCAGTAAAGACGCAGGGTGGTTTCGTCAATTTCTTTCTCAGAAAGTTCGGATTCAGAGTAATACATCTGTACCGAGATGTAATCCTGACCTTCCAACGCATTTGCAACCTCATCAGAGTCAAGTGTCATTGTCACGTCCAAGCTTACGGGAACATCTGTTTTACCTTCCACACCGACGCCAATCCCACTGGTCCCGAGTCCCTCTGTGCCCTGATCATCCAAAGTCGGGTTCAGCCCGCTGGCCCCTTCGACAACGGCCAGGTTCTTCACCAAAATCTCTCCTGCCCCGCCATCCCAGAATTCAGCGCCAGCGTACAGTTCGAGTGCGCTGAAATCGGCCGCACTGAAACTCAAGCCTGCAGGATCCGTATCTATATTAAAACCATCTCCCGATGTTGTATCGAACCCTTGAGTTACCCCGTTGATGACAGCAAACATCGTTCCTTGCGTCTCATTTGCCAAATGGTATTTGACGGTGACGTCATAAAGCCCACCGGTGTTTGCTACCTCATCATTTTGCCATGGATCTACGCCGTCCCGGTCAAACCAAAATCCCTTTGAGTTGAACGTGCCGAAAGGGTCTGTAATCGTATCTGGATCGGTCGCATCATAAGCGGCTTCTCCGTTGCCACGTACATTACTCAGATTGAACTTGTCATCCCCGTCCAATGCATTCGGATCAGTCGTTTGATAATCAGGCGTAAAGCCAGTGATCCACCCCCCGTGTCCCTGCGCAGGAACCGCCACATTCTGTCCTTGGTCTCGCAATCCCACCATGGCATACGGACCGCTCCATATGTCGTTGGCAGTAATGCCGCTCAAGTCAAGCGTAAAGTTAATGGTAATGTCCTGGCTGGTTAGATCGTACGTTCCGAAACCTTGCTGATACATCTGGCTTTCCCCCTCTCCCCCATTGCTGAAAGAGATTATGGCACCATGAACAACGGTTACAGCAGTCAACGCAAACAACATTGCCATTGCCCGAAAAGAGCGTGTGCAATGCCTCCGTACTTGGTTTCGTCCCAAACGCACTGATACACTGGCGCAGCAAATGGCTCGATTCATTTTCTTCTCCTCCGTTTGTTTGTTACACACACTGTCGCAGGACATCTTGGCAAGATAGTAAGAAATCCCAGCAAGTATTCCCCATTTTTGTCCGATTACTGCCTTTAGCTTGAGGGTATCCGTAAAGCCATAACCCGCTCATAAAAAAGCTATAAAAAATACGTATAAGGATTTGCAAAAAAGCCACAACGTGCTCTTGTATAATATGTTAGCCAATAACAAAAAAAACAGGAGACACGTCATGGCCGTACTCAGTTTAACATCTCAAATGGACGCGCGCAACCGGGTTTTGTGCTCTCCGGACACCGAATTGAAAGAAATTGCCCTTGAGGCTTTGCGATTGATGGAATTTGACACTAACATTGGTAAGCTTGTCCAGCGCGACCTTGATCACGCTGCCCTGGCCGCCAAGAAGCAGCGTCTGATTGCATCTGCAGAGAGCATCGCGGCTACTCCTGCCCTGGAAGGTCTGGGTGCTCCGACTGTTGAAGAGTTCGAGGCTTTGAACCCTGAAGAGCTTATCCTTAATTCCGGTCGGCCGCGCGCCCTTGACGGAGAAGGGACCCTGGTCGTGGCCATGTGCCGTGCTCATCTTGGCTCTCTGACTTCGAACGCGGCAGTCGACCGTATTCGCGATTCCATCGCAGTGCGGGCGTATTTTGCGACTTCCGGCATGCCTTGCCGCAGTGCCATGCACGGGTGGGTCAACTGTATTTCCGAAGAGACCTACGAGTACATCCTGAATGCGCAGCTCAGGATGGTAGAGAAAGAAGGACTGGATGACTTCGCAGAGGTCACCGCAGACAGCTTTTCGGTCTGGGCCGATACGGCGTGGCCCACGGACAGCAATATGATTCTGCGGCTGCTGTCGCGCGCCTGGCATTATGCTGACAAGCTGCCCCGATTCGACCTGCCGACATTTTCCACTGCCTATATCCCCGTGTGGCTGCAGCGTATCGGGGAACTTGACCGGCAGATCGCTTTTGCCGCCGGCAAGCCCCATTCCAGGCGCAAGATCAGGCGGCTTTACCGCCAACTGTGTGACCGCGCAGAACAGGTGCTGCGGCGCCTGGACCGGCAGATGGAAGGGCTGCTGCCTGTCTGGCAGGGGCAGACAGATTCGCTTTCCGCATTCCGCCGCCAACGCGCAGAAGCGATACTGAACCAGATCACCTCCGATCTGGCCGACGCAGCCCATGTCGTGTCGTATGCCCGGAAGCGAGTCCTGGAAGGGAATCAGATCCCGACTTCCGAGAAAATACTCAGTCTTTCGGATCACTCCGCAGCTTATATCAAGAAGGGAGGGCGAGATCCAGTCGTCGGATACAAGCCGCAGGTGATGCGCAGCCGCAACGGTTTCATTACTGCATTCGAACTCGAGAACGGAAATCCTGCCGACAGTGCCCGGCTGGTGCCCCTGACCTGGCAGCATATTGAACGCACCGGCATCGCGCCATCCACTGTCAGCGTTGACGACGGCTACAGTTCCCACATAAACCGAAAGGCTTTGCAGGACCTGCAAGTGGAAATCATTTCGATGAATGGATCGACCGGAAAGCGTATTACACCGGAGCAGGAATGGGAAAGTGATCTCTACAAGCAGGCACGCAATAAACGATCGGCCGTCGAGTCTCTTGTTTTCACGCTTCGGTTCAAATTTCATCTTTACCGCTTCTCCCGCAGGGGAATCTCTGCGGTGCGGGCCGAGTTCTATGAAAAAGCAATCGCACACAACCTGTGGCGTGCTGTCCTGCTGAGGAAACGGGCAGCGGCTCAGGAACCGCTGCAAGCGGCCGCAGGGTTCTAACCGGGCCGGACGGCCCAACAGCGCAGCAAAGAGACGCCGGATTCCGGCGGCGATATCTCCTGCCCGGAAAATGCCGCTTTAGCCCGCCGGGACCGCGAAATTAGATGACTCGGCTGAACGGCAGTCCTCAAAAACTGCCAAATGACAGAAGTGCTAATAACAAAGTGTTAGTTTGTACGCTCGTAAAACCCTTTATGGACAGGGTCTAG
>CAYRND010000225.1:0-4300 GCA_964425365.1 uncultured Phycisphaeraceae bacterium
GGGGGGGGGGGGGGGGGGGTCAGCGGAATTCGATGTTCTGGATGAGGTCGCCGGATTCGTTTCTTGACCAGGTGAGTGTGGGTTCGGGGTTGAGTCCAGGTGCGGTGATGCGTGGCGGCAGGTCGTTTCTTGACGGTTCGAGAACGACGAACTGGCCGCGTGAACCGTTCGAGCGTCTGTAGTGGTAGAGCTTGTCGTCATCGGCGTTGTACTCGGTGACGATGTTATGTGAGCGTCTCGTGATAGTGAATTGCCTCGCGCGGAGGTTATCTCTCAGTTCACGGATGGATTTCGGCATGGTTTCATTCTGATCGGCCATGAATCGCAGGGCGGCACCGATGAATTCGAGGTGGGTAACGGCGATATTGATCTGATCGGGCTGTTGATTACGTGCAAAGCGAAGCCACTGCCGTTTCAGATCGGTCAGATCATTTGTGCCGAATGCGAGCCGGAAGGCCGAGCTGCTCTGGTGTCCTTTTCCAACGAGTTTGAGGTAACTTTCGAGCGGCTTGAGGTATCTGCCGTTACGGCCGTGGATGAGGAAGTAGACGATACTCCACGACTGAGCGTACATGAGCGAGGTCTGCCGGGGGTTGGCTCGGAGCGTATTGCCCCAGTCGTCGTCGGTCAGAGTAAGCAGGATATCGAAGTCGATAACGCTTTCGTTTTCGATTGCCTGTCTGACGATTTCGATGCGGTGAGCGTTTGCGAGTCCGAGTTTCATTTTATCATCGACGATGATACCGTCTTCGAAGTACTGTGCGATCCCTTCGTTGATCCAGACGGGCAGGTGCGGCCCGATATAGTTCCAGGCGAACTGATGGAAGCCTTCGTGCTGCAGTACGGAGGCGGTCTGGAAGCGGCTTTTATCGCTGGTCCAGGTAGCGAGCCCCTGGATCTGGGGCATGACGAAGAACATGCCGCCGGAGTTGGTAGCGTCGATACCGTTCATTTTCATGAAGCTGTGGTAATCGTCCTGAGTACGGAGCAGGAACAGCGGCATGGCGATGTGATGCTGTGTTTCGAACTCGCGGAACCGTTTCTGGTACTGTTCGAAAATAGCGTCCATATGCCTCGCGTAGTCGATGACCTCGTCGCGTGTCAGGTTGGTCTGGATGTCGTAGTATCTGCTTTTGAATCGGTTGAGCTGGTAGTGGGTGGTGATATCGGCGTGAACGGTTGGGCTGAACAATGCAATAACGGCGACCACGGCGATGCAGGTAAGGATAATGGTCAGTTTGGGATACTTCATATTGCTACAATGATATCGGTTAGGTGTTAAATCCGGGTAAGCCGCCGGCCATTAGAAGTGCCCCTCCGATCGTATTATTTACCGGCATAATCGATTACGCGGCTGATTTCGCTTCTGAGGTTTCTGCGATGTACAACGCGGTCTATAAACCCTTTTTTAACAAGAAATTCCGCCCTCTGAAATCCCTCGGGCAGGTCCTGGCGGACGGTATTGGCGATGACTCTTGGACCGGCGAATCCGATCAGCGAGCCGGGTTCGGCGAGGATCACATCGCCGAGCATGGCGAAGCTCGCGCTCACGCCGCCTGTGGTCGGGTCGGTGAGTACACTGATGAACAGCCCGCCGGCGTCATCAAGTCGTCCGAGTGCGGCGGCGGTTTTCGCCATTTGTGCCAGTGAGAGAGTGGATTCCTGCATGCGAGCGCCACCGGCGGCGCAGATAACGATGAAAGCACGATCCGTATCGGCGGCCAGTTCCGCCGAACGGGTGATCAATTCACCGACCACGCATCCCATCGAGCCCATGATGAACCGGTAGTCCATGCACGCCATGATGACTCCCCGGCCTTTGATGAACGCTCGCCCGCAGACCACAGCGTCGTTGAGGCCGGTTTTTTTCTGTTCTTCAGTGAGTCGTTGTTTATACGGGATACGGTCCTTGAACCCGAGTATGTCCTTCGGTTTGATATCCTGCCAGAGCGGTTCGAAGCTGCCGGGGTCACACAACTGTTGAATTCGCTGGTCGGCGCCGATGCGGTAATGGTGATCGCATTCAGGGCAGACGTAGAGGTTCTGCTCGACCTGCTTTCGGTAGCACATTGCCTCGCAGCCGGGGCATCGCATCCAGAGCCCCTCGGGTACATCAGTACGTTTGCCCGTGATGACCACATCCTGCCAGCTTCTTGTCGCCTGGATGGTTTGCGTGGTTTCGACGACGCCTGTATCGGTCAGGTTCTCTGCCAAGGTTGCGGTTCCTGTGTCATGGTTATTGTTCGCATTTTGTGCGGCCGCCTCGCACAATGTATTATCTGTGAGATTATAACGCTATACGGTTCATCGGAGAACAATCAATGCGAATCATTCGTTTCGTTGATGAAAATGGTCAGATTCATTGGGGGTCGGATCATGGTGACGGTCGGGCTGATTATCTGGAAGGTGATATATATCAGGATGTTAAGAACGTCGGTGGCGTCGGGCGGGTGATAAGACGGTTGGCTCCGGTTGAGCCGAAGAATATCTATTGTGTGGGATTGAATTACCGTCGGCACGCGATGGAGTTTGATCTGCCGGTGCCTGAGCATCCGGTCATTTTCATGAAGCCCACGTCGTCGGTGATTGGACCTGATGATGAAATCCGTCTGCCTGCTTGTTGTGTGCATGGCCCGGAGGTGGATTTTGAAGCCGAGCTGGCGGTGGTGATCGGACGGCCGGGCAGTGATATCAAGCCAGGTAATGCCTTGGAGCATGTCCTGGGTTACATGTGTGCGAATGATGTCTCCGCGAGGTGGTGGCAGAAGCATACGGGTGGGCAGTGGGTGCGAGGGAAGAGTTTCAATACCTTCTGCCCGCTCGGGCCGGTGATGGTCACGTCTGACGAGATCGGCGATCCGCAGATGCTGGCGATATCATCGGTGCTGAACGGCGAGTTGATGCAGTCGGGTCATACATCGGACATGATTTTCAGCGTGTCGGAATTGATAGCGTTTTTAAGCCGTGACACGACGTTGGAGGCGGGTACGCTGATTTTGACGGGGACCCCGCCTGGTGTCGGCTTTGCCCGAAAGCCGCCGGTGTTTATGAAGTCGGGCGATCGCATCCGAATCGAGCTGGAGAAGGTCGGGGTGTTGGAAAATGGCGTCAGGTAGATAACCGTGAAGCGATCACGTCGGTCTTTCTCAAAGGGTCATGACAAGCGTGGTTCTGCAGTTCTGCCGGGTTCGGAATGCTGTCAGGCCTGTTTTTCATGGTTACCCGTTTGCATGCCGATCACTGTCCTGATAGCGAGCCCGACCTCGATGTCGCGTATGCAGGTTCCGATATCGCATTGATGTAAAATTGTATGGGGTATGCATTTCCAGCCGATGAGGGGTATACGCTGCGCCATGGCGAAGATGAAATCACCAATCCGGATCACGGAGGAATCGCTCGAGTCGAATCGGCGGGTCAGGTATGCGGGTGTGGACCGGTTAGGGTGGGCGCCGCGTCGGCGGGCGTCGTTCGGATATTTTCTACCGTCGGAGTATTACGAGTCGCTGGTGAGCGGTTGTGTAACGGCTGAGACGGCGTGGCTCGATGTGGGCTGCGGCGAGAGTCTGTTCCCTCAGAATGCGAACCTTGCACGTGACCTGTCTCAGCGTGCGAAGCTGCTGGTGGGTGTGGATCCGAGCGAAAATGTGCAGCGGAATCCGTACGTACACGAACGGGCGATGTGCATGCTGGAGGATTACGTGACGGATCATGCGTTTGATCTGATCACACTTCGGATGGTCGCGGAGCATGTGACGGATCCTGACAGGATGATCAGGGCGATGGCTCGCCTGCTCAGGACGGGCGGCCGGGTGATTGTATTTACGGTGAATCTGTACACGCCGATAGCGATCTTGTCGATGCTGGTGCCGAACCGATTTCATTACGCAATCAAACGCCGGTTCTGGGGCGGCGAAGAGAAAGACACGTTTCCGACAGCGTATCGTATGAACACCCGTCGTCAGTTGAGGCGACTCTTCGAGGTCCGCGGGTTTACCGAGCGGTGCTCGATGCTGGTGGATGATCTGAGCTTGTTCAGCCGGATGTACAAATTGAATTATATCGAGCTGTCGGTATGGAAGGCGTTTCGGCGGCTTGGAGTACGATATCCGGAAAATTGTATTCTGGCGATGTATGAGAAGAAACAGTGAAGCAGTAAAGCAATGAAGCAATGGAGGGAAGTTCAAGGTTCATCCTTCATCCTTCAAAGTTCAAAGTTATTGTTTATAAGGTTGAAGGTTTTTAATGTTTTGCCTCCTCAGCAGAATCTATGGGTAAGTTCAGGCTCGGGTAATTGTCCAAG
>CAYRND010000226.1:0-4165 GCA_964425365.1 uncultured Phycisphaeraceae bacterium
GATACTTCTCCCCCCTCCCCCCCCCCATCACCTGAGCCGTCGACGGGGGAACCCATACCGGCCCGGCAAACTCAGCCGACTGGTCAGCAGACGTCGAAGGTGTTCCGACCATGGAATGCTCCGGGTGAACAGCCCCAGAAAATCGGTGAGCGACTTCGCAAAATGAAACAGAAAGAAAAAGACGTAGAACCTGAGAAAACCAAGCCGGATCAGCAGCAACAGGCGTCTGAAACAACAGGTGGGGCGGTGTCGGAAGCATCAGGACGGAAGCAGGAGGAACCTGCTGAGTCAGACGATATGAAATCAGGTTCAGTCCACAAGACACTGAAACTGATACTGCAGGAATTGCGTAATCAGCGGGGCTCACATACGGATATTGCCTATACCGCCGTTATGGCGATCGTGTTGCAGATGGTGGCCGTGGTGTGTCTGCTAGGCGGTTTATGGATGGGGGCGGAAGACTTTGAACTGTTTATACGATGGATCGGAGCCGGACTGATGATCCAGCTTGCGACCATCGCGATGCTGCTGTTCAAGCGTTAAGAATACAGCACGGTTTGACAGTCTGGCCTTGCCACAGCGTTATAATAACATGATGACGACAAATCACCCGCCAGCGGAAATCGAGCGATTGTTGTTGTACATGCCGAGTTGGCTGGGTGATTGTGTCATGGCGACGCCTGCTGTACGTGCGATACGGGAATTATATCCTGCGGCTGAACTGACCGCTCTGTCCAGACATTCGGTCCGGCCGGTTTTCGAGGATATGCCCTGGCTGGATGATATTATGACCATTCAATCCACCGGTGGTATGTTCGACAGCCTGAAGAACAATATTTTGAAATATATCGGCGATTTGAAGCGTCGCCGGTTTGATATGGCGGTTCTTTTCCCCAACAGCTTCAGGTCAGCTTTATGCGTTACGATGTCGGGTATTCCCCGGCGTGTCGGTTATGAACGTGACGGCAGAAGTTTACTTCTAACGGATCGGCTTCCGCCTGCACGTGTCGGTAGGCGTTTCAGACCTGTACCAGCCATTGTTTATTACCTGGAGTTGGCGAAGTATCTTGGACATCAGTCGCCGTCAGAAGCAATGGAATTGTTCACCCGGCCGGAGGATGATCAACGTTGTGATGAAATGCTTTATTCTGGTGGATATGATCCTGGCGGCAGCCGGCCTCTTGTTATGATCAGTCCCGGTGCCAATTTCGGGATTTCCAAGCTCTGGTATGCGGACCGTTTTGCGGAACTGGCCGATCGATGCGTCAGAGAGCTGGACTGCAGCGTTGCCATCACCGGTTCACCGGTGGAGCGAGCGATTATTGATCGTGTTATCGCCGGTGCAGAAACAAATCTGATCGATCTGACGCGTTTAGGCTTGAATCTCAAGCTTCTTAAAAGTGTTGTCAAGCGTACCCAAGTACTGGTTACTAACGACACAGGACCACGTCATATCGCCGCGGCATTCGGCCGTCCGGTTGTGACGCTTTTCGGTCCGACGGACCCGGCGTGGACGGAAATTCATTTTGAATACGAACGGCAGGTCAAAGTCGATGTATTCTGCGGTCCCTGCCAGAAAAAGCGATGCCCGCAACAAGGCACGAAAAACGAACACATCTGTATGAAGGGAATTACAGTCGATATGGTTTTCGAACAGGTTGCGGCGTTACGATCATTGACGTTGTCTGCTGTTTAATCGAGCTATTCGGACCAATACGATATGCATATTGTCTTAATCATCGAGAATTTCAATCCCCACGCCGGTGGCAATGAGCAGTCAACGTCGGAAATCGCTTCCGAACTTGTTGTTCGCGGTCACCAAGTGACGGTACTGGCGGGATACTGTCCTTCGCATATTCTGCTGCCTGATATAACAGTTCATGCTTATTCATCAAGGCGTTCGGCATCGGCTGCCAGACTGATGTTGTTCACTCGATGGGCGTGTAGACAGCTTGCACGGATGGAACATGACGTCAGTATCAGCATGACAATGGCGGTACCCGCCATGATTGTCCAACCCCGTGGTGGAACGATCCGCGAAACCTTGATCCGCAACGTTGCAATGCGAAATACTTTCATCCATCGGCAGTGCAAAAGAATGCTTGTTTCAATGAGCACCAAGCAACGGCTTCTGTTGATGCTTGAGTCGCGGACGCTGAAGAATCCATGCGTGAAAAAGATCATAGCTGTCAGTGAATATGTTCGGGGGCAACTGATGCGGCATTACGGCGTTCCGGAGGATCATATCGCACTTGTCCCGAATGGCGCCAGTATCAGGGCGGGTGACTCGACCCAGCAGGCGAGTTGGCGGACCCGGATCAGGCAGGGATTTCATGTTTCCGAGCAGGCCATCGTGTACCTGTTCGCCGCGCAGAAGCCGAAGTTGAAGGGATTTTTCCAACTGATGCAGGCCATGCGCGAGATAATCGGGCAATCGCATCAATCCGTTGTTATGTTGGCGGGAAGCTACGGTTTTCGGGATTACCAGTACGTATCGCAACTCGGCCTGCGGAACCATGTCCGATTCGTCGGCCACACCCGTCGGATGCCTGTGCTTTACGCGGCCGCCGACGTCACCGTGCTGCCGACGTGGTACGATCCATGCAGCCGGGTTGTGCTTGAATCACTTATGATGAATTGTCCGACCATCAGTACGAAGTACAACGGAGCCTCTGAATGGTTGGTTGACGATAATGGCAACGAGTTATGCGGCCGGGTGATCGATTCGCCGAGCGATGTACCCGGGCTTGTACGGGCTATGGTTGAACTGGCCGATACAGAAATTCGCGGTCGTTGCCGTCTGGCTGCGGATGATTTGAAAGACAGGCTGACCATGGGTCGGCATGTGGATAACCTTCTGGAGGTTATCAAGGCCACATCGATCGAGTGATAACGGAATAGCCTTATCATCATGGTGTGATTCGGCCGAAAAAGAGAAATGTTGTAAGTATTTGTAGAAGTTATTGATATGATTTTCCGCCGCAGGCGGACCCTACCGGATGGGGCATTTGCAACAATCGGCTGTCATGGTTTATAATACCTGGCTCAAAACATTCATTGAGAGACTGTACTATGCCTACAATTAACCAGTTGGTACGAAACCCCAGACGAACACCTTCGGTCAAGTCCAAGGTCAAGGACATAGACAAGTGTCCGCAGCGGCGAGGGGTGTGTCTTCAGGTCAAAACCGTTACGCCCAAAAAACCGAACTCCGCCTTGCGGAAAGTTGCGCGTGTGCGACTGTCCAACGGCAAGGAAATCACGGCCTATATCGGTGGTGAGGGCCATAACCTACAGGAACACAGTATTGTTCTGGTCCGAGGCGGACGCGTACGCGACCTGCCCGGGGTAAGATATCATGTCGTTCGGGGTGCTCTGGATTGCCTCGGTGTCGACGGCCGTAAGCGCGGTCGGTCAAAGTATGGTGTTAAACGTGCCAAGAGCTGATGGGCTGCTGAAAGGGAATTAACGTGGCGAAATCTTTTACCAAGGCCGATCAACAACTCAAGCCGGATTCCAGGTACAACGATAAGGTCCTGGCAAGGTTCATTAATTGCATCATGCTGGATGGCAAGAAATCCGTCGCTCAGCGTGTTGTTTACGATGCACTGGATGACATCGAGAAACGAACCAAGGGTGATCCGAAAGCGATCGATGTTTTTCATCGCGCAATCGATAATGTCAAACCCTCAGTCGAAGTCCGTTCCAAACGTGTCGGCGGGGCCAACTACCAGGTGCCCATGCAGGTCAACCGGAAACGCCAGCAGAGCCTTGCATTCAGATGGATCATCAAAGCCACACGCGGGGAGCGCGGCAAGCCTATGTACAAGCGTCTCAGCCGTGAGCTGTTTGACGCATCAAAAGGCGAAGGTAAAGCCATGTCCACACGTGACCAGACCCACCGCATGGCTGACGCCAACAAAGCATTTGCTCATTTTGCCTGGTAACACAAACTGCTTTAGATACAAGCACACCCAGGGATGCGCCATGTCGTGTCCCTTTTTAAATGGTGTCACGGAGTGAGGGTGAAAACAATGCCATGCTCCGTACCTTGGACATAATTATTGCTTAACATATAATCCTGTAAATAAATCAGATATAAATACACTTATACTGAACCACTACCGGCTGGAAGCCGGTAGGTTCAAAGTCGTGAGCTACGGGC
>CAYRND010000227.1:0-4121 GCA_964425365.1 uncultured Phycisphaeraceae bacterium
CCACCATTCCATTCGACGCCATTGTCACCTGCTTTTTCCCCTACCACTTTATTATCCATGCCCGTTGATTCCGGTTGTTTTGGCAGGACAAGTGTCAATGGCCCAGGCCAGAACCGGTCAGCCAGTAATGTTGCCTCGGGAGGCCAGTTTCGGACCAGACGTGGCAAATCCGAACGGTCGGCGACGTGCACGATCAGCGGATCAAACCGAGGCCGGGCTTTGACCTGAAAAATGCGGGCGACGGCCTCTTTATTAAAGGTATCCGCGCCCAGGCCGTATACTGTCTCCGTGGGAAATGCCACCAATCCGCCGGAGCGGATCAGATCCGCCGCCTGCGAGAGGACGGCGTTATCAACCTGAACAGGATTTCGGCCTGTCATCTTCATGAATGACTCTTGAATGAATCAATCCGCCGATTCACCTTAAGATGAATTTGAGCAGGATTATAACCCGGCGGGTTTCCACCACGATGGTATGACTCAAAAACTACCGGTTCCCGAAGCCGTGTGGTTTCGGGAACTGGCAGTCAACAAAACTGGCGGAAGAGACGATCTACTGTACCACACATTCCGCCGGCCACCTGCCGTTGCTGAGGCCGACGAAGGTACTGGTAAGTTAGGATAGCATAAAACAGGCGTTTTCTGAAATAGAAAATGACATTTTTATATGTCAGACCTTCGTTTCCGCAGCAGCAGGGGCGATGCAGCCAGGATCAGCATCATACCGGCCGAGGCGGGTTCCGGCACGACAATGTGGATACCTTGCGGAAAAGACAGGTACCCGCCGGTCGACATCAGGCTCTGGCTGCCGTCGTCCGGGTCGATTCTGAATATGCCGCTGTATCGGTCCGAGACAACTACGGTCCCGTCGTAATCGATGGCCATGGATTCCGGGTATTGCAGCAGGCCGTCGGATGAAAGGATCGATTGTGAACCGTCATCGAGTGCGACCCGCATCAGGGCATAACGTGTCTGATCCAGGACCAGGATGTGGTTGCTGTCTTCCAGTGCGAGGTCCCAGGGATCGCCGAACAGGTTGTTATTGCTGACGACGGTCTGTGTGCCGTCGAACCGATCGATGTGAAGGATGTCGTCCATGATATTGACAGAATTGTATCTCGGGTCGGCGATCAGAATATGGTTATCCGGGCCGACACAGATACCACGCGGGTTTTCGATCAGGTCGTAGCGGCTGATCCAGCTTTCGGTTCCCGACGGTGTGATGCGTTTGACGCCGTATGCTCCGTGAGCGCTGCTGTTGACGGTGACGATGTAATCGCCGTTGGTATCAATGACCGATTCGAACATACTGTCTGAAGTAATGATTACGGACTGGCCACCGGTAAGCGGATCGACCTTGACGAGTTTGCCTGAGCCAGCCGAGCCGCGTGTTGCGACAATGATCTGTCCGTCGCTGTCGATCGTCAGGCCGAGTGGATTATCAAGATCACCACCTTGCGAGATCAGTTCCTGTGATCCGGTCAGGGGGTCGACCTTGAACACGCAATCGGTTCCTGTATCCGTTACGAGAATATCGCCGAATGACAGACTGGCTGCTTCAAGATTCTGTAACGATATAAAGCTGTAGAAGAAGACGATCATCAATACCGGTACACATGTTCTGATAGGATGTTTGTACTGCATGTTAAATCCTCATTAATT
Source organism: uncultured Phycisphaeraceae bacterium (assembly GCA_964425365.1). Taxonomy (GTDB): domain Bacteria; phylum Planctomycetota; class Phycisphaerae; order Phycisphaerales; family Phycisphaeraceae; genus CAYRND01. The sequence goes on from CAYRND010000227.1 coordinate 1,662, forward strand.
CACACATCAACATACGCGCCCGGATTGTTCGCATCACATCTGCGAATAATATATACCGTCAATACGGACCGCTGTCGTGCCTGGTTATTCTTCTGTTGCGCCACACCATCGACATCAATGTCTCAACTTACTTCATTGAACGCGGCAGGCAGGTACAACACCCGTTCTGCCTGAGTCCTGATGTCCATGCCGAATCAGAAAGGGCCCGGAATCGTATTGGCTGTTTCTTCCCGGTTCCTTTCACCCCGACATTTCCGCATACGCGGCAACCTCTTCATGCGCCCTGTAATGCTGTTTTGCTCTTACCAAATTAACCGGATGGCATTGGTGAAACAAGCATGGTTTATGTGATTCCTATTAATCCCGGCAAAATAAAAATGGCCGTTGTTTTTACATTCTGCCTGTTCTGCCCAGATTAACACATCTGTTACACTGTTATTGTGTTCGCCGCTGCTGCAATCGGGTAACCTGTTGTTTCTTCAAGAGGCTGCGAAGTTGTAATCGGATTTTCAGGAAAGGGAAGATACGTCAGTATCATGCAGTATGACACCTTCAGACAGCCATTCGGGTCGATTCGCCGGTTCGCCGGTATATCTGGTGATCGAATATGCTGCGTTGTTTATTCTACTGCCTCTGGTAGTCGGTGTATTGCCGTTGATATTGGAACGGACGCCGTGGTTTACAGATGAATCGGTGAAGATACCGGTATTACCTGTGTTGTGGGTGATCACTGTTGCCTGCCTGATGGTGCTATTACGTGACCCCTCGTTTCAACGCGGCCGGTTGTGGCAGATTGGTTCGCCGTCACGGCGAGATATATACATGATATCGGGTCGTTTCATTCTCCTGGCGGGTGTTATGACAGGGCTGTTGATCCGGTATCAGCCGGACCTGTTGTTTTCTCTGATCCGTACCCGGCCGCTGCTCTGGCTGATGATCATGATCCTGTACCCCCTGCTTTCGGTCTACCCGCAGAATATCGTGTACCGTGCGTTCATCTTTCACCGATACCATGGTCTGATCGGTAAGCCGTGGGCACTGATCGTACTGAGCACGGCGGGTTTCGCAATTTCACACGTCGTGTTCAGAAACTGGCCTGCTGTTGCCGCCACTTTGATCGGCGGGTATTTATTCGCGGCGACGTATATGAAAACCCGGTCGCTTCTGCTCGCTTCGATCGAGCATTCGGCCTACGGCTGTTTTATTTTTACGATCGGGCTCGGCCGCTATTTTTATCACGGTTTTGCAGGAGAGGCGTTTTAGCAGGCGGCTGACGGTGAATCCTGCACGGACTGCTTTCCGTGCCACCGTGAAGGGGAAGTCAGATAGCTTCAGCCAGGGGCAGAGTAATATGGAAGGTTGTTCCGGCGCCGGTTTCGGTTTCACATCTGATGGTTCCTCCGGCGGACCGGACCAGGTCGCGGCAGATGCACAGTCCCAGGCCTGTACCTTTTTGCTCGGTGAATTCAGGCAACTCGGATTCGGTGCGGCAGGTGACAAATGGCTCGAAGAGACGGTCGCGGATTTTATCAGGGATTCCCGGGCCGGTGTCGGCGATATCGATGTGCACCATTTCGCCGTCAACACGGGCATTGATCGACAGCACCCCCCCACCGTTCTGTCGCATGGCCTTGCGTGCGTTCAGGATCAGGTTCACCAGTATCTGCTGCAGGCCGATGGGTGCAATGGCGACTTTGACTTCCGGTACATCGATCTTCAGATCGATGCCATCCTTCTCCGGTTCCCGGGCCAGGCAATCGAAGCTGGACTGAATAATTCGGGGCAATACCGAAATATGCTCGTTTTCGTCCTCTTCGGAAGCGAAGCCCAGCAATGACGAAGAAATGTAAGCCGCTTTTTCAGCGCCGGCAAGCCCCTTCTCGACGGCCTTTCGCATCAGGTCATGGTCATCCGGGCGTGCCAGTGCAAGCTGGGCGTAACTGATCACCGGCGTGAGGATGTTGTTGTATTCGTGTGCGATGATCGATGCAATCGTACCCAGCGTTGCCAGGCGATGCGAGTGCTTGAGCCCCTCGCGAACACGTTCGAACTGATCCTCCATCACAACGAATTGATGAAGCATCTGCTCGTAGCGTTCGTCCTCTTTCCGGCGTGCAATCTGTTCGGATTCTGCCATGCGGCCTGCCTTATTCCCGGATTGCTGATAATCTGCCTGTATCAGAATCATCGGGTGCATTGACGGGCCTGCTTGAAGCACAGAGCGGCGTGCGATCCGCAGCGGCTGGATTATATAAATATATAATTATCATAATGATAAGAAGGCATTGCGGAGCCGATAAGAATTGCGATCCCGTCATTATCGGTTCTTGATTCCGTTTCGTCATATATCATCTGGTAATTGAGGCAGGATATAGCAACTGTTCGGTGGGTAAACAAAGCCCCGGCACGTGATAGCGATACCATCCGATGGAAACGGGGAGTGGGGGCGGGGGGTGGGGT
>CAYRND010000228.1:0-3965 GCA_964425365.1 uncultured Phycisphaeraceae bacterium
CGCTGTCATGAGCAGTTTCGGCCTGCCCAGTCTCAATACGTTGGATCAGGCAAGCGGTCTTCGAATCTGGTTATGCACCGAGCGAACCGATATGCGATGCGGATTCGACCGTCTGGCGACGCTCGCCGAGCAAGTCACCGGTCAGGACGCGACCAGCGGACATTTGTTTGTCTTCCACAACAAAATTGCAAGAGCATGAATCATCCCTGGTATTACGTGAGTCGCAGCTTAACGAGCAACAACAAACTATCACCGAGCTGCAACGTCTCAATGAAAACCTGGCGCATCGTCTGGATAAGGTCTTACGCCGGATCTACAATCCATCATCTGAGCGGATCGATCCGAAACAACTACTGCTGTTTGGTCTCCAGATGCAGCAGGCGGCAGAAAAAGTTGAGAAGCTGGCCGAGTGTCAGGAGAAGTCATCAGGCAAGCGAAAAGGTCACGGTCGGAGGCGTTTGCCTGACAACCTGCCGCGTCATCTCATTGAACATGGAATTGATCCGTTCATTTACCTTCGTGATGTCCTTGCGAATATTGGCTCGACACCACAGAGTTAGCTTGACCAGTTCCTGCCGGATAGATGGCGTGATGAGCGGTTAAAAGAACTCGCAGCCGGTTGATTCATCATCACTGCTCTACACTGTCAAGGGTGTGGGTTGGCCGGACGCTTACCCAGAACTTCTGATTCGAATTCCAATTCACTTATTTTTCTGGCTTCTGACACTTTAAACTCCTTGCCATCCTGCGTATCTGATCAGGGAAACAGTCATTCACTAATCATAATACTTCAGCCCCCCCCCCCTGGGTTTATTCCAGCAAATCAACAGACCAGCCTCCACACTCCAGTCTATCCCTCGCCACAGCCAACCCTGAAATACCATATTGCCTGAAATATCCGGTCCCTTCCATTCAACTGCCTGTCCAAAATACGTGCAATAACCTCAAAATACAGTCCCCACGCATTCTCCCATATCTTCTTTCCCGAAAAGACATTGCAATCAATTTGGCGTCTTCCTATTGTTTATATTTGCTTATTTCTGTTTACTTTGGTATACTTATTATCAGTCTTCTTTGGTATTCTTTCACAGGACGGTATGAACAGGTCAACAGCGATCCATGGCTAAAGGCAAATCCAAGGAAACAGGCGTCCGCAAGCGATACGGCTCATCAGGGCAGGTAGTCACTTACCTGCGTAAACAGATCCGATCGGGTCTGTGGGATGACGGCTCGCTTGTCCCTTCGGAGCAGGAACTGGCTGACCGGTTCGACGTTTCGAGAAAGACGATTCGCACCGCCCTGCAATCACTTGAAGATGAAGGATTGATTCATTTTCTTAACAGGCGACGTATCGTATGCAATCACCCATCGCTTTTGGATACACCTGCACAGCCGGGCATCGCAACCGGAACATTTGTCGTACTCTCAGGCCCGTCCGGCCTGGCGACGGACAATCGTCACTTCGAAGCCGGAAGCCTCGTATGGATCAAACTCGCGGCGATCGGAGCCGTTCAGGGCCATGGCAATCGCGTTCTGCTTGCTGAACCACCACTGGCAAGCGAGCAAAACCGTGTTGAGGAGCTGATTCATCTTAAGCCTGCAGGCATTATCGCGTTCAGAGAACTGCTGCTGGATCCGACGGATACGACTGTCCTGGCGCAACTGAAGAATGCGGGTATTGCCATTGCTGTCTTCGCCGATGCAGAAGAACTGCCTGATTATGACACTGTTCAGTCTGACCACGCAGCCGGAGCGTATCAATTGACAAGCTATCTTGCCGGCCGGGGCTGCAGCCGCATTATCCGGTTCTGGGAACTGTCGATGCGTGAAAGCCGATACCCGGCATGGCTTCGTGATCGCGATACAGGTTTTGAAAAAGCCGTGAAGCAGTATCAACTGGACAGCCTTCCGGCGATTCACTGTGTCGAACCACCGCTGCAGGTTGATAATCCCAGGCAATTCGAAATGCGAACTTCGTATCTGGCGGATATTCTCGCGCAGCAGATCCATAACGGCCACCGATTCGATGCCATCATGCCGGCCAGCGACAGCCAGGTTTTTTCGCTGGCCGCGGCGTGCCGAAAGTTGAAACTGACGCCGGGCAAAGATGTCCTGATCGTCGGATACGACAACTTCTGGCAAACCGACCGGCAACGCATCTGGGAACCCTCCATCCCTGAAGCAACCGTTGATAAGAACAATCTCGCGATGGGCCGTGAACTGGCCTCGCTCCTGCAGCAGCGTGTTGACGGAAAACTGGATAAACAGTCGCAACACAGGAGGATAGAACCGATGCTCATCTGTAATAACTGAACTGCAACCGATTCACCGGCATTGAACCTGATTTTTAGTCATATCGATTGAAGTCAAATATCTGCAACCAGCGTTTGAATGGAGGTTAAAGATGGAGAGAAACAAGTATGCATTCATGTCTATTGCCATTATTGCACTGATGATTTACCACACCGCGCTGGCCGCACCGACATGGCCACTGCGGATCAGCGGCAACGGCCGCTACCTGGAAGATCAGTCGGGCGTACCGTTTTTCATCAATGCGGACACCGGATGGGAATATATCAGCTCGGCCGACAGCGTCCTTTCTATTGATTACCTTAACAACCGAAGAGATAAGGGATTCAACGCGATTCTGGTTGACATGCTCACTGAAAGATATTTCAACTGCAGTGAACGATATGAAAATGCCAATGGCGATCCACCCTTCAACAATCGATGCAATCCCGATTTCGCCAATCCACTGGATCCTTATTTCAACCATGCCCAGTGGTTTATTGAACAGGGCCAACAACGCGATATGCTGATGATTGCCACTGTTGCTTACCATGGCTGCTGCGGCGAGGGATGGGTCGATAAACTTGCAGGCACATCCGACAGTGCTGTAAGAGCTTATGGCCGATACCTTGGACAGAAATTCCAAAACAACAAAAACATCATGTGGGTCATGAACGGCGACAGTGACGGCGGCGGTGTCCATGGTAAATATGTACAGATCATGGAGGGAATCAAAGAAACCATCCCCAACGCCCTGTTTACCTCACACAACGATGCACCTGCCCTGGCAACTGACCACTTCCCCGAAGTGAACGTCAATAATGTTTACACCTACGAAGCAGGACAAGTGACCGGCCAACGAAGTTACAACTCTTATAAACTGGCATGGGATGCATGGCAACATTCACCGGCCATGCCGTATTACCTTTATGAATCACAATATGACACCTATTACCCTCGTGAAAATATTCGCAGAAATGCCTATTGGGTAGTCACGTACGGTGGAATGGGACATACCTACGGCTCAAATGAAGCCGTGTGGTTCTGCTACAGCGATGCCCGTGATTACTTCGACCTGCCAGGCACTTTCGATATGAGCCATCTACGAACAGCCATAACCGCGAACAACCGCCAATGGTGGACACTTGAACCTGATCATGATCACCAGGTCATCACCTCCGACTACGGCAGCTTCAACGACAGCAATAATCCGGGTGGATTCGATTATGTTACCACAGGCCGATCAATACATCGAAACTTTTCGATTTCATATATCCCCTCCACCGGCGACAGAACCCTTGCAGCCAACCTGGAGTGGTTCAGCAACACAAGCCAGGTCGAAGCGAAATGGTTTGATCCGACCAATGGCAGTACCCAACTGATCGGTACCTATCCGGCCAATGGCTCACAGAACTTCGCCACACCCGGCAATAACAGCAGCGGTGCCACCGATTGGGTATTGATATTGGAAGGACCCGCCATCCCGCCTTTGACCAGCCCGGAACTTGTTCAAATCGAGATCCTGCCCGAGGGCAACGGACACTACAACGCCCAGTTGACCTGGACCGACCCCAACAGCGATCCCAACGAAGAAGAATTCATCATCCAGAGAAAGGTCGGCGGTAAGCGTCCGGCCAACCCACACCCTTGACAGTGTAGAGCAGTGATGATGAATC
>CAYRND010000229.1:0-3891 GCA_964425365.1 uncultured Phycisphaeraceae bacterium
GGGGTGGGGGGGGGGGTTTGGCTGTTCTTTCTGTTATCACGGGTTGATGAAGTCGACTGGAAGTTTGATCGGTTCTGACGGGGGCTTATGTAAACACCTTTCACAATTCAAATTAACTGTTAATTGCAGTTTAAATTGCACTTACATTGACTATTATGATATAATTATTCCCTGATTGTTTTAATCATGAAATGATTTTCATGATATTGGGCAATGACGTTTTACAGCTTGTTTCTGTAATTGTATTTTGGGGAGAAGTGGCTGATGGTTACTATTGATAAAAGACTTGTACCTATAGTCTGTGTTGTGATTCTATACCTAGTGATATCGGCCGGGTACGCCCAGCCGGTTTACCAGAAGCTTCTGCCACAAACGCCGCAGGCGCAGAGTCTGTACGTTTTCGATCTGAGGCATGATATTCCAGAGGATATTCTTAACTACGAGTTGAGCGATGATCCCCAGTTGCGTTTGTATGGTTCGGACCTTCAATGGGACACGAAGGAAGCTCTGTTTGTCAACTTTGTCCTTCAGGGCCTGATCAACCGTGAGAGGACCGACAAGATCTATTTTATCCACACCCCTATCGAGAAGGGTTGGCGTCAAGGTCACAATCTGTATTACCCGGCCGATTATCGCGCTCTTTATGACGGCCTGATCCCAGTGCCTTTTACTTTCCCGCTCGAGAATCCCGGGGTCTATTATTCTTCTGACAATCGTAACTGCCCATATATCGAAGAAGGTTATGACTGCCAATCCCTGATGACGGATGAGCCGTATCCTGTCCTGTTTCACCTGCTTCGCCATTACAGGGATTACGTGGGCCATGAACTGGGGGGCGTGGTTTTGATCCCTGATATGAACACCTACCCGGATCCTGAGGATCCTGACGACGATTATCTGTACGACTGGGACGACATTTTCTTCACAGCCGCCGTGACCGTCTGTGCTGCGGAAAACGCGATACCGATAACGCCGTCGCTGGCGGCGGTACTTGAAGCGTGCGGTTTTGACAGCGAACCGTGGTGGGATCATGTGATTGCGGACTTGAGCGATACCGAAAACCCGGCCGTCGGCGAGTCGAATGACAACCTGTCGCCTGCCACCAGGGTATACAACTGGTTGAATGAACGTTATTTCACATATCAGACATGTCGCGACATGATCGGCATATACAGCTTTGAGCTTCATTGGGATCGTTCAATCCACGGCGGCGATATCCAGTTCCCTACGTGTTTCGATTATTTTGTGGCTAATAATGTGTTTGTCATCAGCTATGACAAATTCAATACGTTTATTGAGGACAAGGATTATCCATATGGAACGCCGGCTATCGGAATGAAGCAGGACGACTCGCGTTTCCCGGACGAGTATGTATTTGATCTATGCTCGGTTCCCAACCTGTCCGTCACCTGCTCGCTTCCCTGCGATGAAGTCGATATCATTCCACCCTGCCCGCTTCAGATACCGGATCATATCGATCCGAACGACGCTTACGTCGGCTTTTACGTGACAGACGGCGACCATCTGGATTATTCAGGCATCTTTTTCTATCACTGGATCAGGCAGTTTGCTGAAGTCTCACCTTCCGGCTCGCGTGTTATTCCGATCAGTTGGTCATTCAACGCTCAATGGCTTGACCTGTTCCCGCACTACGTCGGCTGGATGAGCCGTATGTCACGCGGTCTGAATCACGAACTGGTGGCCAACACATGGTATCTGAATGTGCCTTACTATGATATGAACCGCTACCACCACTACCTCGATCAAGCGAACGGCCTGTTCCAAACGATCAATCTGCACGATACGCACAAGTATTACGACTATCATCTTGCCCACATATTCAACAACTATCATGATTATTCGTTTATACACGGCTATGCCAATAATCGGTATATTCGAGATAACGTTATGAAAGCGGCGTCATCTGATAATGTCCTGCTGCATCCATATGGGAAGTCCGGCTCTTATGTAAAGGATCGGATCGATGACACGACGCTCGAATGCGTCTATCCACTCATTTATGATCATGCTGGACTACCATCTTTTGCACTGATCATCGCCGGTGACGGTCGTTGGAGCGGCGATCCAATCGCCGAAGTAACCGAGGCCGTTCGCGAGCTGGAATCACCTGTCATCATCCACAGCATTTCGGTTAACGGCAGAACCTATCATGCTGCTGATGCGATAACAGGCGGCAACGCCATGACCGATGCAAGCGGAATATCATTCAACACGCGAGGTGGGTACATTCAATGGAATAATATAGAAGGTGGAGAAAATTACTCTGATCTTCAGGTCAGCTATACGATCGTACCATGCATCGACTGCGATACGCCAGATGATGATCGTTTCGCAATGACAATGCTGATGGTAAACGGCCGCTATTTCAATGGATCCTTCAAGCTCGAGCCACCTGATATTCCGGGCGAACCGGCCGTTACATCACATCGGGTGATGCTGGAGAACAACAGTTTGAACAGTATCCGTCTGCAATTCAGGCGATTCCACTGGATGCGAGCATCGGAACTTGCAGAGACGTATCGTAAATGGCAGGAAGATTCGGGTTATTTTCCTATAGGTGAATATGAAGATACCTTCGACTGCCTGGGATGGAACGTCTCTTTACGACATAATAATTTTTCTATTCCATACAAAAAGACCTGTTTCGAGTTCTATGGCAATTTTATTGATTTCAGCTTTGAGCTCCCCCTTGATTCCAATATAGAAGGATCTATCAGATTCGATAACCAGCCATTACAGGATTTCCCTGAAGAGCAGGATTCAGAATGTTTCAGTAGAATGTGGAATCATGACGGTATTCATAACGTTGAGATTGAAGTGAATAGAATCATAAAGATCGATTCATTTTCTATCCTTCGAGACAGCCTGTTTTTACCAGAACCGATGTTGTGGGATGACCGCAATCTTATGATACGATATTCAGGTGATGAATGGCGGATAACGAATACGACCGAGCGTAACGCTTATAAAGGCAGCTATCATAATCTGTACTCGTATGATAGATTCTGTTACGGATCATTCGGCTTTGATATTGAGAATGATGCGTTTCTGATCATCGCCAGCCGCTCGCCAGGTGCCGGGAAGGCCGATATCTATATCGACGGCAGATATGAAGGTGTGATTGACTACGAAGATAGCATTGAGCAGTCCAGGACAGTTGTATACGATAAAAGCGACCTCGGTCCAGGTCGACATCACATCGAGGTTATCACATCGGACTTCTATCCGATTAATCTTGACGCTGTTTGCGTGCTGGACAGCAGTATTAACAAGGCAATATTCCCGGAGCCATGTGACCAGGCCACTGAGGCAGTACCAGACGGCAGTCTCAAATGGTTATCGAAGTCCAGGTCATTCAGTTATAACATTTACTTTTCGGATGATCCGGTGATCACCCCCGATGAGCTGCTTGCTTCGCAGACCCGGATGACATACGAAACGGGTTTTCTTTCACCGTTAACGACGTATTTCTGGCGTGTTGATGTAGTCATGCCGGACGGTTCTATTGTTGAAGGTGACACATGGCGGTTTACCACGAAAACACCGAATCCGCCAGCGAAGCCATCGAGACCGGGGGCAAAATATAAGGATTCTTCCATACAATTGTCCTGGCATTATGAACCGGTTGATATACCGGTTGATTACGTGATTATTGAACGATCTATCAGCAGCGATAGTGATTATGAGCAGATCGGCATTTCATTTACTGAAAACCGTTTGGTTGACAGTAATGTGGAGCCTGATACATTATATTACTACAGGATAACGGTTGTGGATCAGTGGCCGAATCAATCGGAAGCATCTGACAGTATACTGATTAGCACTACAGCGCTATCAAGGTCCCCTGGTGCGCTTCAGTCGTGACCTGAT
>CAYRND010000230.1:0-3813 GCA_964425365.1 uncultured Phycisphaeraceae bacterium
AAGGCATGCATTGTGTTGTGCATGTTTAGGACAATCCTGATCAGTGTGTAACTGATCAACCATAGAAACCGTGAGATGGCCGGGTCTTCATCGCTACGGGATGAAGGCCCGGTTTTTTCAATGAGAGAGGAGCAAGGGTGGATAGCTAAGTAAGAGAATGGTGTTATGTGAGTACAAATTATCGACATCTGGTGCATTATTGATGACTCATATACCCAGCGTCAGCTCGGGATGGAGCCTCATTGATATTTTTGGCAAGTTACTGGATTTTTTCATCCGCACATCTGGATAGGCCGAACCATTTATGTCATCCGCAAATTGCGTATATTAAGCCGCATTTTGAGGTATACATGCAGCGGGTGCCTTTCTTATACTATGAATATCAAGTAAGAATCACGTCGATGAAATCAACATATTTCTGTTACCAGGTCACTGGAAGAAGGAAGGGAAAACGTTTATGGAACGATCAACCGCACACATTCGTATCTTTGAGGCTTTTTTATCGGTATTCATTTTGACAAATCTACTGTTTGTCACTGCTAAGGCGCAGGAGAAACTGCGGGTATGCGTATGCACGGACATTTCGAACGAGCCTGACGATCAGCAATCGCTGGTTCGATTTCTGCTGTATTCGAATGATTTTGATGTTGAAGGTCTGATTGCGAGCACTTCCGCTTGGAAGCGGAACAATCCGGACACTCCTGCGATTCACAGTGTCATTGACGGCTATGCTCAAGTGCGAGACAACCTGCTGGTTCATTCGCCGGATTATCCCACGGCGGATTATCTTCACAGCATTACGAAGACGGGCGTTAACGGTTTCTCGATGACTGCGGTACCGGGCCAACTGGACAATGAGGGGCTCAACCACATCATTTCGATTGTGGATGATCCTGATCCCCGTCCCGTGTATATTCTCAGTTGGGGTGGATCGAACAACCTTGGTGGAGCGGTGTACAAGGTAAAGCAGACTCGTACGCAGGCCGAAGCCGAGGCATTTGTCAGTAAGATACGGGGTTATGAGATCGGCATACAGGATGATGGTCAGGCATACGTTTCCCACCATTTCCCGAACGCGAAGCTCATCAGCAGCGAGCCGCAGTGGAAGGGTATTTCCCGTACGACGCCGGCCTTCAACGCCTGGCCGGAGTCATGGGGCGGCGATGAGAGTTTCTGCACGCATCAGTGGCATTACGATCACATACAAAGTCACGGGCCTCTGGGGTCGAAGTATCCGAACGCGGTGTATTTATGGGAAGGCGACACGCCGTCGTTTCTGTGGTTGATTCCCAATGGCATGAGCATGCCGGAATATCCTCACTACGGTGGCTGGGGTGGTCGATTCGGTAAGCAGAAGGAGTTGAATGTTCCAACGGGTCATCCTGACGTCATGACGGAGTTGAACAAGCAGAAGGATTACTGGCTTTTTCATGATGCGGCGGACACGTGGTACTATGCCGGCGGCAATAAGTGGTACAACAACAACGTGTACTGCACGATATTCCGTTGGCGCGATGCGTTTGAATGGGATTTTGCGGCCCGCATGGACTGGACCATCACATCGAACTACGGTGGTGCGAACCATCAGCCGGTGCCTGCGTTTGTCGGCGACCTGATTCAGGACGTAGCCGCTGACGACGTTGTTACACTCAGTGCGGCGGGTTCAACGGATCCTGACGGCAACAATCTGAGTTACAACTGGATCTATTACCGTGAGCCGGGCAGTTACAACGGTGACATCAGCATCAACAATGCCGGCAATCAAACTGCGAGTTTCACCGTTCCCTCGGATGCCACGCCGGGTACGGAGATACACATCATTCTCAGCGTGAAGGACAACGGCAATCCACCGTTGACTCGATATAAGAGGGCCATTTTCAACGTTGTGGACGTGGTGATTCCCGAGCCCACGGACCTGGCCGCCACGGCACTTTCGGGCAGTGAAGTCTTGTTAACCTGGACGGACAATTCTTCCGGTGAAAGTGAGGAAGACGGCTTTGCGATCCAGCGTAAGCCTTACGCCGGTGCCGACCAGTGGCAGCAGATAGACACGGTGGGTCAGAACGTGACCAGTTACAATGACACCGCGGTTCACGGCATGGTTGAATACACTTATCGTGTCGGCGCCTTCATTAACTGACGCGTGAGAACGAACAACATGATCCTCTGTGATTTGCATAAGGGGATATGCACAAGTGGTTCAACAAATGTCCGAGGGGGTGGATAAAAGCTTGTTTACCCCGTTGATTTGAACAATTTAATGGTGAGATGCCAGGGTCTTCATCGCTACGGGATGAAGGCCCGGTTTTTTAATGAGCAATAGTTTGGATATTGAAGGGCACATCGCAGCCACTTGGTGTTGGAAGCAGACTCATTCGGATTTCAATACTCTACGCAATATCATCCGCGTCGATCGAAGGCACCATGCAAGTGAATCCGAGGCAATCCGGGAATTTCAGGTTTTCGGATTGATGTCTGAAATCGTTGAGAATTCATTTCTGAATTAGGAATTACCCGGCCTGAACCTTGAAACAACACGTATTTCACGGTACAACATCAGCTTATTGCGTCACATCGGCAATAAGGAATTTTCATGGCGGTTCGAAAAGCGGACAAGCTGACGCGTGTTCTTGTATACATCGGATGGACTGCCGACTATCGTCGTTTGCTGATGCGAGGTGTTCAGGCGTTTGCGGACACTCAGCCGGGCTGGGAGCTAATCAACGGTGGTTTACCTGTTGGTGAATCTTATCATTGGCAACCGAGTGGCATTATCGGAATACTTGACTGGCTACCTGAAGTAACTACAAGTTTTTCGCGGTATAAGGTTCCTGTTGTGAGTCTTTTCGACTATCGGTTTCATGCAACTGTTAATATCCGCAATGACAATAAAGCAACAGGTCGGATGGCGGCCGAATATTATCTTGATCGTCATTACCGTCATTTTGCATATCTGGGTATGCAATCTCATCCGGAATCGGTCATTCGTGAAAGGGGGTTTGTTGAGACATTGAAGAAGGCGGGTTATCTTTGCCGCGTCAAGCGGATATCGGATCGGGAGAATCAACGGATTCTCAATCACACGTGGTCGCCGGTCAATCAGTCATTGATCAAGTGGTTGGATGCTCGAAAGAAGCCGGTCGCGGTTCTCTGCGGTAATGACATTACCGCCCGATGGTTTATGGAAAGCTGTCGTGAACGGTTTCGCATACCGGAGGAAGTAGCGGTGCTCGGTATAGACAATGATGAGTTATGGTGTGAGACCTCGCGTCCGCAGTTATCGAGTGTGATCATACCCTGGCAGACGATCGGTTACATTGCCGCCGAATGGCTATCCAAGCTTATGTCTGGTCGCAAGCCGCCGGAGGGCCGTGAAGTTTTAGTACCGCCGAGCGGCATTCAGACACGGCGATCATCCGACATGACGGCCGTGGACGACCCTGACATCGCCGCGGCGATTAATTTTATTCAGCATCACGCCTGCGATCCGATTTCCGTAAATGACATACTGAATGAGGTACCACTGGACCGTCGTCGCCTTGAGCGGTATTTTCGGAGCCATATCGGCCGTACACCGCACGACGAGATTCGTCGCGTTCAGATTGAGCGTGCCAAATATCTGATGATCCGAACGAATCTGACGATGAACCAGATCGCTTCACATTGCGGCATATACCCTCAGAATTTTGCCAGGGTTTTTCATCAGGTGACGGGCGATAAGCCGTCGGAATATCGGATTCGTCGCCGACCTGATCTTGCTAACACTACAGCGCTATAAAAGCTCAAGTTTACCACCGGGGCAAGCCGATAACA
>CAYRND010000231.1:0-3786 GCA_964425365.1 uncultured Phycisphaeraceae bacterium
GGGTGATTGGGGGTTGGCGCGAATATTTTGTTGATAGTTGTTGTATATTATTGATGTTTATAGGGTTAGTGGGTGATAAATTTTTTTACCATGAAGTGATTGAAGGGCATGAAGGGTTGGATTGTTGATTGTCTATTGATCAACTATCGACGAACCGGCTTTGACGGGCTTTCGCCGAGAAGGCGTCTTGAACCAGGCCTAATATGCAATTTGCGACCCGACCCCGATCGCGATGGAGAATCCGACCATGATGGGGAATTCGATCCTGATCCCCAACCTTGAATTTTGAATCTTGGGCTAACCCCGATTGGTTCATTGCTCTGTGCTGCTCCCCCTGACGTCCAGTAAACAAATTCAATATTCTTATTTCCGATGTAGACACGCCCTTGACGATTGAGGGTTAAACCGGTTAAATTCTGGTAAATGATTTTGACAATATATGACACGGCGTAAAATACATTGGACTTTATGGTCTATATATCAACCCTACCTTATATATCATTCCACTGCACGTGTCCGCTGGATCTTGTCACAGGATGACATTGGAATAACCGGCACGACCCGGGCTTGTACGGGCCTTTGAGCAGTGCCGATCAGCTGCGGGGCGATAGGTAAACCCCCGCAGCCGTCTGATTTATCAGACGGGATAGATTGACTATGGTAAACCTTGACACGGTAAATGATTGTTTTTCGAAAACTTATTTACTGACGCCCCGGGAAGACGAGGCTGAACGGTACTTGTGTGGACCACCCGCTCGCTTGACTGAAGCGATTGATAAGACATTACTTACCACACTCAAATGCCTCGCCGGTACCTGCAGTCAAGGGTTCTGCTGTCAGTCGTTCCATGATCGGCCGACATAGCCGAGCTCGAATGACAGTGCATCGAGCCGGAACAGAGGACAAGTCATACCCGTCCAGTCGTGCCCTTACCATACAGCGGTCACGGTGGAAACCACCTGGCCGTAGAAAGGGGTACGATGCATGAATGAACTGTTCTTCAACTCAATTCCACTCCCACTACTGGCAGTCGGCGGCGGTCTGTGGTTAACGCTGGGTCTGATCATCGGCCTGGCTGCCGGAGTCGCAGGCGCTCTGATACTCAGCAGGTTGTTCGGGACCCGTTTGTTGCAACAGGCTAAGCGGGAAGCCCAGGATATCCTCGAGAAAGCTCACAGCGACGGCGAAACACTCAAAAAGCATATCGAACTCGATGCACGAACCGAACTGGCCAAGCGACGTGAAGTGTATGAAGCTGATATCAACAAGGCCAGGAACGAAATCAAGGAAATGGAACGCCGGCTCACCAAGCGAGAGGATAATCTTGATCGGAAGCTCGACACCCTCACCACCAAGGAGAAATTCCTCGACGAAATGGACAAAAAGGTCAAGATGAGGGAACAGAAGGTCACCGCCCGTGACGAGGAACTCGACCAACTCATCGCCAAACACCGTGATATCCTGGATAAATCATCAGAAGAACAGAAGCAGGCTCTGCTGCGCATCTCGCAAATGTCCGAGGAAGACGCCCGACGTGAAACGCTCAAAGTGGTCGAGCGCGAATGCCAGCACGAAGCCGGCATGATCATCCAGCGTCATATGCAGCAGGCGGAGGAGGAGTGTAAGGAGCATTCACTCAAAATCACACTCCAGGCCATCCAACGATACGCTTCTGAGCATACGACCGACTCGACCGTCTCCGCGATTCCCATCATGTCGGATGATATGAAAGGCCGCGTCATCGGCCGGGAAGGACGGAACATCCGCGCCTTTGAAAAAGCCACCGGCGTCGATGTCATCGTAGATGATACTCCCGGGGTGGTCGTGGTCTCGTGCTTCGACCCGGTCCGACGTGCAATCGCCGCGGAGGCCCTTCACAAGCTACTCGATGACGGTCGTATCCACCCTGCACGGATCGAGGAAATCACCGAACAGATAAGCGCCGAAGTCCAGCAGCGCATCATCAAGTACGGCAAAGACGCATGCATCGAAGCTAATATCCAGGGACTTCACCCCAGAATGAGTGAAATGATGGGCCGGCTCTTCTACCGTATGTCCTACGGCCAGAACATACTCCAGCACTCGGTCGAGGTGGCCTACCTGTGCCAGGTCATGGCGGGAGAACTGGGTCTGGACGGCGAACTTGCGCGGCGCTGCGGGTTCCTGCACGATATCGGCAAGTCCATGGACCATGAAATGGAAGGCGGCCATCCTGCAATCGGGATGGAATTCGCGAAAAAGCACGGTGAAAAAGAGATCGTCTGTAATGCCATCGGCGGGCATCACAATGACATCCCTGCGATCTCACCTTATACTCCGATTGTCATGGCCGCCGACGCCATCAGCGGCGCTCGGCCGGGCGCCCGGCGAGAAACGCTCGAAAAATACGTCCGTCGTCTGGAACAACTGGAAAGCATCGCGACCGATATCAAAGGCGTCCAGCACGCCTACGCGATACAAGCGGGTCGCGAAGTACGCGTTATCGTCGATCCCGAAACCGTGGACGATGCGACCTGCCACTACATCGCCCGTGATATCGCCAAGAAAGTCAGTGACGAAATGACCTTCCCAGGTGAAATACGCGTGACCGTACTGCGGGAAATGAGAACTGTTGAATACGCCAAGTAAAGCAATGCCATGACAAAACAATACGAACCTGATCCGAAACGTTACGAAATAAACGGCGAAGACTGGTTCAGACGATGCGGACGAACCGGTCTCAAACTGCCGGCGATCAGTCTGGGCTGTTGGCATAACTTCGGCCGACCGGGTACTGACGCGGCTCGCCATGACACTGAAAAAAGCCTGCACGAAAGCGCGAGAGAAATGCTCTTCACCGCTTTCGACCTGGGCATTACCCACTTCGATCTGGCCAACAACTACGGCCCGCCCGGCGGCGCCGCTGAACATCGCGTCGGACGGATCCTCAATGATATGCCACGCGATGAACTGATTATCTCGACGAAGGCAGGGTACTACATGTGGCCCGGACCTTACGGCGAATGGGGTTCGCGTAAATACCTGATCGCCAGCCTAGACCAGTCCCTCCAGCGTCTTGATCTCGATTATGTCGACCTCTACTACTCGCATCGTCCCGACCTGAACACGCCGTTCGAGGAAACGCTGGCCGCCCTGGACCATGTAGTCCGGGCGGGCAAGGCACTCTACGTCGGTATCAGCAGCTACGACGATAAACAGACCAGTGAAGTGATACGCATCTGTAAACAGCATAACCTGACCATGCCGGTCATCCACCAGCCCCATTACAATATGCTCGATCGATGGATTGAAAGAGGTCTGACGAAAGTCTGCGATAGCGCAGGCATGGGAATCATCGCCTTCTGCCCGCTCTCACAGGGTCTGCTCACGGATAAATACCTCAGCGGCATACCCGGCGATTCACGCGCCGGCAGCGGACACGGATTTCTCAAACCGGATAACGTGAAAGTGGAAATCGTTGATAAAGCCCGGAAGCTGAACGAACTTGCGGCCTCACGCGGCCAGACGCTCGCCCAGATGGCTCTCGCATGGACCCTGCGAGACCCTCGCATCACGAGTGCCCTGATCGGTGCCAGCCGACCCGACCAGATCAGAGAAAACGTCGCCGCCATGAAGAACCCGACTTTCACAAACGACGAACTGAAACAGATCGACGCCATTATGACTTGATCTGGAACCCGGCATTATTAACTGATAGCTGACGTATACAACTCTGGACATTGAACGTTGAACTTAGCCCGGATATTTCATCATCTTTTCATTTCAGCGCATAGAAAGGGCCTCAAA
>CAYRND010000232.1:0-3767 GCA_964425365.1 uncultured Phycisphaeraceae bacterium
CATTATTGCGCCTGCCGGGCTTGTGGGAAGATGGGTTGGCCGGACGCTTACGATTTGAGCGGGTGCCATGGACACGGCCGGGAGTGAGTCGCAGATTCATGCTCATCGTCGTGTATGTTTCGTGCGTCTATACCGTCCGTTCCATGGCACGATTAACAGGTCAATGCCGTCACCAGCTTAACAAGCCAGATGGAGAAATACAGGATCATGAACTTTGCAACCGATACTGATCTACTCAGATATGAACCGACGTTATTCAATGACCTTCCCTGGTCGAGCCAGCAGCGGATACACGTCCATGACGGCCATGTAACGGGAACGTCGTTGAGCAGTGCGACTGCGAATTTCAATGCGGCGTGCGTGGAGGCGGGAGACGTGGTGTTAGCGGGCGGCATCCCTCACGAGGTACTTGGTCGTCCGGACGATCATACGCTGACGATTTCCCGTGTTCGTGTCAGGCCGCTGGATTATGCGATCGTCCCCGAGCCGGGCGATCAACTGGAGGTGATCATCAGGACATTTTCGCATCAGACGGCGATTGTGCACGGTTACCTGCTGCAGATGCTCGATATCGACGTGGATGATCCATCCTGCGGGCTGGACGAGGACAGTATTGTTTCGCTGTCTGTGATGGTTCGTCTGGAGGTACTGGGATCGTTACAGCGAATCTACAACAGTTCGTTATCGTTAAGCGGCGACAATCAGATGTTGATGCACAAGGCGGGTGAATACACACGTCGCTTCAAGTCGGCGTGCAATCGTGCCGCGGTACTGATCGACACGGACGGCGACGGTTACGGCGACGAGCGTCGCACGATAAGTTTCACGCGTTTATCGAGGGTATGAAACGTCGTTGACCAGATACGTCAAATCGATGATTTTGGAAGGTTTCTTCTGACATATGACAGGAATACTATGCCTGGTTTTAATAATTACAAGTTTACGCCGGGTCGTGCGGTGGTTACGCCGGGCGCGTTGAAGTTACGTTATGCGTTCCAGGAGGTCCCCGGCATTCGTGGTGTGACATTAACATCCCAGGGAGTGCATGCCCGTGAGATCGAGCAGTGTGGTGTATTTTTCGCCGACACGCTCGATGCTCTTCTGGCGAAGGAGTCTGCGGTCGAGGATATGATCGACGGTGAGCTTCACGAATTGACCGACGACCACGGGCGCAGGTGGCCTGAGACGACGATGATCCGTTTTGAGGGGAAGTTGCCGGAGCGTCAGGGTCCTCGCTGGAAGCTTGAATATCGGATCACCTATCTTCAGGTGCTGCCATGACAGAGCCGTCGAATGAAATCACGGGTGATTGTTTCGAGTCGGTAGTGGTTCGTCCGGTGATCTCGATGGGGGTTGAGCACCGTCGCCTGGTGCATTTGTGTTGGCGAACGGTTGAATCGTGTGATCGTCTGGTACAGGTCTATATAGATGGTTTACTTTCGGACGTGACGAATGAGCCGAGTCAGAGTTCGATGTGGTTGAGTCTGGACCGCAGCAGGGCGCATGTAATCGAGTTGCTTTCGGTGCCGGTCACCCGCCGGGGTGACATACACCGGTCGCATCGGGACAAGCTATGGCGTCGCGGGGAGCAGCCGGATGATACCTGCCTGTCGGCAAGTCTATCGCGTGTAAATACATTTGAGCCTGACACGCGAATCCGGGTATATCTGGACGGCGAGTTGAGAGCGGAGTCGGCGTTATGGGACGTGTCCGTGTGTCGCACGGGTTTCGGTAATTTATTCGGCGAGGGTGGATTCGGTTTTGACGGCGCGTCCGGGCCGGGCCTGGGTCTCGGCTCACTCGGTGGGGGCTCGTTGCATGACATATCGTCGTTCTGGACGTGGCGATCGCCGGTATCGGCTCCGGGCGAGCACCTACTGACATTGCAGGCGATTTCGCCGTCGGGTGTATTACGTTCACCGCCGTTGACCGTGGGTTGTGTGACAGCGGAAATACCTCGTGCCGCGGTCGATATCGAGTTGGGTGATGACGGCGTACTGCGATGGCGTTGACATGCGGGAGCAGTGCGCAGCGTGATGACGATTCAGCGTGTTGATACGAGATTTGTTGATCGTTTTCCAAAACCAGTAACCTTGGGCTTTGAACTGCAATGACTATGGAATATTTACCCTCTGACACTACGTTACTAGGTCTGACATGTGATGATGATACCGGCGTGCCGTACATCGCGACGGGTCTGAGTCCTTATTATCTCGAGTTCCGGAAGATGTTATATCAGTTGCTGCGTGTATCGCGTCGCGCGAATGATCTTCGTGTCTATCGTGACGGCGCGATATCGATCGGCATCCGTCCCGGCCGCTGTCTGATCGGCGGGGTGGTAGCGGACTATCCCGGCGGGTCTGGTATCGTGATCGAGCCGGAGAGTTCAGTGACTGTAACGATCGATGCATCGTGCGAGATCCAACTGTGTACCGCCGGCGTTCCGATTGACCGCACCGGTTCGATTCCGTTAGCGGTAGTTGAATCGGACGATCGTGCTATTACGGGAATTACGGATCTTCGCGGCGAGACGTTCTTATCGTCGCCGTCGCTCGGCGCTTTGGGCGTATCGACCGCGTCATCTGTGATCGACCGTGTTCTGGCCGGTGTAAGCGACTACGTGAGTGCCGCATCGTTGAACGTACTGACGGGCGGAGCGGAATCGACGGTGGATTCGTTACACCGTCATCTCCAGGTCTACCAGGATATCGCGGGCGAAGCGTCGTTTACGCTGATTAATGACAGTGCAGATCCTGTTGCCGGCATCGGTCTGGATTTTTCACTGCCACGTGTATCCGGCGAGCCATGTCGTCTTTCGATGGATCGTGAGACGGGTTTCCTGACTCAGCGTCGTGGCGGGGAGACGTATCATTTTCCAGGTATCGTTTCGCTGTCGTACTGTCATGCATCTTCGCTGATCAGTTCGCATATCGGCGTTCTTGCGGGTTGCGTTCCGATCAGCGGCGAGGTGAGTGACGTTTTCATTTCGTGCGGCCGGAACCTGCAGACAAGCGTTCCGAACGATGAGATCGAGGCAATCGTCCATGTGAATGGCCAGTCGGTAACGGATCAGCATCCGGCGTTACTGGCATCAGACGGTCCGGGCTTTTCGAGTACGGCTCGCGGTCATGGCCGACCTGCGGTCGTCAGAACGACCGGCGAGCAGCATATCATGAGGGGCGACATGGTAATGGTAGATCTTGTTCGAACGGTAACGGGCGAGGTAACGGAGGAGGGGTCGGACATTGCGGTGTGTATGGTAGTTCGAGCGTGCGGTCCGGAGTAGGTTCAGGTATAGCCGGTATTGTGTTTTGACTGTTTAAATGGAGGTTGTCTTATGGCGATGAAGATATTGAGTCAATCTGAGATCGATGATCTGATCGGCACGGCGCATACGGGCACGGGGATGATCTATCCACCGCCGGGCATGCAGCCGTATTACGTATGGTTAGTGAATACGCTGCATCGTCTTGCGGAATGTTCTGTCCCCGCGTTTCAGGTTGTTGCTGATGATACGGATACCACGACGGTGATGATTTCGCCCGGGCGTGCGATGATAGGCAATGACCGTCTCGTTTACGGCGGCGGTGTGCTTCAGCTTTCGCAGTACAACAACAGCACGGCGTTGATTTATCTGCAGAGCAACAGTGGTGAAGCGGATATTCAGGTTGCTAGTGATGTCGAGGGCTGGCCGGATACATTGCATCTTCGTCTAGAGCATATTAATCAACCTTGTAGCGCCACCGGCATTTGTTAGGTATGCTATT
>CAYRND010000233.1:0-3745 GCA_964425365.1 uncultured Phycisphaeraceae bacterium
GGGGTGGGGCAATTCGTGGCCGGCGGACTAAAAGGGGTGTTCAAACGGTATTATTGATTTATCGATTTTCGCCATATTCTCTCATTTTCCATATTCAGCCGTTCTGTGCCGGGTGCGGCTCCCTGTGTGGGGTCCGATATTCTCATGTCGGCGATATATTTTTGGTGTTATTATCCGGACGTTTTTTTGGGCGTTGATGTTGTGAAATCTTACCTTGTCCCGTCATTTTCTGATAACCTTCCGGGGGGTCTGAAGGGGAAGCGTGATCGGGTCGATAATCCCATTACAACTATATATACAGTGGATTCAGGCAGGAGCGGATGTGTCTGTTGAGAATGTCAGTGTAAATCGAGCGCCCAAGCGGCATCTATTCCTCAAGCGTGGCGAGTCGATCGTTGCGGTGATCGGCATGTCACTTGTGGCGATTCTCGTATTAGCGATGGGTGCGGCGGGCTTCCTGATTTTCCATCTGCAGCGCAAGTCGATGGAGCGGTCGCGTGTGGACCAGGTGACCGCGGTCGCCGAACTGATCGCTCGAACGAGCGAGCGCATGCTTACGATGGGCGATCTGACACCGACGCGGCGTTTGATCATGGACTCGGCCGACCGTTACCGGTTTTCCCGCTGCTGCATTGTTCTACCCGACGGCGAGGTGATCGCCGATGCGGAAGCCGACCGGATCAATTACGACCTGATTGATCTTGACTGGTCGGGTGACATCGATGACGAGCCGACGGTTTCCGTCAGTGGCGGTTTGATCGTTGTGGAGCATCCGATCCATATCGCCGGCCACGGCCAGGCGATACTGAAGATTCAGGCGCTCACCTCACCTGATGATCCGCTTCTGATGTGGGAGACGCAGGCGGGCGTCGGTGGTGTCGGTGTGGCGGCGCTGCTGGCGCTGCTGCTGGTATACCGGTATTTCCGTTATCGCATGCAGGCGGTGAGTGTCATACGCGAATCACTGATCGCCATGGCGCGTGGAGAGCGAGCGGAGGGGGCATTGGCGGTAGCTCCGAATCTCGGTGACGAGGCGCGTGCGTGGAACACGGTTTTGGCCGAGCACGAGCGTTTCCGCAAGCAGGTCGAGGTGGAAAAGGCTCAGCAGTCGCTGAACAGTGCCGCATCTGGCGGCAGTGAAATCATGAAGAGTTGTGACGCCCTGTCGCAGGGTCTGATCCTTGTCGATGACCGCCAGCGAGTGAAATACGCCAACAACGCCGCCGCCGTGTATCTTAAAGCCCAGTGTGACAAAATGATCGGCCAGCCGATCGAGAAATTCATCGAGCAGACAAGTGTTCTGGAATCGATCCACACCGCGTGTGAAGGCGCGGCGAAGCGTCGTTCGACCCATGAAATCGACTTCAATCATGAATCGGGCGCAGGGGTGTTCCGGTTCAGTGTGTATCCGATCAGGCATGAGAACGCGGCGGTGACGATGGTGGTGGTCGAAGACATTACTCAGCAGCGAGTGGCGGAGCGGTCGCGTCACGAGTTCGTCGCCCAGGCGACCCATGAACTGCGTACGCCGCTGACGAATATCCGCCTGTACGTCGAAACCGCACTGGAAGACGGCGAAGGTGATCCGACTATCCGGTTCAAGGCGTTGAACGTGATCAACCAGGAAAGCCGCCGCCTCGAGCGGATGGTGGGTGATATGCTTTCGGTCGCCGAGATCGAATCCGGGTCACTTCAGATCAGGCGTGATGATGTCCATTTAGATGAGATGCTGCATGACATCCAGAACGACTATCAGGAGCAGGCGAAGGAGAAGGGTATACAGTTGATATTCGAGATGCCGCCGAAGCTTTCGACGATCCAGGCGGATCGCGACAAGCTGATGCTGGCGATTCATAACCTGGTGGGCAACGCGTTGAAATATACGCCGCAGTCCGGTCGCGTGACGGTCACGGTGGAGGAATCGCCGGGCAGGGTGAAAATTGAAGTGACGGATACCGGCATAGGCATTTCACCCGACGATCAGGAACGGGTATTCGACAAGTTTTATCGTGCACGAGACAAGCGTATCACCGGTATCACCGGTTCGGGTCTGGGCCTGGCGCTGGCGCGTGAGATCGTCCGCCTGCACGGCGGTGATATCGCCGTGGAATCGCAACTGGACAAGGGCAGCCAGTTTATATTGACCCTGCCGCATTAGCGAATGATTGTATTGCTGGCGGCGGGACGTTTGATCAGTGGAGTGGTTGAAAGCCATGGAAATCAGGGAAGAGAAAAAGGGAGCGGTGACGGTGCTTCGGCCGGTGGGGCCGCTGACGCAGTCCGACGCCGAGCAGTTCAAGACCCGGCTGGCGGAAGTCCGCACGACGAGCCTGGGCCGGTTTGTTATCGACACCTCGGGTGTACCCTTTGTCGACTCCAAAGGGCTTGAAGCGCTCGTCGACGTGAACCAGGAGCTGGCCGCCAGCGGGCAGTCGCTGAAGATGTGCGGCGTCAATGAGACCCTGCGTGAAGTATTCGACCTGACCGAGCTGGCCAGCCTGTTCGAGCAGTACGAAGATGTCAGTGCCGCGGTAAGGAGTTTCCTGTGAGCGTGCCGAAAAGCCGAAGGCAGCGGATCGGCGAAATGCTCGTCGCCCAGGGCGCCCTGACGCCCGAGCAGCTCGAGCAGGCGCTTGTCGACCAGAAGAACTCCGGCCAGAAACTCGGTGAAATGCTCGTCGACCAGGGTGTGATCGGCATGGGCACGCTGGTCCGCAACCTGGCCGGCTCACTGGGGATCAAGGGCTGCCACCTCCGCCACGGCCTGATCGATCCGGTTTTGATCAAGGAGCTTGGCCAGGAGGAATGCGAGCGGTTGATGATCGTACCGATGTTCAAGGTGCACGATACATTGACCGTCGCGATGGGTGAACCGCAATCACTTCCCACGGTTGATTACCTGCGAGAACGTACCGGCTGCCGCATCCAGCCGGTGCTGGCGCTCGAATCGAATATCAGGGAGTTCCTGCAGAAGTATGAAGGCGGCAACGTCGATCTCGATGCCTTTCTCACTTCGCTGGTGGAATCGGATATCGAGGTTGTCGACCGCGAGCGTGTGGATGAAGGCCCGACGACCGACCTTGAGCAGATGGTCGCCGGCAGTCCGATCATCAACCTGGTGAATGTAGCGCTGCTCACGGCCGTGCGTGACAAGGCCAGCGATATACATATCGAGCCCTCGCGTACGGGAACGCGTATCCGTTACCGGATTGACGGCATTCTACGCGATCTGATGAAACCCCCGCCGGGCATGCACGCCGCGGTGATATCACGTGTCAAGGTGATCGGCAAGATGGATATCGCCGAGAAGCGTCTGCCGCAGGAAGGGCGTGTTCGGATCGTCGCCGAGGGTCGTGATATCGATCTGCGTGTATCGAGTATGCCGACGCTGCTGGGCGAGAAGATGGTGATTCGAATATTGGACAAGGCGAATCTGCACGTGCGTCTGGAGGACCTGGGCTTCCGTCCCGAATCGCTTGAATCATTCAAGCGGATGCTGACCCAGCAGTTCGGCCTGGTGCTGGTGACCGGCCCGACGGGCAGCGGCAAGACGACGACGCTCTATTCCG
Organism: uncultured Phycisphaeraceae bacterium; assembly: GCA_964425365.1. Taxonomy (GTDB): domain Bacteria; phylum Planctomycetota; class Phycisphaerae; order Phycisphaerales; family Phycisphaeraceae; genus CAYRND01. The sequence continues at coordinate 3,570 of CAYRND010000233.1, forward strand.
CACTCGATCTGCTTCGCAGTCCCGAGCGGAATATCCTGACCGTCGAGGACCCGGTGGAATATCAACTCGACCTGGTGAACCAGATCCAGGTGCAGAGTTCAATCGGCATGACATTCGCGCGTGCGCTGCGGTCGATATTGCGACAGGACCCGGACGTGATCATGGTCGGCGAGATT
>CAYRND010000234.1:0-3708 GCA_964425365.1 uncultured Phycisphaeraceae bacterium
TGTCAAGTCCATCGACGTAAAAATTCATCCGCTTAGCTTAACACCTATGCCCCTCATCGGGCCGCTTCGTTTTGCGCCTGTCCGATATTATCGTGACTCATACATTCTTCTGACGTATCGCAGGGTATCCAGTTCCACACGAATGTTTTTCACCACGTCTTCCGTGATTTCAGCAGGATTGTCAGCGGCATCCGGATTCTGTTCGATTTCCCTGAACAGTCGGCCCAGGTTCGCCAGGATGGACTGCTGCTTCTGATCGAGCCATCGGCGGAGTTCGTCCAACTGCCGGGTATCGCCGGCGGCGGCGGCTTCATCGAGTTGCTCTCGTTTTTCCAACATGTCGGACAGGATCGACGGATCAACCACTGTGTTTTTCGTTTCCATAGCCTCACCGGCAATCAATTCGAGCAGTGCATGAGCGCGCGATTCGGGATCATTCACGATACGGTGCGCTTCATTGATCTTCGCCGACGCTTCCGCGGCCTCGAGCTGATCGATGGGATCGGCCGCATGGTCCGGATGATATCGGGCCGCCAGCGTAATGAACTGCTTATGGAGCTGGTCCGGATCGATATCAAACCGCCTTGGCAGACCGAGGATGGCAAACGGGTCAGTCATGCCGATAGTTTATATAATAATCGGGACTCCCGGGTCGGCTCGCCGCGGGCGTGGCGGAACTGGCAGACGCGCCAGGTTTAGGTCCTGGTGGGGTAAAACCCGTGTAGGTTCGAGTCCTATCGCCCGCATTCGGTTATTTTCTATTTCAAGAGATCATGACCTGGCCTTCGCCGGTCAGTACGGATAGGGGATCCGACTACTGACTTTCTGTAGCTTCATACCAGATGATCTTCAAATAATTCGCTTTCAGTGCTAATCCGGTGAAACAGGAAAACCGATTACTACATTTAAGCTACCACTCCTGAGAGTAATGGGTGGATTCACAATTTAACGTAATCAGGGCAGAAATCGGGAGGTTTTATGAACGTCGAATCACTATCTAAAGCTATCGTGCGCCAACATTTTCTGATCTTGTTTTTCCTGGCGGTTGTCATCGTGTTTTTCTTTTCATCACAGCTTAGCGCTGAAACATCGGTCGGTACTGACAACACCGGCCGGTCAATGGATCAATGGATTGCCAGACTCGGCTCATCAGGTGAATTCGATGCGCCCCAGCTTGCTGTTACTGAACGAACAGCATTCGGTATCGAAGCTGCCAAAACTCGGCCGCTGCCGGTGCAGAATATCGATTACACCACCAATACCATCGGATATGTTTTCACCGCCCTGTCAGTGGCAACAGTTCTGATTGTGCTTCTGATTGCCTGGCGGTTAGGCAGAATTCGTCATGCCGATGGCACAATCACTACCGGGTTCACCATCGGTTCAAAACTGGCTATGGCGTTCGGATCACTGGTGACCCTTTTGTTTGTGGTCAGTACGCTCGCCTCATTTTCGCAGTACCGTTGTTCACGGAATTCCGATGAATACGGCAATATCGCCGGGGATGCCTGCCTGCTGGAGGATCTTCAGCGAAATATGCTGATGGTGCGGATGAACGTGAAGGACTTCCTGATTACCAATACCGATCACGAACTGGAACAGTACACGGAATACATCGGCAACGTCAATGTGATATTCGACAAAGCCGACGCCGATATCAAAAATCCGAAACGGGTCGGGATGCTTCAACAAGTTCGTCAGAACCTCGAACAGTATGAGCAATATTTCAGTGATGTGGTCTCGGTTATCGATCATCGCAACGGCATTGTCGCCAGCCAGATGGATATGACCGGTCCGCGAGTCACCCAGTTATTGAACGGTATTATTACCACGGCGCATGATGACAATGATTTAACGGCGGCGGTTGAAACAGCTGAATGCCTCGATCACTTCACGCTGGCACGTGTCAATGTAATGAAGTTCCTCAATACCAATGAAGAAGCGGACGCCCGCAAGGCAATCGACCAACTGAAACAGGGTGAGCAGAAACTGGACATTCTGCAAAATGAGGTCGACAATCCCAACAGGAAACTATGGCTTCATGAAGCGGAAGAAGCTTTTGCATTCTACAGCCAGTGTGTAGGCGAATTGATCGAGACTGTAGACCAGCGAAACGAACTGGTATTGAACAACCTGGATGTCATCGGCCCGCAGATCGCCCAGCTCGGACGTGACATTATCGAAACAATCGTCGAGGATGAACATGCTTTACAGGAGGACATTCGCGAAGCGTCGAGTTGCGCGGTGATTCAGTCCGGGATTGCGAGTGCTGTGGCGGTAATCATTGCCGTCATAGTCGCGGCCATGCTCATCCGTATGATCAGCAGTTCCATTCAGCGCGTATTAAAAGTACTCCTGGCTATTGCAGCGGGTGATCTGACCAGTGAACGGTTGAATGTGAAAACCACGGATGAAATGGGCATTCTGGGACGCGCCACTGACACGATGAGCGTGGCACTCAGCGAACTGATCAGGGAAGTCACTGCCGCCGCACGGGAAGTAGCCGGTGGTTCGACCGAGATCGCCGCATCAAGTGAGGAAATTGCACAGGGTATGAATGAACAGTCACAGCAGGTGACCCAGATTTCTTCAGCGATCGAAGAAATGGCCGCATCGATTGTCGAAGTGGCTAAGAAATCGGCGGAAGCATCCACCAATGCCATGGACGCCGGCAAGATCGCGGAAGAAGGCGGTGATGTCGTCGAGCAGACCATTACCGGAATGAACAATATTTCCGAAACGGTCAGTGCCTCGGCAACTGCCGTTCAGGAACTGGGCAAACGCGGCGAGCAAATCGGTCAGATCATCGAGGTGATCAATGATATCGCCGACCAGACGAATCTCCTGGCACTCAATGCAGCAATTGAAGCGGCACGGGCCGGGGAGCACGGCCGAGGCTTCGCCGTCGTCGCCGACGAAGTTCGTAAACTCGCCGACCGTACGACAAAGGCAACCGAAGAAATCGCGGGATCCATCACCGCCATCCAGTCGGAAACCGGCCATGCCGTGGAACGAATGAACGCAGGGACCGAACAGGTTTCCGAGGGTGTCAAGCGAGCGACCGAGGCTGGTAATTCACTAAAACGGATCGTCGCCAGCGCGCAGGGCGTCGCCGCCATGGTACAGTCCATTGCCGCCGCGGCGGAAGAACAGTCGTCCGCTTCCGAACAAGTTTCGCGTAACGTCGAGTCGATCACTGCAGTGACACAGGAAGCCTCGCAGAGTGGCTCACAGGCTGCTGCCGCCGCCACCCAGCTGTCTAGCAAGGCCGAGCAGCTTCAGGCCGTTGTAAGCCGCTTTCGTATATAGCAGTACCGGATTGATACCTGATCATGAGGCTGATGACAGCCTCCCCTATCCACCGATCACCGGATCAAACCGGTGATCGGTTTAATTTATGATAATCGCAATAAAAGAGAATGAATTTATTATTTATCACTTCTTGTAATCGGTAATACAAGTGCATGTCAAGGCACTATTAATCGCAATGATCACTATTATCAGGACCTGTTGTTTAGCGGTATTTAAAAAAAAATGCAGGGTTTTCCCTGAATCTATTCAGGCGTATCGCCGATATCTGATCACGATCGGGGTATGAAATAAGAAGTGCCGGGTAAGCATCACGGCCCTGGACCGGTAGGATGAAGCTATGGGTGGGGGAGGCAGAGGGTAAAGGCGTGAAAATGGGGAGCAACGGGGCAGTTGGGA
>CAYRND010000235.1:0-3700 GCA_964425365.1 uncultured Phycisphaeraceae bacterium
ACGACCAGCTTGAACTGGACAACGTCAGCCTGAATGCAGCAACTGCATACCAGGTTGAAATCTTCAAGCTGACCGTTCCCAACGGTACGCATACCGTGAAGATCGAGAATCAAGGCGGCGGCTGGATCTACGTCGACGCTTTCATCGTCGGCCACTATTAATCAACACGTGGGCGTAGCCCACATGATTGGTAAAAACCCAAAACGCCGGCAGGACCCTTACCTGCCGGCGTTTTTTTGTCAGCTCATAGCGGCCATACATGGCAGATCTATCTTGCAGGGCAACGATATCAGGACCAGAGAAAGATGTTATGGTTGCGATTGTCCAAATGGTGAAAATCAAGTCAATATGCTATGCATTGTGGTTAGTTTCAGTTATCATAAAGCCAGCAGGAGGAAAGGTGCACTCTATGTGATCCTGATGTGTGCTGGTGATACCAGAACACGACGGGAAAAATAACCGGGTAAGGTGAACTGATATTGCGAGGAGGAGATTCATCACAATGTACGCATTCCATTCATACCGGAGGCAGGTGGTTTCGCGCATTTATCGCAGTCGTATTACGATGTTGATGCCGGTGGTCCTGGGATTCATTGCCCTGCTGTGGTTTCTCGTAAGGGTTATCCCCAAGCCGAGTCGAGCCACGTATCCCTGTCAGCGAGCCGCCTTTCCGCTGGCCTCGGGATTTGTCATCTGGTTGACGGGGTTAACCGGCTCAATGGTGATATTCCGCCGGGCAAAACATCTGTTCCGTCGGATGCGGCCGGCGATGGCCGTGTTTGCCGTGTCGGTTGCCGCGACCCTGGCGGTGACCAGCCTGCACTATGCACCCGAGCCGGTCCTGCGAGCGGACCTGCCCGTGCCGCCGAATCAGCCGATTGGCGTGGCGAGGGGCCTGAACCCCGGTCGCGTGACGTGGGTGCACGATCCCGATGCGACCCACTGGTCCGGACCGGGTGGCGGGTACTGGTGGGAAACATGGAATAACGACCAGACCCGCATCAACCAGATGATGGGCGACGCCGTACGATGGCTTGCGGGTACGGCCACGGAAACCCAGGCATGGGATGCCTTGTTCCGGCAGTTCAATATTACTCATCATCAGCAGGATCGGGGATACCAGAGCGGCGAAAGAATCACTGTTAAGATCAACCTGGTCGGATGCATCGATATCACCGGCTGGGGCGGATGCAATCCGTCTACGTACGATCTCGAGAGCATGATGGATTATCCCAATACGTCGCCGCAGATGATCGTCGCATTGCTGCATCAGCTTGTCGATGTGGCCGGCGTTGCCCAACAGGATATCTGGATCGGTGATACCACCTGTCTCTTTCCCAACCAGTATTATGCGATCTGTACGTCATGGTACCCGAATGTGAACTATTTCGATGCACGCGGCGGCATACCCGGCCATCCGCGGACTTCGGTGTCATCATCGAGCACGCGCATGTACTGGAGTACCAACCCCGGCGGCAATCCAGATTACATCCCTCAGTGTTATGTCGACGCCGCTTATCTCATGAACATGGCCAATCTCAAAACACATGAATATAACGCGGGTATCACCGTATGTGGGAAGAACCATTACGGATCACTGATTCGCACGCCGGGTCAGTCCGGTTATTTCGATCTGCACCCGGACCTGCCCGCGTCACGGCCGGGGATGGGACACTACAGAACGTTGGTCGATCTGATGGGACACGATCACCTTGGCGGCAAGACACTGCTCTATATCGTCGATGCGCTCTATGCCGGTCGGCATACCGACGAAACGTATGTACCCGAGCGGTGGAACCTGGCGCCTTTCAATAACGACTGGACATCGAGCGTATTTCTCTCGCAGGACCCTGTCGCAGTCGATTCCGTCGGATTCGACTTCCTGTTGGCCGAGTACAGTGGTTTGAGCCGCGGTCCGGCGAGGTCCGGGACTGAGGATTACCTGCATGAAGCCGCACAGGCACAGAACCCGCCCTCAGGTATCTTCTATGATCCGAATCACAGCGGCAACGTCCAACGCCTGGTTAGCCAGGGCGCGCATGAACACTGGAACAATAGCAGCAGCAAACAATACTCGCGTAACCTCGATCCCGTCAGTGGGCAGGGTATTGAGCTGGTCAGTTCCGAGCCAGGCCCCACGCTGCCCGAGGCACCGTCCAATTTGCAGGCAGATTACCTGACGGCTACCAGCGTGCAACTGGTCTGGGCCGACAATGCGGATAATGAAGATGGTTTTCAGATTGAACGTAAAACCGACGGCGGCGTATATGTGATTATCGATTCGCTGGCAGCCGATGTGACGAATTATGTCGATACCGGCCTGTTGTACGCAACGACATATACTTATCGTGTTTGCGCTTTCAATGCCGCCGGTTTGTCGGATTACAGTAATGAAGCAACACCGATTAACCAGGTGCCCTCCCAGCCGACCGGCCTGAGTACCATTGCGGGCAACAGCCTTGTCAGGCTGATGTGGACCTGCAATCCTGAACCCGATGTACTCTATTACATGGTGCAGCGATCAACCACTTCGGGATCGGGTTTTACCACGGTTGCCGTATCGTTCGGATGCAGTATCGATGACCACGCCGTTCAGAATGATACGACTTACTACTACCGGATTTCAGCGATCGATACCTTCGGTCAGGAATCGATCTGGTCGGGTGAAGTGTCAGCCTCCCCGCAGTTGCTGCCGCCGGTTTCACCGGCTAACCTGGCCGCCACCCCCTCCGATGCGATGATTCAACTCGACTGGGATGACAATACCGAAGCCGATATCTGTTATTACAAGGTCTACCGGTCCATGGCCTCGGCCGGTGTCTATGAACCGGTCGCCACGGCCATGGGCGCTTCACACATCACCGATTGCCAGGTGGTGAACGGATCGACTTATTATTACAAGGTGACCGCTGTTAATGACGACGGACTCGAATCGGGCTATTCGAATATGGTATATGGCTCACCCCAGGTGGCCGGGGCGCCCGCGGCACCTTCGAATCTCACAGCACAATCCAACGGTGTCAGACAGATCGCACTCACATGGCAGGATAACGCTGATGATGAGCTCGGCTTTCGGGTTGATCGTGACAGCGGCATGGGATTCGAAATGGTTCAATTGCTCGGTGCAGACAGCACCACCTGGGCCGATACCGGTCTGATTGGTGGTGGCACTTATACCTACCGCGTCATCGCGTGGAACAATACCGGTGATTCTCAGCCTTCCAATACCGACTCGGCTGTCGCTCTGCCTGAATATATTCATGTCGATGATGCCGATGCATCCGTCAGCTATTCCACCGGGTGGGTGGCGCAAGCAGGTCTTTCCGGCCGAACCAACGGAACAACGCATGAAACAATGTCCGCTGATGCCGATGTTTCATTTACATTTACCGGCATCGGTATTCAATTGATCGCGGAGAAACAGACATGGGGTGGTACGGCCGATGTGTTTATTGATGATATCCTCTACACCACCGTCGACTTCTCCGCCGATCCCGGCCAGCAATACCAGCAGATCATTTATACAAATCAGAATCTGACATTTTCAGAGCATACCATTCGGATCGAAAATAATTCGGAAAACTGGATCTACGTAGACGAATTCATTTACATGATTCCATAACGTTTTTACGATATCCCCCATCAAGGGCATAGGTGTTAAGCTAAGCGGATGAATTTTTACGTCGATGGACTTGACATC
>CAYRND010000236.1:0-3661 GCA_964425365.1 uncultured Phycisphaeraceae bacterium
TCGATCAGGTCACGACTGAAGCGCACCAGGGGACCTTGATAGCGCTGTAGTGATAGCCTATTACAAAATCTACAGATCGACCGAACCCGATGGACCTTTCAAGATGGTCGCCGCTACAATCGGAGGCGATAACATAACCGATTATACTATTGGTGTTAATACAACTTATTATTACTACATCACCTCAGTCAACCTGCAACGGGAAGAATCCATCGCAAGTGATACTGTGGCCGTTACCTGCTACGAACAACCGCAAAGTGAATTCTACGCGAGGCAGACAACGACCGCTCCCGTCATCGACGGTAATATCGACACACTCTGGTCGGCAGCACCGGCATATGACATCGAAAATACCGTCGTCGGATCAACCTCCGGTCAATCCGACCTCTCCGCTTCCTGGAAAGCGCTATGGGACAATAACTACCTCTACCTGCTGATCGACGTGACCGACGACCAACTGCAGGCTGCACTCGATCCGAGCGGCTACTGGTGGGAAGACGATTGTATCGAACTCTTCTTCGATATGGCCGCCGACGGCTATGAACATATGTACGATCCGGATTCCCATTATGACATGGACGACTTCCAATTCGGCCTCCGATGGAACGACCCCGGCAACGTCCACGTCGGCATACACCCCGGCAATCCCGATACCGCCGGGTTCCAGTTCCACATGATCAGTACCGGATCGGGCTATCGCGTCGAAGCGGCATTGGCATGGTCGGGCATGAACGTTACGCCGACCGCAGGTCAGGTCATCGGCTTCGATGTCGGCGTTGATGACGATGACACCGGCTTCCGCGAATCGCAGACCATGTGGAATTGCCACGACGAATTCGCTTTCCAATATCCCAACCGCTTCGGACGCATCGAACTCAGCGGTTCCACCGCCACCGAGCCGGAAATCCAATCAACAGATTCTGCCCCCACCATTGACGGCAACGTCGACACGCTCTGGGCAGCGGCCAACACCTATTCTATCGATAACCTCGTACTCGGTAGCGTGAACAATCCGGATGACCTGTCTGCAACATGGAAAGCGCTCTGGGACAGCAATAACCTCTATCTGCTCGTCGATATTAACGACAACCTGCTGCAAGCAGCGCACAGCGGCGACTGGTGGGAAGATGATGTCATCGAGCTGTTCCTCGATCTCGCCGCTGACGGATACAGCTCAGGTGAACTGGTCACCGCCGACGACGCCGACGACGCCATCAACTACACCGGTTCGTGGAATCCCCAGACCGGCTGGAGCGGACGAATTAACGAAACCGTCCATGAAACCGACTCCAGCGGCGCAACCGCCACCTTCAGCTTCAACGGCTCCTCCGTCTCGCTCATCGGCGACCTGCAACCCTACGGCGGCAACGCCGAAATCTTCATCGATAGCGTCTCCCAAGGCACCTACAGCTTCAACGGCGAAACCGCCTATCAGCAGGTCATCTACAATAACGATTCACTCGCCGATACCACGCATACCTTCACCGTCGTCTGCCAGGGCGGCGGATGGACCTATATCGATGCGATCACCTATGAAGGTGGCGACAGCGCTTACGACATGGACGATTACCAGTTCGGATTCCGATGGAACGATCCGGGCAACGTGATTGTCGGGACACATCCGAGTACGCCGGATACGTCCGGATTCCAGTTCCAGATGATCTCGACCGCCTCAGGTTACCGCTACGAAGCGGCCTTGCCGTGGGCAGGTCTGAATCACTCACCTGCTACAGACCAGATTATCGGTTTCGATATCGGCATCGATGACGACGACACCGGCCTCCGCGATGCCCAGATGATGTGGAACAGCCCTGACGAATTCGCCTTTATGTACCCCAACCGCTTCGGACGCGCTCGACTCGTCAACACCACGCCACCACCACCACCCGATGATCCCTACGCAACTTACACCACGACCTCACCCACTATCGACGGCTCACAGGAATCGCTCTGGAACAGTGCACCGGCCTACGATATCACGAAGGTTGTAACCGGCTCCGTCGGCGGATCGTCCGACCTCTCCGCTACCTGGCAGGGACTGTGGGACCAGAACAACCTCTACCTCATGATCAATATCACCGACCAGTACCTGCAGAACAATCTCGACCCCACCGAATGGTGGCAGGACGATGTCGTCGAAATCTTCTTCGATATGGACGCCGATGCCGGCTCTTCTTACGACGAACACGACTTCCAGATCGCTTTCCGATGGAACGACCCGGCCGTCATCGAAGGTACCCACCCCGTCAGCGAACCCTACCTCGATACCGCAGGCGTTCAATTCCAGCGACAATCCACCGGCACAGGCTATCGACTCGAAGCAAAACTACCCTGGTCCGGCCTGCACAGCTTCAGCCCCACCGCTGACGTTGAAATCGGATTCGATATCGGCATCGACGACGACGACGGTAGCCTGAGAGAATCACAGACCATGTGGAACACCCCGCACGACCAGGCCTACGCCACACCCGCAGACTTCGGCCGCGTCATCCTCTACAACCCCGCCGCACCCGAAGCGCCGCCCATCACACAGAACACCGGCAAACCGCATGACTCTGCACTAATCACCAGCCCCGTTGAACACGCTACTACCGCCGCAACAGGCCAGTACCTCAAGAAACAACTCGTCAAACGAAAACTCATCAACAACTGGCTCACGAAAAAGGCCGCGTTCATCAAACTCAACCAACTCAAACACAACAATCTGCTCAATATCGACCAGCAGGATGAACATCTGACGCTATTCTGACCAGGAAAACTAAAACGGAGCTTTGGCCATGCATTCAATATGGCCAAAGCTCCGCTCCAGACTATAAACCATCAACGAAATGACTTACGGACTGAATGACTTCCCCACCCTCACCTGACAACTTCAGTCGACTCCCACCTGCGGGTCGTCTTCGAGTAATGATGATGGACGTGACCATTGTGGCTGTACTCGCGATCAACAGTATAGGTCTGGGTATATTGATAGCTCGGGTTCTCGTACCCGGCGACAACCGCCGGCTTCAGATCGTTGCGGCCGGCATACCAGGGCAATCCCACCTCACCGGATGCTTCCAAACCATCCTGAAGCATCTGGACCTTCCGGCTGTCAAACACCAGCGATCGCGATCGGCCGCGGGCATCCTCCTGCGTGGTCAGCTCCATTACGCCCGCAGAGGCACAACCCGACAGCATCCCCGCTACCAACGCTGCCATGATCACGAGATACGTCATGAAAAGGTAAAATCTCATCTTTCCCGCTCCTTTACACCCTTCACTATGCTAATCCCGTACCAGAATAATAACCACAGAAATCCATCGAAAACACATAAAATAAAACCATATTTAACAATGGCTTAAAACTTAGACTTTCGCCAGGCCAAGCGCCGCCCTGCGTTGCGGCTTATAACGATATGTCATCGCAGATCAACAGACCTTGTGATATTCCACAACAAGCTTTCAACCATAATCGCTCACATCATCCAATCAAAAACGAACAAAACTCACATCTGCCGTAACACCCGTACTTTACAATTCAATTGCCCGAAAAAGCTTCTGAATGACACACCAATGGAAATGACATATCCTGTCAATTGATACAGCGAATTGACAAACCATGACACCTGACTTCCGCATTGGGACACCCAAAACCGATCAGTAGAGTAGATCGTGGAGT
>CAYRND010000237.1:0-3659 GCA_964425365.1 uncultured Phycisphaeraceae bacterium
GCCCGTAGCTCACGACTTTGAACCTACCGGCTTCCAGCCGGTAGTGGTTCAGTTAGTCGGCCCGTCTTAATAACTGCTGACCGCATCCAGCAGTCTGGCAATGTGTTCATCTTCGTGATCCGCCCGCAGGCTGATTCGAACACGGGAAGCGGCAGGGGGGACCGTCGGCGGCCTGATCGCAATCGCCAGAATACCATGTCGCCTCAAGTGATCCGACAGCGCCAGTGACGCCTCTGCCGACCCGACAATCAATGGAAAGATCGGCGTCATATGTCTTCGCGGTGGCAGATGCCAGCCGAGAGCCGTCAAGCCGTCGTATACACGCCGTGACAACTCCGTCAGTCGATGACGACGCCAGGATTCGGTTGTCACCAGTTCGATCGCTGTTGAAACCGCGGCGGCGTGTCCCGGGGTGACGGCAGTACTGTAGATGAACGGACGGGAACGATTAATAATCGTGTCGATCACCGTCTGCGACGAACAGATTGCGCCACCGATGCCGCCTAATGCCTTACTCGTTGTGCTGATCATCACATCCACTCGTTCACTCACCTCTTCCAATTCACATAATCCAGCTCCGGTAGCACCCAAAACGCCGGTGGCGTGTGCTTCATCGACCACAAGTATGGCATCGTAACGTTCGGCCAGGTCACACAACCTTTTCAGATCGGCAGTATCACCGTCCATCGAAAAAACACTGTCCGTTACAATGAATCGCCGCGGCAGCCTCTGCGGCATACTGCGTCTTTCATGATCTGGCCGGGCGTGTTGTTCGCAATGACGTAACAACAGTCGTTCCAGTTTAGAGGTATGAAGATGCGGGTAAACACGTACCGTTGCTCCCGTCGCACGTGAGGCATCGATCAGACTGGCATGTGAAAGCTTGTCGATGCAGATCAGATCACCGCGTTCCGCGAGCGAGGTCAGCGCGGCCAGATTACTCAGATAACCCGAGCTGAGTATCAGGCAGGCTTCAACATGCTTGAACGCGGCGAATTGCATTTCCGCCGCCTCGTGAACAGTCAGAGTTCCCGTAACCAGCCTGCTTGCACCTGAGCCGACACCCAGTTCGTTTACGGCATCCATCACGGCCTGTTTCATACGCGGATGGCCGCTCAGGCCAAGGTAGTCGTTTCCCGCAAATTGAATCAGCGGCCGGCCTTCGTCTGAAATAACCGGTGAACTGGTCGAGAGGGCATGCAACGACCGGCGTAACTTTTCCGATTCGAGCTTCTCGATATCAGCACGCAACTCGTTCAGAAATCTTTGCATGCAGGTATAGGTGTGTGCGGGGGTGACAAAGTAAGAGAGTGGGGGGGGGTGAATGGTACTCCGGTGTGTCAGTGCGGCATTCATAAAAAACCTGGGACTGCCATCTTGCGCATGATAAGTACGATTGGCATACATAACGTATGTGCTGTTACATATTTCAGTTAGAACTCGACGACTGTTGTTCAGTCATCGTCGCCCATATCGGTGCCGTCACCATAGCAGCCCAGTGTCTGCTTCATCAGTCGTCCGACTTTGAACTTGACAGTTCGTTTGGGCGGCACTTCCACCGGTTCCAGTGTTTTCGGATTCTGCGCCATGCGGGCACGGCGCTGTTTGACTTCAAAAACACCGAAATCGCGGAACTCAAGGCGGTTACCCTTGCCCAGCTCGACAATAATACTGTCAAGAAAACTCTGGACAATCTTTTTGACGACCACGCGTTTTTGCCCGGTCGCGTCTGCGATATGGTCAATCAGTTCCTTTTTGGTGATTGTAGCCATGTGGCAATATCCCTCAGACAAGCGGTGTAAGTCAATTCATCTTCAAACAACGAAATTGCTGTAAATACGGCCCCGACCAGAGCCTGCTGCCCAGTTCCCGGAACCTTGAATACAAGCAGTATGCCAACCGAATCAAGGTCGGTCAAGCCCCAAACCGTGTTCCAGACAAGATTAATCTCGATTTGTCCACATCAGCGTGCCGATCTATCATTCTAAGATGTCAAATTCGACAAGAAATCTGAAAATCCTCTATTATCCGGATAAAATACTCCGCTGTAAATGTCGTCCTGTTGACCCCTCTGACCGCCAGGTGATTGATGTAGCCAGGCGCATGCTCGAACTGATGCATGAAGCCAGAGGTGTCGGTCTGGCAGCCCCGCAGGTCGGGCTGGACTGGCGACTCTTCGTTGCGAATCATACGAACGAACCTGATCAGGATTTCATCTTCATCAATCCTGTCCTTTCCAATCACGCCTCTCTCAGCGAATCTCATGAAGAAGGTTGCCTCAGTATTCCCGGGGTGTACGGCCAGATCACCAGACCTGTCAGCGTCGACATTGAGGCATACAATGAAAAAGGCGAAGAAGTCAGACTAAGCGCTCAGGAACTGGCGGCACGTGTCTGGCAGCATGAAACCGATCATCTCGATGGTGTCCTTATCATCGATAAAATGACACCCATGGATAAGATGGCCAACAAACGGACACTTCGCGAACTCGAGGAGATGGCGGTTCAATCATGAGACTGATTTATTTCGGCTCGGGAGAATTCGGTCTGCCGACCCTCTCTTTCCTGCATGATCATCACGAGGTCATCGCAGTGGCCACACAGCCCGACAGACCTGCCGGCCGACATCGCAGGCCGAAGCCCACACCGATCGGCAAATGGGCCGAGGATCATCATCTGGCCGTATACAAAGTTGATGATGTCAATAGTCCACCATTCATTCAACAGTCGCAGGCTATGGAGCCGGATGCGGCTGTGGTCATTGCCTTTGGTCAGAAACTTTCGGAAAGTCTGATTGATTCGCTCGGGCGGCTTGCTGTCAATCTTCATGCCTCTCTGCTTCCCGCCTATCGGGGTGCCGCCCCGATCAACTGGGCTGTGATCAACAATGATCGTATCACAGGTGTTACCGTCATCTCACTAGCGCAGCGAATGGATGCCGGATGTATCTATGCACGGGCCGAACTTGAAATCAACCCGATGGAAACAGCCGGTGAACTGCATGACAGACTTGCCCGACTCGGCCCCGAGGTGATCAGTCAAGTCCTGAATGATCTGGCATCGAACAAATTGCAACCTGTCGATCAGGATGACGCGATAGCCACTCGGGCGCCGAAACTTACGAAGTCCGACGGCACGGTGCGATTTGATCTGGGGGCGGAACAGGTGCGAGCCCGCATTCACGGCCTTTCACCCTGGCCGGGCTGTCGGGTGATATGGCATGCGAACAGCACCGGAAACAGTACGGAACTGATCCTCAGACGTGCAGCGGCGGTCACCGATCTTTCCTGTTTCATTGGCCTCGAACGGGTCGGGCACCCCGGCCCGGGAGAAGTCATGGATGACAAGCTTCACGTCGCTACCTCGGATGGCGCGGTCCGTATCATCGAATTGCAATTGCCCGGCGGTAGACCCATGTCCGCCGAGGATTTCTTGAGAGGGCATCCCCTCAAGACCGGTGATATTCTTCGACCATCGATGTAGCAAAATGATGCCGTTTCTGTAGATATACATGAATACCCGGTCAGAAGCATGCGACCCGATACAAACCGGCAAACTGGTTCATCATTTCACGGTAACGATCGCGATTTCCGTTGCAGGGTTCGGGTTAACACTACAGCGCTATAAAAGCTCAAGTTTACCACCGGGGCAAGCCGATAA
>CAYRND010000238.1:0-3644 GCA_964425365.1 uncultured Phycisphaeraceae bacterium
AGAGGTCAGGGGTTCGACCCCCCTCAGCTCCATTGTAAACCACGTCATACCACTCGATTAAGAGAACAAGCACACTTACTACCAGTGGACGGTTTTTGTGAGGGCGTCAACAGAGCTTCCATTTTTATAATCTCCGACCGAACAGGCCGATCTGATCAATATGCATCTCCGACAGCTTCCGGTGCTAAAGTGTCTATTCCCGGTCTCCGAAGAGCTTTCTGGTCACGGGTCGTTATCTTCCGGTGTTACGGACCGATTCAGAATGCTCTTCACGCATCTTACCACTATTCAATCCAGCACAGTTCAGGTCGACTGTCAGGTTGCTACTGGTATCACAAGGCGTTACATCGATCCCAGGCTCACCATCACCTCGATACGAAAGCTCTACGGCGGCAGTATCAATAGAGTGCAGCAATGGTTCTCCGATGGCCTGCCCGAGGTCATCGTGGCCAAACTCAACAGCCGACCGGACGGCAGGATGTTCGAACGGGAAATGGCCTACCTCGAGCTGTTCCGTGATCAGACGCAGTTGCCCGTACCTGAACCCTTTGCATGGTTTTCTAACGATATCGATTTCGGCGGAAGCGGCCTGCTGATGGGCAAAGTCGACGCGGTAACGCTTTCCGACGCCAGGCTCAGCCCTGCGGGTGTCAGGTACTTTCAGCATGAACTTGCACGACATCTGGCCGCACTGCACGACCATCATCGCGAGACGTACGGTTCAGTACTCGATCCCGTCGGTCAAACGAAATGGCTTGATGCCTATCAGCCTGCATTCGAGATGGAATTCCGTGCCGTGCGAGATGTGCTTTCTTCACGCAGCCGCGAAATCGTCGACCGGTTGATCCTGCACCTGGACCAGTGGCTGCCGGAGGAATCCCGGCCCACGCTCATACACGGCGATTTATGGGCGACCAATATCCTGATTGATGACAGCCATCCCGACAAGCCTGGTATCAAAGCTTTTATCGATGCCTCCGCATCCTATTGCGATCCCGCTTACGAACTGGCTTATCTGCGAATCTTTCACACCGCCGGCGACGAGTTTTTCTCGGTCTATTCGCAGTACCATCCACTCGGCAGCTCATTTCACAGGCGATGCCGCGTCTACTGGCTGGGCACACTCATGATGCAGTTGCGTCTCTACGGCCACAGCTACCTGCCGGCCTGCGAAAAAGCCATTCAGGATATTGCCGGTTACAGCCATTCCACGCCCTGATAATCAGACAACTTGCCGGAAATTGTCCTGATATTGAAAAATGCCACCTCATCTGCTCGTTACTGTCACCCATTTCGCTGTGAAGTCAGGCCGACTGGGTAAACATCAAGAAAAATGGGTGAAAATAGTGGGTGAGAATGGAGTGGAAGTGGGGGGTGCAAATGGGCTGAAAGCGGGGTGAAAGTGGGGGAAAAGTGGGGGAAAGTGAGGGGGGGGGAATGGCTCCGGTGGGACTCGAACCCACACTGGGGCGATTTTAAGTCGCCTGCCTCTGCCTATTGGGCTACGGAGCCGATCAGACCGCAGGCCGGTCATCCGGGCAAGTCTAGCATCACCGGCTCGGGTATGCCATTCCATGCTGAGAACTCATAATTTTGAAGAATTATCCCGGAATTCGAATATATTTTTATCCGGAGTAAGGGCAATACCTTAGGCACATCAAAGCGCGTCGAACTTTGTTGGTAAAATCATGATCTTCCGATATTAATGCAAAAGGTATTAAGTTATAAGTCTATAAAAGCAAGTATTTTGTACTAATAGATCGGGGATTTTCTGTTGCCATCCCGGGAGGATGTGATACAATAATAAGGAGACTTGCTTATATGGCAGCAATCCCATATACTGTTGACACTTATCGAGGAATTGTCATCTCACGACACGTGTGTTTGTAACCATCTTTTATGACTTTTCTTACGGAGGTGAGTCATGGCCAATCGCATCAGAAGCTTTTTACTATCTTTCACTATGATTACGTTGGTGGCCGTCCTGGTGTTCGGGACATCTGCAAATATTTTTGCAGCCACTGCGTGGTCGGAGGAGGTGACTGTAATCACACCGCCTGACAGTGTCTCGCCGGCGGCCCCCACCGGACTGGTGGCGACCGACGGTAACCAGAAGGTCGACCTGGACTGGGACGACAACACTGAAGACGACATTGATTACTACACCGTCTATCGCAAGCCTCAGGGTGGCGTCTATGCATCAGTCGCCACGCCCACGGCCAGCCAGTACGAAGACCTGGATGTCCAGTGGGGCACCACCTACACCTACAAGGTGACCGCCACGGACCTTTCAGGCAACCCGGAATCGGCCGATTCCAACGAGGATAACGCCACACCGTACTGCAGCACCGACCCGGTGCAGATCGACGACGCCGATCCGTCGATCACCTACAACGGTACGTGGAATGCCAACAACTGGCCAGATCGTCTTAACGGCACGATCCACGAAAGTGATCAGGCCGGCGCCGAAATGGTTTATACCTTCATCGGCGACAGCATCGAACTGCTGGCGGAAGATTCCCAGTACGGTGGTTCCGCGGAGGTCTACATTGACGATCAGCTCGATGCCACTATCAGCTACGTCGGTGATCATCCGCCTTACGGTATTTCCAAGTATGCCAAGAGCGGCCTGCCCAACGCCCAGCACACCATGAAGCTGGTCGTTGTCAGCGGCTGGTGCTACGTCGACGCACTGGTCACCACGACACCGTGTGAACAGCCGTGCCCCGACAAGGCCCCGCAAAGTGCACCGGCCGATGTACTGGCCACCGCAGTCAGCCACGAAGAAATCAGCCTGACCTGGACCGATACGTCCAGCTCTGACCCCGGTCAGTGCGACAAGGCTGATGCATTCATCATCGAGCGCAAGACCACCGGCGACTTCGCCGTGCTTGCCACCGTCGGTGACGTGGCCAGCTACGACGATACCTGCCTGGAGCATTCGACCAGCTACACCTACCGCGTAACTGCGAGTAACAGCTTTGGTGAATCACCCGCCAGCTCGGAAGCCTCGGCGACCACCGACGGCCCGCCGGCGCCCGCAGCACCGACCAACGTCGCATGCCTGGCAGGTGCGGATACCAATACGCTCACCTGGGAATACGTCCCGGTCCCAAGCTGCAATCCGCTTCCGGATGTGCTCTACTACATGGTCTACAGGTCCACCACGCAGGGCGGTCCATACACACCGGTCGCCGTGGCCTTCGGCGGTACGAATATCGTTGACAGCCAGGTTTACAGCGATACCACCTACTACTATGTGCTTAAGTCGGTTGATGTCACCGCGGGTATCTCCGAATACTCGGGCGAGGTACATGGCATGCCGCATACGCCGGAACTCCCGGCGGCACCGAGTGATCTCGTGGCGACCGCTGTCAGTGCTTCTCAGATCGATCTGAGCTGGACTGACAATTCAGATAACGAAGACGGCTTCAGAGTGTATCGTGATGGCGATATGGCTGGTGAGACCACCGGCACAACGTATAACGATACCGGTCTGCAGGCCAGCACAACCTACAATTACAAGGTTGTCGCCTACAACGTCGACGGTGAATCCGCGGAACCGAATCCGACCGATTCGGCGACGACCGATTCGATCCCCGCTCCGAATGCCCCCAGCGACCTGGTCGCCACCGCAGTCAGCG
>CAYRND010000239.1:0-3610 GCA_964425365.1 uncultured Phycisphaeraceae bacterium
TGTCAAGTCCATCGACGTAAAAATTCATCCGCTTAGCTTAACACCTATGCCCCCCCACCTCCATCCCCTTACCCCACCCACTTCCACCGGTGGTACGGACAGTAATTCGTGCAGATCGACGACATGATTTCAAGCACCCGGCTTGTAAATCAGGGTTTGAAGGAGAATGAAGTACAGGAATGTTCCGCGTTCATAACCGACTGCGAAGTATTTGTTAGTTTTAGATTCATAGCTTGTCCCGGGTTTTGCCAAACTATTACAATCCAGCCCGACGAGTTATGGCGTTGCCCATGCAATTCTTCAGAGGTCTGTCACCTCGATAAAGCCACCGAGGGGCTTGCTGAGGATGGCTGCCTGTCTACTATCAGGGAGATCTGAAATGTTGTTATCAAATCACTATCGTCGCGCGATCCATGTCATGATGATTGCCTTGTCGGTGACGGCATGGACCGCCGCTGCCTTCGGCCAGAACGACAGCGAATGGAACGTCACTTCTGGTAACTGGGGTACGGGATCCAATTGGACTGACGGCGAACCTGTCATCAGCACCAGCGCATTCATCAACAACGGCGGGACCGTGACGATCGACCAGATGGGCGAAATCTGTTCGGTCCTGACGATGGGACAGGGCGTAAACGAAACCGGGTATGTGCATATGACCGGCGGCCGGCTCCAGTCGGATAACGCTGTCATCGCGTCATTCAGTAATGCGACCGGACCGAACCGCACCGCCTTTACGCAGGACGACGGTACGCATATTGTCGACTGGGGTATCTACATGTCGGTCAACCCCGGTGCTGAATCGCAATACAACCTGAACGGCGGGACACTCAATTCGTCAAGACTCACAGTCGTCGGTGATTACGGGTCGGCGTGGTTCGTTCATACCGGCGGGACACACGAAATCGCCGGATCGAACAGTGGTACCGATTACTTCCGAGTCGGACATCGCAGCGGCAGCTTCGGCTGCTATGACCTGATGGGGACCGGACATGTCATCTCGACCCTTCAGGAAGTCATCGGGAACGAAGGTGAAGGCCTGTTCCGGCAGACCGGTCCTGACACCATCCACGAAGTCAAGGTGCTCACCGTCGGAACGGACGGTCAAGCTCAATATGAACTCGACGCCGGCAGGCTCATCAACAGCCAGACCCTTCGCGTCAGCGGCCAGCAGAGCAACTTCATTCAGAACGGCGGGTACGTCGAATATACAGTCCAGGGTTCGATCAACGTCGTTAACGCCGGGCGATACGAACTCAACGGCGGTGATACCGATGCATACGATATCATCATCAACGGCGGCGATAATTCGCCGGCGGGGCGAGGAGTGTTCCGGCAGAACAGCGGGATCGTCAATGTCGATAACCAGGTCCATATGCGAAGCGGCGATTACGATCTGGCCGGTGGCTCGTTCAATGTGAATTCACTGGTTATCGGCGACGATATGCTCTGGGGTGATCCCGACTTCAACGTACGCGGCGACGACGCCGTGATCGATATCTACTCGTTTATCCAACAAGGCCGCGGCAACATGCACGCCATCTTCGATGCCGGCGGTATCAGTACGATTTACGCCGACCTGGTCGATCTCGACGGTCTGCTGTTCATCGAGGATCCCGCCGGGCTCGCGCCGTTCGGACGGTTCGATATCATCACGTCAGGTAGCGATATCATCGGCGCATTCGATAGCGTCTCGCTGCCCGGTCCGGACTGGTCATGGGGCAGCACCAACAACAGAACCCTGTGGGTCGAACACGTGCCCGAGCCGACCTGCTCGATGACAATCCTGTCACTCGCCGCACTCGTTGTGCTCCGGCGAAAAACCAACTCGTAACCTGTCAACGCAATACACCTTCAGCCATCGAAATTCGCGGGTGAATATCGATCTGATCCTGTCATCTGTCATCCGAGTCTCGCATTGAAGAGGCGTTTCGCCGGCGGCATGGGCAGCCCCGATCCATCGGGGTTGCCCGTGTCCGCCCATATACCTGGTAATCCCGTAACCCGATACTCAAACCCGGCTATGAATAAGACGCCGGCAAGTACGATCGGATCAAAGACGGCGGAAAACATATCAGAATGTTTCAACCGGCAATCCGGCTCTGACGGACTCTCGCCGAAAGACGCCGTGCATCAGGTTTTTATTGACAGGCATTACAGTTATACATTCAATGTAAATATGGCGACATTACGGTTCGAATGGAACGAAACAAAGAACCGGGAGAACAAGCGAAAGCATCGTGTTTCATTTGAAGAAGCTCAGACGGTGTTCCTGGATGAAAACGCGATCCGTTACTACGATCCGGACCATTCCGATGATGAGGGCCGGTTCCTGATGATGGATTGAGCTTGGCACTCCGCGTACTTGTCGTGTGTCACTGCTACCGGGCGAATGATCATGTGATACGTATCATCTCTGCACGAAGAGGGAATGAGAAGGAGAAGTCGTATTATTGGAGATAGACAATGAGAAAACATTATGACTTCGACAAGATGAAGGGCCGGAAAAATCCGTACGTCAATGACCTGAAGCAGCCGATAACGATTCGGCTGGATAAATCATCGATAGCGTACTTCAAGGCACTGGCGGACGAACTTGGCATGCCGTACCAGAGCCTGATCAACCTGTACCTGCGGGACTGCGCGATCAACCAGAAAAAGCTGAAAATCAGGTGGGCGTCATGACACCCCTGAAATGATGCTCTCGCCCCAGGCGCGTCTTGCGGCTCGGCAATCCACATTCCGCAATCAGCAATAGGAATGATCCGAAATCTGAAATCGAAAGAATCAGCCGTTGTCATACCCCGAACTCCTCAAAATTGATCTTGACCTTCGCGGCCAATTGTACGACATGAGGATTATCCCGATCGGTATCCCACCGCAATGGGTTGTCGATAATGTATTGGCGGATTCTATTTAATTCGTCTTCATTACGGATAACATGTTCATAATAATTACGTTGCCAGATATTCCGGACAGGTGTGTTTTGACGCATCCATTTTGTCACACCAATTTTAAATCCACGCACAATGGAACCAATCGTCTTCGATGTGCCACAAGGACGTTTTCCCCGTAGGGGCGAAAAATCTTTCGCCCCAACATCCGCCCCCGAAAAATCTTTCGCCCCAACATCCGCCCCCGAAAAATCTTTCGCCCCAACATCCGCCCCCGAAAAATCTCTCGCCCCAACATCCGCCCCTGAAAAATCTTTTGCCCCTGCAACCGCCCCTGCGTTTGGTCGGATATTCGCCTGTCTCGCATTGTTAATCAACAATATCCCATGGATGTGATTCGGCATGATTATAAACCTGTCACATGACACACAGGGAAAATGTTCCGGAATTGCCTGCCAGCATTGGCGGGCTGTTTGACCGGCATCATTCAATTGCATTTGGCGATCAACAATTCCTCCAAATAGACAGTTCCTGTTCTGCGTGCAAACGGTAATGAAATAACCGCCATTCTGTGAATAGTCGTAGCCAGGCAGACGAATGGATTGGCGGTGATATTTCTCTTGGTAACAGGTCATACCCCGTCCTCCGCAAATAAATCATATTTGGTTCATCCGGATCTTGCGTAGGTAGAACTTGAAAAAGTGTGGACATGCCTG
>CAYRND010000240.1:0-3578 GCA_964425365.1 uncultured Phycisphaeraceae bacterium
TTATCGGCTTGCCCCGGTGGTAAACTTGAGCTTTTATAGCGCTGTAGTGTTAGGCAAGGCGTTATGACAAGAGGGGTATGACAATGGCTGTACAGGAGATTGCGATGGGCGAATTGTTGTGGAAGAACATGGCGCTGCCGCTTGGCAAGTGGCTTGCATGTTATTATTTCCGTGGCATATATGCCGGATTAACGAAGACGGGCATCGAGCTGACTGCGGAAAAGGTCGCCGCTGCGAAGGATCGCAACGTATACCAGCGTCATTTTGAAGACCTCGGCATGCATATTGTCGACAAGGTCAAGGTTCTGTTTGATGATGCGATCAGACGGAACCAGGTGAATTGCAAGGCGGTAATACACAAGCTTGGGGTTGTACTCAGCTCAGAGCTGTTGATCCAGCGGTTCATTGAAAACGATTTGAATGAGCAGCAGATATCAGAACAGATTCATCGTGAGCATCCACTACCTGCCGGCCAGTTCAATGAAGCTGAGGAATCGCTGTATCGGCGGGTTCTTGATGAAACAGTCAGCTACCTGGTGAATATAGCCAGGGAGTTTCCTGAATATCAGGACACACGCGATCGTATTGTTCTAGAGCGATTTACCCAACTGATGTGTGATATTAAAATTATTCTCGACAAAGTAGAAGTTATCTTAAAACGTCTTCCCGGAGATGATCAGGATGACGCTGCGAAGTGCGTGCTACGTTATGAAGTGAGTTACCGGCAGAGTGTTGTCAACAGGTATAATGAGATCGAACTGTTCGGCGCTGATCTGAAATCGCCGCCATCAAGGCGTTATTCGTTTTCAGTCGCCTATACTCCGCTGCAGGTAAGTTCCAAGTCCGAAACGGAAAAGGCATCGGAGCATTCGGCCAGTGATTTTAAGACGATAGTCGACAATCTGCATGAGCATGGCCGTCGTCTGCTGATCCGCGGCGAGGCAGGCAGCGGGAAGAGCACTTTGTTTCAATGGGTAGCGATCCAGGCGGCTTCCGAAACCCCTGGTAATGATGGTCAGGACGATTGGCGGCAACGGATACCCTTTCTTTTGCGACTGAGGAAATACCAAGATGGTGAAATGCCAGGTCTGAGCAGCTATACCAGTGATTACAAAGCGTTGCATAACCCGCCCGACAGATGGGTCCATCAAGTTTTAGATGACGGCAGGGCTGTTATACTGCTGGATGGTGTTGACGAGATTCCCCAATTCCGCCGGAATAATGTTTTCCAATGGCTTAAGGAATTAACGAATCAATATCCGCACAATTATTATCTTGTCAGTACACGTCCGAAAGCGGTGGAACACGGTTGGTTGAAAGAACTGGGTTTTCAGGAAGCTGAGATACAGCCGATGAATGAATTCGGACGTAATGATTTCATTCGTCAGTGGCATGAGGCGGTCAAAGAGCAGTTCAGATTCCAGGCGTTGCAGCTTCCGGAACATTTTGACAGCCTTTCCGATAAGTTGAAACAGGCATTTGAATCGGGCGAGAATTATCTCATCTCGAAGCTGGCGACGAATCCGCTATTGTGCGCGATGATCTGCGCGTTGCATCTGGACGAAAACCGTCATGCGGAACAGCAACAGCAGGGTTTGCCGCAGAATTATTGCCAACTATGCGAAAAGCTTTGTGTTTTGATGCTGGATAAACGTGATCGTACAAGAGGTGTTCATGCTGACAAGAAATTCGAAGCCTATTGCCGAATGCGTTATGAACAGAAGAAAGCCGTAGTGACCGAGCTGGCGCATTACATGGTTCGTAACGGACTGTCGACTATGGTTACGTCGGATGCAGATGAGAAGATTGCATCCGTATTAGAAAGTCTGGGGTACGAAGCATGCAGGGCCGGCGAGGTGCGTGAGCTGATTATCGAGCGCAGCGGAATTCTTCGTGAAAGTGCACCTGGCTTGATTGAGTTTATTCATAATACATTCAAGGAATACCTTGCAGGCATGCGATACGCCGCTGATAAGGATGACGGAGCACTGGCGGATTTCGCCTTTGATGATGATCGACAGAATGTGATTCTATTTGCACTTGGTACGGAGTCAATAGAGTTCGCTTCACGTGTGATCTACCAGATTCTGAAACCCAAAAAAACATGGTGGTCCAGGCTGTCCGGCAAGGATCCTTCATTGCGGGCGAGGCAGTTGTTTGCCGTCAAGTGCAAGCATCTTGCACTTCACCTCAATGATGAGGCGCTGCGTAATGAACTGGCTCAGATCGAACGTGAGGTTATCCCGCCGCGGAATCTGGAGGATGCCCGGTCATTGTCATACGGCGGTGATTTTGTCGTGGATTATCTGAGTTACAATTCCAAGTGGACAGCGAAGGAACAGGTTGCATCTGTTTTGACATTGAACCTGATCAATACGGCCAGGGCGCAGACCTGCCTGCGAGGGTGCCTTGTATCAGATACTGAAGGGGTACAGGAAACACTGGCGGGATTGCCTGAGGTGCACAGTATGGTGGTGAATGGTGAGGAAATACCGGAACCGGTCCGGATGAAGCTGCCGGCTATCTTTCGTAAGGCGAAGGTGACTCAGCCTGGAGTCATGGATCTTTCAGCTGCGGATATTCAGGATCAGGACCTGGAGCCACTTCCGAAGATTCGCGGGCTGCGAAAACTGATCATGAGTGATACGGAGGTGGCGGATATTTCGAGCCTGGCAACCATTGACGGATTGGAAGAGATCGATCTCGATCGAACAAGGGTGACAGAAATACCTGTTTTTTTGAATAGTCAATCTGTTGTGGTTCACTGGGATTACTATCGAAATTCACTTGGTATGCTGTTCCGCCGTATCGAAAGCGGTCGTTTTATGATGGGCGGCACAGTAAGAGATGAGCAGCCTGTCCATGAAGTGACATTGCAGGCTTTTGAAATAGGCGTCATGCCGGTGACGCAATCGCAGTATGAAGCGGTGATGGGTGATAATCCTTCACATTTCAAAGGCGAAGGTCATCCTGTGGAGAATGTTTCATGGGCTGATGCGATGGCGTTTTGCAGGCGGCTGACGGATATGGACAAGCAAGGTCGCAAATATTCATTACCCAGTGAAGCACAATGGGAGTATGCCTGCCGTGCGGGCAGCACAACGGAATACTGTTTTGGCGATGATCCCGGCGAGATTGAAGAGTATGCGTGGTATATCAAAAATTCGGGAGGTAAAACGCTCCCTGTGGGTAAAAAGAAGCCGAACGCCTGGGGCTTGTACGATATGCACGGCAATGTCTGGGAATGGTGTTTTGACCATTGGCATGATAATTATAAAGGTGCTCCAGATGATGGAAGTGCCTGGGTAGAAAAAGATGATGGAGGCCGCCTCCGCGTGGTTCGCGGCGGCAGCTGGCGCTACGATGCCAGCCGCTGCCGGTCGGCGTACCGCCTCAACGCGAGGCCCGAGCTCCGCGGCAGCAGCCTGGGCTTCCGTGTCCTCGCAGTTCCGGCGGAAAAAAGTAAAGGATAAAGCAAGCAGGAAAAAGCGAAGGCGACGGGACGGAGCCGCAACCGGGGTCCAGGGGCATAGGTGTTAAGCTAAGTGCCCCATTCTTCAACCTCTTCCAGCACGTAT
>CAYRND010000241.1:0-3570 GCA_964425365.1 uncultured Phycisphaeraceae bacterium
GCTCGAAGCCGATCACGCGCGCACAAAATCACACACAAACACAACGAAAAACTGGATCAGATTGGATACAAATTGGATCAAATTGGATCAGATTGGATCGTCCTGAGATGCCCACAAATTGACGAGCTTAAACAGAATTGCATAGAAATAAAATGCCGAAAATACATCAAGTATCTGATAATAAAAAACATATAGATTTACAGGCGCCCGCGGATCACTCGAAGCTGATCACGCGCGCACAAAATCACACGCAAAACAACAAAAAACTGGATCAGATTGGATACAAATTGGATCAAACTGGATCAGATTGGATCGCCCCCCAACACACAAAAAAACCGCAACCTCGAAACCTGATTCCCGACCCCGACACCCGACCCCGATACAGAATCCGACCCCGACACCCAAACTTGAACTTTGAACCTTTAACTCCCCCAATTGCTTCATGGTTCTCCACCTCAAGCCCCAAGCCTCAAGCCCCAAGCCGCTTCACACTCCCCCCACTGTTTTACTGTTCTCCACCTCAAGCCCCGAGCCTCAAGCCCCAAGCCGCTTCACGCCTCCCCAACCTTAAAAACCTTCACCCTTATAAACAATATCTTGGCCCACATCGGCCCGCATCACCTCAATACACATACCGCACCAACACAAAATAACAAATCACCATCCCATAATTCCAGATCACCTCTTCTCCTCATGGTATTCCTGCTCCGCATTTACCGACCAGATATTCGACTTATCCATCTTACCCTCACGAATATTACTGGCCGCTGACATCGCTGTCAGCATCGAGTGGTCCTGGTTGTTGTAACGGTGCATACCGTTACGACCGATCAGAAACAGGTTCTCCATACCGTCAAGCCAGTTTCGCAACTCATCGAAACGCCCGTAGCTACCGAAGTACGCAGGGTAGGTCTTCTCCTGGCGGATCACCGCTCCGTCCAGAATGTCTTCACTCGCCACCATGCCGATTCGCGAAAGTTCTTCAGAAGCTTGCTCGATCATCGCATCGTCAGACTGGCGCCACAACGCGTCACCTTCATTACAGAAATACTCCAGCCCAAGCCATACCTTCGACACGTCCGCCACCATGGCCGGACTCCAGTTGTTGAATATCTGCAGCCGGCCGAGTTTGACATCCGGCTCCTGAATGTAAATCCAGTTGTCCCTCACCAATGCCTGCGGCTCGGCAGGGTCACGCAGCTTCAACCGGTTGACCAGCAAGCCCACCGTGATGAAATCTCGGTAGACCAGCCCTTCACTGATCTGACTGATGGCCTCGGGTACCTCGCACGTCATCGCACGGACAAGGTCACGGATCGCCATGGTCGAAATAACATAATCCGCTTCATAAGTCGTTCGCTCACCAGTCGACCGGCAGACGGCTTGAACGCCGGTTACACGGTTACCACTCACGATCAGCCGATCCACTTCCATGTCGCATTCGATCTGACCACCCGCCTCCCGTATGCGATCGGCACACCTCTGCCACATGAGACCCGGGCCGAGGTTCGGATAGTAAAACTGCTCGATCAGCGATGTCTCCGTATCTCGCTGACGAACATCGCTACGCTTGCGAAACGGCTTCTTCAATATGTGCAGCAACGCACGCGAAATCGATAGACCCTTGATCCGCTGAGCACCCCACGCGGCACTGATCTGATCACACGGCACACCCCAGACCTTTTCAGTGTAAGACTTGAAAAATGTCTCATACAACTCCAGGCCGAACCGGTTGATGAAGAACTGTTCCAGATTGCTCTCATTGCGAATGGGAAAGCATTTCGCCCTGCTATAACTCAGCATGATCTTCAGTACACGCCGAAGACCGAGGTTCATCAGTGTGGTTCTGCTCAGACTCAGCGGATAATCGAACAGCTTCCGAAGAAAAAATATCCTGCTCCTGCGGCTTCGCAGCAGCATGACAGCGTCGGACGCTTGTGCCCCGGCCTCACCAGGGGGCGAAAGCGGCAGCATATCAAGCCACCATTCAACGACGCGGTCGGACTTCGAGAAGAAACGGTGACCCCCGATGTCGATCCGGTTGCCCTTGTAAACCTCCGTCCGTGAGATGCCCCCCATGTGCTCAGAACGCTCGAGTACAATAGGCGAAATACCTCCCTGACGCAGCAGTTCGTACGCAGCGGTCAGGCCGGCCGGACCGGCGCCGATGATGATGACTCGCTTGTTTATCATTCGCAGATGTCCGTGACGTACAGGTATTGTATGATATACAAAAGGTTTATGCCCACGCAGAGAAAAATTCATAGTAACAGGGGTCAGTGTCACTCCTGAAGGAGAAGTTCCCATGATTATCGTCATGCGGCCGGAAGCAACCGAACTGCAGGTCGAACGCGTTTGCAGCCACGTTCGTCAGATGGGACTGACCGATCACGTGATCCACGGGACTGACCTGGTGGTCGTCGCAGTCATCGGGGACGACCGGAAGAAGGACGGCAGCGTACTCGAGCAGCTACCGGGTGTCGACCGGATCATGAAGGTGCTCGCGCCGTACAAGCTGGCCGCCAGAATGGACCTGCACCACAAGACCACCGAAGTGAAAATCGGACAGTCGTGTTGCCTCGGCGGAAAGACCGTCCAAGTGATCGCCGGGCCGTGCAGTGTCGAAAATGAATCCCAGATCATGGCGGCGGCCAAAATGGTCAAGGCGGCCGGGGCCGATGCACTTCGCGGCGGCGCGTTCAAGCCGCGGACGAATCCGTATTCCTTCCAGGGACTCGGTGAAGATGGCCTGAAACTGCTCGCGGCGGCTCGCGATGCCTCCGGACTCGCAGTGGTCACGGAAGTCGTGGCAGCAGCCGATGTTGACCTCGTCGCGAAATACGCCGACTGCCTGCAGATCGGCACGCGTAACGCACAGAACTTCAAACTCCTCGAGGCTGTCGGCCGTCAACAAAAACCCGTCCTCTATAAACGCGGTATGGCCATGACGCTCGATGAATACCTGCAGGCGGCAGAGTATATCCTCGCAGCAGGGAATCCGAACGTCATTCTCTGCGAAAGAGGTATCCGTACCTTCGAACAGTTTTCACGCAATACCCTGTCTCTGGCGGCAGTGGCGGAACTACATTACCGCTCACACCTGCCCGTTATTGTCGATCCGTCCCAGGGTACCGGCCATGCCCGACTTGTCCCCGCAATGTCAAAAGCCGCTGTGGCCGCCGGCGCCGATGGACTGATTATCGAAGTCCATCCCGACCCCGAACATGCAATGACCGACGGCGCCCAATCGATTACGCCCGATGTACTCGATGAATTAATGGTAAGTCTCAAGCGAATTGCACAGGCGGTTGATCGGGAATGAATTTAATTCGGAAACAGGAAATGATGCCACCTGGTATTCGGTATGTTAAAACACCATGCCGCAAACCCTTGCACCGTGTCCAATATGCTATGTAAGTCAGAATATCAACTGTCGGCATCGACAGAAGATTGACAGGTGTTCCGGTTTGACAGCCCCTGAAAAGGCCGTTATTATCTCGTCGTTGTTATTGCGAGGGATTAGCACTACAGCGCTATCAAGGTCCCCTGGTGCGCTTCAGTCGTGACCTG
>CAYRND010000242.1:0-3549 GCA_964425365.1 uncultured Phycisphaeraceae bacterium
ATCAGGTCACGACTGAAGCGCACCAGGGGACCTTGATAGCGCTGTAGTGCTAGAGAGCCTTGTTAATAAACAAACCGAAAATATACTGTTATAATTGCCCCCAACGGCGCACAATGATCGCCTTAAGGGTTTTCCCTGTAATCGCCTTCGTTGCGGTCGCTATTGCAATCAATATCGATTGTGAAGTTGTCAATCTCTTTCTGCGCCGGCTCGGTAGAGGTATTCCGTCAGGCCGTGGAGGATGGACGTATCGGTATAAATCGTGCTGTCTGCAGGCGCAGTGCCGATCTGTTGCCAGAATGATGAAGGGGTATTGACCTTCCGCTGGATCACGAACCGGTCTTCCTGATCGTCGCCGCTGGATTGATCCTGCCATGTCAGCTCGATGGTAATCGGGTCTGTACTGGTCACCACCGCATGCAGGTTTGCGGGCGAGGGGATCTGGGGCACCGAGAGTCGGAGCATGACCACGCCGTGGGGATCGACCTGAGTGGAATAGGCATTTGAAAATGAACCTTTATCCGCATGCTCCCACAGGTCACGTACCGCCGACGTATGGTCCGCAGGCAGGCCGAGGTCGGACCAGTCGGCCGTGAGCGTAGCGGAACTTGCGCTGCGATTGAACAGTACCACCGCCAGCTCGTCACCAATCAGCGGTTTCATCCAGACTTCGTAATCGCCGTCGTCACGCACCTTCCGGCCCTGGATACCCAGCGGGTCCTGGTCCACCGCGATGGCTTCGGCGTTCAGCAGAATATCTCGCGCAGACTGCGACATATTCACAATATCATTACCGGCGATCAGCGGTGCCGCCATGATGCACCACAGGCTGAAATGCGACTTGTACTCGGTAGGAGTCATCCCGCCGTTACCTACTTCCAGCATATCGGGATCGTTCCAGTGACCGGGTCCGGCGTAGGGATAGAGCACACTGTTCTGATCGATATTGCGGACCAGCGTTTCCCAGTTATCCTTGATATCAAGCGTGGTTCGCCACAGGTGTCCGACATCGCCTGCCCAGAGCCACGGTTCACTCACACCCCATTCACAGATGCTGAACACCATGGGCCGGCCTGTTGCGAGAATAGCATCACGCATCAGACTATAAGAAGAGGGCGCATCCATGCCGTATGTCTCGCACCAGTCATGCTTGATATAGTCCACACCCCAATCGGCGAATGTCTGCGCATCGATGTATTCATACCCTTTACTGCCCGGACGATGCTGGCAGGTACCAGTCCCGGCATCTGAATAGATGCCCAGTTTCAAACCCAGTGAATGAACGTAATCAGCAAGCGAGGCGATTCCTGAAGGAAACCTTGACGGGTCCGGCACCAGCCGGCCGTTCGCATCACGACTGATCGACCAGCAGTCGTCTATACATACATATAAGTACCCTGCATCTCGCATGCCGTTGGTTGCCATCGCCTCGGCCACCTGGCGAACCACCTCTTCATTGATGCCGTCGCATTCGAACCTGTTCCAACTGTTCCATCCCATCGGCGGCGTCAACGCCAGACCGTTGTCCAAGGCATAACCGGCGGTTGCCGGCAGCAGACATACCAGCATCACCGGGATCGCTGTAACCGGTAGCCTTGTCCTCAGACTGACTGACAACCCGGTACCGATCCGACTGTAATAAAAACACATGGCGATTGTTCCCAAAATGATTGATCTTCTCTCTACACAGTGAGTCTGCTCATCCCCATAGAAAATGACTCAATACCCCACCATTATACAAATATACTACAGGAAAACAAGGCCATAAACAGCTTGCATTACCTATGCCTCCAATATTGAATGTAATGTGATATGGCTATTTATAGCAGTTTAAATAACGATGCAGCTTTAATTCCCGTTTTGGCAGTACGCTATCCCGAGTGCATAGAGCCACTATTCCGCCGGGTGGCACTGTTGAGCGAGTTGAAATGGTGAACAGGAGATAAAAACGCATGAGAGCAGCTTATACTACATGGCTATTTAAACTGTAATTGGAAACGCACTGGTCTTGAATAATGGCCACGAAACAGGCATCCGGCAGAATTTGCCGGTCCTGCTCGTATCACCATCGGCGGACAGCATGCATGCCACCTGCGCCGTTCAATCGCACATTGTCTTACTGCGGGTCTTCCGGGACCTGCGTAAAGGACTGAAGCGCCATGTAATTCAGGCCGAACCGTTTGATATTATCGAGCTGGCGATCGAACTGGTCGAAATGGTTTTCCTCGTCATTGACGAGCGACTCGAAAATCTGTTTCGATGCGGCGTCCGCATTGGTGCTGCAATCCAACGCGTACTGGTTGTAGATGCCGGCGGCGTCCTTCTCCATCTGGGCGGCCAGCCTGACGATCTTCTCAGCGTCCGTCACACGTTCGACCGGGCCGGCGGCGACCATGTCGACATCGCCTTCCAGGAACAGGATACGTTCGGCGAGCTGCTCAATGTGACCCATCTCCATGATGGCGATCCGCTTGAACAGGGCCGCCAGCGGATCGAAACCCTGATCGTCCAGGTGGAAATGCCAGTACATATACTGATGCACGGCCTGCATTTCGTCGGCGACACCCTTGTTCAGCAGTGCGATACTTTTTTTCGGGTCCATGAAACACTCCCTTTTTGCGTATGTCCCGGCAGGTGGTGACCTGCCATGTCATTTTATATCCCGGCGGAACGATCGCCCGCCTGACGATAGACCAGCCAGTATACCACGGGGATCACGAGCAGTGTAAACGCCGTGGAAACGAAGAGTCCGAAGATCAGCGCCCATGCCAGGCCCGAGAAAATCGGGTCGAGCGTAATCGGAATGGCGGCGAGCATGGCGGTGCCGGCCGTCAGAAAAATCGGTCGGAACCGCACGGCACCGGAGTCGAGAATCGCCTGCTTCAGGTCCTTGCCCTCCTTCATGGCGGCGTGGATGAAGTCGATCAGCAGAATGGCGTTTCGCACAGCAATGCCCGATAGCGCGATCATGCCGATCATCGCCGTGGCGGTGAAGAAGATCGGATTATCAAACGTATGACCCGACGGGCCGACCGGCCGGTCGAACAGCAGGTTCAGCAGCCAGAAGCCCGGCATAATGCCGATGATCGTCAGTGGAATGGAAATCATCAGCACAAGTGGCATGAAGTAACTGCCGGTCTCATAGACCAGCAGAATGTAAATGCCGATACACGCCGCGGCGAATGCAATGCCCAGGTCGCGGAAGACATCCACCGTAATCTTCCATTCACCCTCGCCGGCCCAGACGATATCAAATGACGACGGAATATCGGGGCCTTCACCACCCGGCCTCAGATCGCCGGCCATATCGATGATCGCCTCCGCCGGCGGGCGACCGGCGGTCTCCGCAAATACATACGCGACGGGTTTCAGGTTCTTGTGATAGATGGTCTGGTCTCGCGTCGTCTCCATGAACCGGCCGAGTTCGCCGAGCTGCACCATCCCGCCCCGGCCGACACCGCCCCCGACGCCGCTTGCAAAATATAACGACGACAGCTTAGCACTACAGCGCTATCAAGGTCCCCTGGTGCGCTTCAGTCGTGACCTGAT
>CAYRND010000243.1:0-3485 GCA_964425365.1 uncultured Phycisphaeraceae bacterium
GAATACGTGCTGGAAGAGGTTGAAGAATGGGGCACTTAGCTTAACACCTATGACCTGCAGGGGCGACCACCACGCTCAGCTATTTTATCTACCAGGAAGGGTTCCAGACCGGCAGGCTGAGCTTTTCATCAGCGGTCTCGTGGGCGCTCTTTATACTGATTCTCATTCTGACGCTTTTCACCTGGCGATTCGGTAACCGATATGTCAACGACTGATTTGAAAAAACCGGTTGTGTATCCATGGCGGGCTTCATCGGCGATGAGCAGGAAGCGTTTGCTGTCTGTCGCGTCGCGGAATGTGCTGCTGACACTGCTCGGCTTCGCCATGATCCTGCCCTTCGTGTGGATGCTGCTCGCGAGTTTCAAACACTTCAGTGAAGTCGAGCTGGATGCCTGGTTGCCCGGCGACAGGGGCTGGCATCCGGAGAATTATATCGAGGTCTTTACGCAGGTCCCGTTTCTACGTTATTACGCCAACAGCATTTTCGTTTCGTGCTGGATCACGTTTCTACAGGTCTTTACCAGTTCACTCGCCGCGTTCGCTTTCGCGAGACTCCAGTGGCGAGGCCGGGACAAGGTGTTTCTGCTTTACCTGTCCACCATGATGCTGCCCGGCCTGGTCATGATGATCCCGAACTATCAGATCATGATTACACTCGGATTGGTCGATACCCTTACCGGTCTCATTCTGCCTGGCGCGTTCACCGCGTTCGGCACGTTTCTTTTGCGACAGTTCATGCTCAGCATCCCCATGAGCCTCGACGAGGCCGCTGAAATCGACGGCGCGGGCAAGTGGCAGATTTACTGGGATATCATCCTTCCACTGTCCCGCCCGGGATTGATCGCGCTCGCCATTTTCACATTCATGGGGACCTATCAGGGACTCTTCTGGCCGCTGGTCATGCTCAAAAGTCAACACAACTACACACTCCCCATTGGCCTGCTCTATTTCGATACCAGCACCGGCCGTGAAACACACCTGCTTATGGCCGCCGTCACCATGTCAATCATCCCGCTGATTATCTTCTTCATCACCCTCCAGAAGTACCTCGTACGCGGCATCCAACTGGGCGCAGTGAAGGGATGAACCAAATTTGGGCATGGGAAACAGGCAGGTCCAAACAGCTCTGCTGCCGGACATACGGTTCATACCCAAACGCTCGGAAGCTGTCGCAAGGGCCGATGTGTTACTCCACCGCACCCACGCGGTAATAGTAACGGATCAGCCCGAATAGCTGATCAGTATCGGTATATTGTGTACTGTTCGGCCCGAGTTCAACGATGGTCTGCCACTGGTCGGATCGCTGCAGCGGTTTTCGCTGGATCACATAATCTGACTCATTGTAAGCGTTATCCGTCCAACTCAGTTCGATCGTTTTGTGATCAACGGCGATGGCATTCAGATGTGTCGGGGCTTCGACAAGCTTATCGATCAGTCGCCAACACTGGTGATCGAGTGATCCGAATCGCCACTGTTCGGCCGGTGCCGCTTCCGCCGTCGATGCCCCGGTAATTTGTAGGCACAAGCCGCTATGACGTGCAATAATGCGATACGTGTCGTCTTGATTCGGCCAGATCGACCAGAGCTGGTTATCTCCACTCCAGAAATCCCAGACCTGTACTGCAGCGCCATTGTCGTACGAGATGTCCCTGACATCAAGACCCTTGCCGCTGTGTTTCGCCTTGATGCTGTAGTACCCATTGCCGAGATGCTCGACGAGCCACACCTGGTGGTCATGTCCTGACCACGTCGCCTGCTGTACAGACGCGTTGTTTTCCATACTCGCGTCGGCCACCTCAAGCAACATGCCGCTGTGGCCTGACTGAATAATATATTCCCCGCCGCCGACTTCATTGATCGATCTGAAGGTATCGGGCGCAAGCGGCGAAAGGCGTTCGCCCGGCCCGCCGATCGTCTCCGGTGTGTTATTACTCACAACGTGTAGATTCTGCTTCAGACGTTCGAGATCACGTTTGATGGGATTGTCGATCGCACCTCGCATCGGCATGCCGTAGTAGAGTTCCACTTCTTCGGGCACACCATATTCACCGTCAAAGTGGAAGTTATACCATGCAGTGTCGTCAACCACGTAAGCACCGTAATCACGAAGTACGTCGAACATTTTGCGCCCCAGTTCACTTTCAATGCCGAGTGATGCGTATGTCATCGATGGTGGTATCGCCAGTAGACTCCCCATGGCGACCTCGGGATTCGTTCCACCGTAGCTCTGCTGGGCGTATCCATCTGCGTTATTCGCCGGCCAGCGGAAGCCGAATCCTTTGGGTTCCGACCCGTTGGGCGTACCCGCGTAAAGGTAACGCAGCCCCCACAGATTGATTTTGAGCACATGCCGGATCGGGTCCGACCCGGTCAGCTCTCCCACGCGGATCGAGCCGCCGATGCCCGACATGCCCGAGCCGTAATGCGTGCCGCGATGCCCCGACTCGTAAATATTCTCTCCAGTCAGCGGCCAGCCGTATACCGGCCCGTCGGGGACCATGCATCGTTCCGTCGGTTCCATTTCAATCAAGGCTGCACCGTCAGGCTGCAGAAACGCGGCCACGTTATTCGGCGTCCAGCCCGGCCGGGCGATTTCCGTGCGAAAGTAACGGTTGACCTTCATCGACTGTATCCAGCTTACAGTCGTGCTGTTACAACGATCGTCCCACGGACCGGGATTATAAACCGTTACAAGCGGATCACCGGCCAGCATACGTTCATGGTACTCGAAATCATAATCAATCCATTCATCACTATGCTGGTCCAGTCCGGCGTGGACATAGACGGCCTCCGAACCGATGGGAGTATTCCAGATACTGTTCGTGGCGAACGGCCAAAGCCATGGATTACGACTCTCGGGCTGGGCCGACGCCATTGCGGTTCCAAGGAGTATCGTAAGTACCGTCATCATACTTCGCGCAATGGCGGGCCAATCGGATATACGTTTCATTTCCTTATCCTCCTTCGTTGACGTGACACTGGCAATACGTGCAATATCATGTGGAATGTGATATTAATCGCCTTCTGAATGGACATCCTTACGGGTGGCTTGGGTAAATCCTGCTGACGCATGTTTTACGATGACTATTCGCTGTCATCCCGGTAATATCCGTTCTTCTTTCAGATCCGGAACGACAGGCCGCTTCACGTGTAATATCGAAGAACTTCACAGGGGGCGGGTCCCAAATTGCATGTGTGAAGATTACATTTCAATCATTGTGCTCCAAAATGATCTGTAGGCATTTCGCCTGGTTCATCATTTACCTGTTTCGTTCAAGCTGAATGAATATTACATCGATACTACACGAATTGCAGTAACCGGTCTGAATGGAAATTCTGCAATATCATAACCAATACAAGTTTTGCACCAATAATATTGTAAAACAGAATGACCGGGCCTGTATATTCCTGCCTAACGCGAATGCTGAAAATGACGGTTAAGCTGGAGCGTCAAGTCTTATATGCAATTACCCCCCCCCCCCCCC
>CAYRND010000244.1:0-3480 GCA_964425365.1 uncultured Phycisphaeraceae bacterium
TCAACCCGGTGGGCGCGATCGGCGGTATGATCTGCGGCGTACCCTGGGCCTCATTGGACTGTCCGGACTCGAGTCCAATGGCATTGACTGCTGAGACGACGTAGTAGTAAGTCACTTCATTTTCCACCTGCGAGTCGGTGATCCCGCAACCGCCGAACGCAATCGCGGCGATATGATAGGGCCCGCCGGTAACGAGTGACCGGTAGACTTTGTAGTAGAGCACGGCGGGGTCCGTGGAGGTGCTGCAGGTCCACGTCAGGTCGACTTTTCCGTCCATGGCAACAGTGGCGAGATTGTCGGGCGCATCCACAACGGGTGTAGCGGGGGTGTTGACATGGATCTCATTGGAATTGGTGGACTCATTGCCGCTGGTATCGATTGCCCGGACGATATAGTAGTACGTAGTCGAGCCTTCGACGGAATAATCGGTGAACTGGCTGCCTGCGAGCGTTTCCCGGTTGATCTGCTGGCCAAACGGCCCGCTTGGGTACGGCCCGCCTGGCGCTGCGGCACGGTAGACGTTGTATCCGTCGAGGTCGGGATCGGTATTGTCAGGCCAGTCGAGACTGACAACGTAATTGCTGACAAAGCCCGAGAGTCCGGAAGGCGCGGCGGGCGCGGTGATATCGAGTCCTTCATTGAGTCGGTAGATATTCACCTTATTCAGGTAATCCTCTTCGAGAAAAACAAGTATTTCACCGTTGCTTCGCTGATAGGCATTGGTGGCGTGCGGAATATCATACCAGCCGGTAACGCCGCCGACTTCAGGCCCTGGTACAAGCGTTTTTTCGAGTTCGCCTGTCTGTGCATCGAACATGAAGGTATCGGCGGTCATGTTCATGGTGACGAAGACCTTTCCGCCGGCCGCGGTAAGCGATCGTGCGATCAGACTGTCGCCACCGTGACTAACATCGGTATTTGAAATCGGTCGATAGGGGATATCGCTGATTTCATCGGCGCCATTGACGCGCCACCTGATTGTGCGTGGCCCTTTGACAGCATACCAGTTTTCATAGCAGATCAATTCGCGTCCCGCGATATAGGGATTATGTCCTTCGTAGTAGATATTAATCGGGTCGTACGGATTATTACGTGGAAAGAGATCGGTGTACCCCATCAGGAACATGGTCCCGTCGAGGTTATCGCTGTCCGGGACATAGACAAGCCGGCAGAGCTGGTAGAGCGGATTTTCGATGAAAGGTACCTTGAACTCGGTAGGCGGTTCGAAATGTTCATAGGACGCCCATGAGTACATGGGCACGCCGTTGGCATCGAGTCCTTCGCAGATGAAATGCTTGATCCCGTACCATTTACTGGGTACCCAGATATCACCGTTGATATCGACGTACCAGTCCTCGGTATTATCGCCGTGTACGTGGGAGGTATCCCATTCGGTCTCCTTTGACTGCTGACCGTCGCCATTGACATCACGCCAGATGAGCCACTGGTTCATGATGTTATAGAATGAGGGATCGGTGATATTACGATCCATCCGGCCGCAGGGGATAGCGATTTCGCTGCCGGGTGTAAAGCGGTAGTAGCTGAGCGAATCGGAGTGTTGATCGGTGACGTAGAGGAACCGCTGACCTTCGATGCGCCGGATGAATGTTCCGCTCTGGTGCCTGGCGCGGTATCCGGGTTCGGGCATATTGATGCCTTCCCAATTACGGTGGTCATCGGGGTAGGTGAATTTATCGAGTGTGAAACCGCGGTAGGTCCATAGCTGGTTCTGTCCTTCGTCAACGTTCCAGTTCATGACATAGTGGCCATGTTGTGTGAAGATATCGAGTCCATCGGTTCCGGGATCGGCATCGGCGACGTCGAGGAATTCGAGCCCGTATCGCGTCCAGTACTCGTCGAGGTCGGGCTGTTGTCCCCATGGATTGAATTTTCTCAACACACACCCTGTCCCTTCATCGATGTGCGACGTCGGCGGGCCGTTGGTGGCGACAATGATGTCGTAATGCTGGTTGGTGCTGTTCCAGTCATCACTCTTCATGAATCCGACACCGCTGAAGTAATTGAACTTGGTAGGTTGAACCTCACCGGGCACGCCGGAATAAATACCGCCGCGGTCACCGAAGTAATCCTGTCCGAGGTAGGTATCGGTCACGCGATTACCGGTGTTGGTATCGAAAATGAGAATCTGGTGGATTTCGGGGTCATTATCGCAGACCCAGAGGTGTCCCGTGCCGGGATGAATCGCCAGATCATCAGGGTTGCGCAGATCATCGTGCATTATGGAAAGCAGAATCTGGCCGTTGGCATCATATTTGATGACCTTGGCCGGCTGACCGCTGACCTCGCCTGTGGAGACATAAAGGGCGTCATTATGCCAGACCATATTCCTGGGGTTGTCTGCGGGAAACAATCGCTTGAATGCGAGCGACTGTGTGTTATAGACGGCGATTTCATTATCGAAGGTCTTTGCAACGTACCAGTCGTCGGCGTCAGCATCGACGGCCATGCCGTGTAGCTGGCCACTGAGTGAAACTCCCTTCAGTTGCTGCCTGTTTGTACCGTCCATATTCCATCTGGCGATGTACCATTCGTCTTCGACATGGGTTGCCTCACTACCGTCCATCTTACCGCCGTAGATGTACCCGTCCCCCACTGCAACGGCGACACCGTTCGGATGAGTATCCTGTGCTGAATATTGAATGACGCCGTTATCATCGAAGACACACAACTCACGGCCGGCTTCTTCCCACCGGCTGTTGGTATAGATACGTTTTGCATCAGGATCAACGAAAATATCCTCAATCCAGTGAGGCATATGAACGCTGCACGGCCAGGTATTGCCGACCCAAGTGGTCTGGTAATCCCGCTGAAGCGGATAGACATCAAAATGCCTGAAGATCGCGTTGGGATTAGACGTGCTGTTGTCTTTTGTGATATAGACGCCGACGTATATATTGTTTTCTGGTAAACCGACCAGGGTAGCGGTATTGACTTCTATCCACTTGACATCCTCGATTGCTTCGGCTTTGCCGACGTAGGTGGAAATCCGATCTTTATACCGCTGCATTTTGAGCCACTTGTTGGGCATGGTTGTCACCGGATCCCACCACTGCCCGATATCTTTCCTCATGACTCGCTCGCCGTCATTTTCACGGAAGAACATTCTGGGCCTGTTCTGCACAGCATAGGGTCCATTTGCAGCGTAACAGGAGTCGGCATTCAGGTTTTTGCGTATCATGAGTCCGGTATTGGCAACAACATATTGACCGGTTGTATTGAATGTGTCCATTCTGACCACCACTTCAAAGTCGCCGCTGACCTGCTGGTAGCAGTAATGGAACTGGTCCGTCGTGCCGAAGATGCCCGATCCTGACCCGGAGATACAGATCGAATCATCTCCCGCATCATAACAGACACCACCGCTGCTGGTAGACGTCCCCACTCCGGTAAAGGACCACCCCGGGGGTCATAGGTGTTAAGCTAAGTGCCCCATTCTTCAACCTCTTCCAGCACGTATTC
>CAYRND010000245.1:0-3415 GCA_964425365.1 uncultured Phycisphaeraceae bacterium
GGATTATTTTGTGGAGCGTCATGTAAGCCGGTCGGTACCGCGATTGAGGGTGTTATGGGAGTACTACCGCAATCCCATGGTACAGACGTCGTTGAATCTGAGTGGCCGGAAGTATCGATTGGGTCAGGAGCGGGGTCTTCCGGTACGGATACTGGAGCCGCGTCAGTTGGATCCAGATGACCAGACGCGTATGCGTGAGTGTGTGATCGAGAACGACATAGCGTGGCGGATTCACACGCTGGTTGATTTCATGTTCGGCCGGCCGTTCATTCTTCAGAGTCTTTCGCCGGACCGTGAGCGAGCGGAGCGAATCGAGTTATTGTTGAGGCAGGTATTTGAGGGTGCCGGCGGGATCGGTTTTTTTCAGGACCTCGCGCTTCTGGGTGCGGTATATGGATTTGTGGATGTGCTGTTGAAGGTTGACGGCGGAGGGTTGTCAACGGGTCATGCCGACATTTCGCGTATGGCGGGTCAATTTGCGTTGCACATTGTTGAGCCGCCGCGAGCGATTCCTGTGATGAATCCGGACGATTACCGTCATCTGGACGCGTACCTGATTCATTCGACGAAGCAGGTTTACGGTTATGAAGAATCGTTACCCGGTCATATGTTTCGATCAGGCGGCGGTGTTTCTGGCGGTGTTCATCGAGGCGGCAGTGTGTCATCGTTCTGTTGCACGGAGTTATGGACGCCGGATCGTCACGTGGTATATCACGGTGGTTCCGGTCCAGTCGGCGGGAATCGTCGCGTAGCGGGAAGTGAGCCGAACCGTCTGGGGGTGATTCCGGTGGTACACATCCAGAATCTACCGCAGCCGTTTTATTACGAGGGTTTGAGTGAAGTCGAGCCACTGATTCCGTTACAGGACGAGTTGAACACGCGTTTGTCGGACCGTGCGAACCGAATCACGCTTCAATCGTTCAAGATGTATCTGGGCAAGGGTATCGAGCATTTTCACAAGCGTCCTGTGGGTCCGGGTCAGATGTGGACGACGAGTGACACGAGTGCCGGGATCCAGGAGTTCGGCGGAGACGGTCCGTGTCCGTCAGAGGATTCGCACATCAATGAGATTCGTGAGGCGTTGGACAAGACCAGTTCGGTGACGCCGGTAGCGGCGGGGATGTTACGCGGGAAGGTAGGCAACCTGACCAGTGAGAACGCCCTGCGGATCGTGTTACTGGGTTTGCTGTCGAAAACGGAGCGTAAGCGTATCACGTACGGCCAGGGAATTGCGGGGATATGCCGGTTGATTCTTCATGCAGCTGACGTATCGGGATATATCCGCAGTCGTCCTGAGGATCGCGAGGTACGAATCGACTGGCCTGACCCGTTACCGGAGAACCAATCTGAGCTATTGAGGAACGCGAAGATGAAGCTTGAGGTGGGTGTCCCTCGGGACCAGGTATTGCGTGAGCTGGGTTACGGGGAGATAGCGGATACGGATTAGTTTTCGTTCTTCAGTTCTGGAGTTTTCGTTTTTCTATTCAACAGGAAAGGAGCTGCATATACATGTCAGAGGAAGAATTGCAAGGAAAAGACGTTGGTTGTGACGGCGTTGCTGAAGCGAGTCAACCGGGCATTGAAGTGGACGGTGGAGTCGGTGCAAGTGAAGCCGGGGTTGATATCGGTCCGTATCGAATGCGTGCGAAGATGGCGGAGGATCGTGTACGTGAGCTTCATGACCAGTTGCATGCGTTACAGGGCCGGTTGGAGGAAGCGGATCGTACGATCGGTCAATTGGAGCGTCGTTCGCAGATCGATTCGCTATTGGCGGAGTCGAAGGCGATCGATCTCGATGCCGCCCGTGTTCTGGTGGAGCATAGCGTATCGCAGGCAGATGAGCCGGATGTATCTGCTGTGGTATCGGAGTTGAAGGCGAAGAAGCCGTATTTATTCAGGCGTTCCGTGCAGGCGTCAGGTTCGACGATGTCGGCGAAGTTAGACGACGAGATCACCGAGCCGCTGAGCATGGCGGCGGGCCGTGCGATGCGATCGGGCGATCGTTATGACCTGCTTCAGTATCTGCGTATGAAGCGTGAGGGCAAGGGTCAGTGACGGCGGTAGAGGTGAATTTACAGAGGCACATGTTTGTTCAGGAAATGGCGATTAACACGGACGGCTTTGCTGTCCGCGCCACCAGGCTGCAATAACATCAGAAAAGACAAGGAAAATAACAGATGGCATTTACAGGCAAAGCGACGTATTCGGCTGGTTCCGATCTACCTGAGTTAGTTGAGGACGTAAGTGACATAATCGGCATCGTGAGTCCTTACGAGACGCCGCTGCTGGATCTTCTGGGCGATTCCGATCGTGAATCGTACAGCACGATTCACGAGTGGCTGGAGGATGCGTTATTACCGAACTTCGATCGTATCGACGACAGTTCGATCAGTGCTCCGATGACGGATTCATCGTTCGACGTTGCGAACGGTTCTCGTTTCAAGCCGGGTGATCAGCTTCAGATCGAGGGTTCACCAGAGATCATGCAGGTGGTGACTGTGAGCAACAACAATCTGACGGTTCTTCGCGGATTCGGTGAGACCCAGCGATCGCCGCTGTCGGACCAGCAGATCATCCGCATTCTGGGCGGTGCAGCGTTGGAGGGTGACAAGAAGCCGGATCCACGTTACACGAATCGATCACGTCGCAAGAACTACACTCAGATATTCACCTCATCCGTCGAGGTTTCTGGTTCTC
Organism: uncultured Phycisphaeraceae bacterium; assembly: GCA_964425365.1. Taxonomy (GTDB): domain Bacteria; phylum Planctomycetota; class Phycisphaerae; order Phycisphaerales; family Phycisphaeraceae; genus CAYRND01. The sequence goes on from CAYRND010000245.1 coordinate 2,698, forward strand.
AGTTAGCGTGTCCGCACGTCGGCCTTAACGACGAGTTGGACTACCAGAAGCAGGAGCGTTTGCGTGAATTGCTACGTGATCTTGAGAACTGCGTGATCAATGGTGTTGCCTCCTCGTTCGAGCCGGAGGGCAGTTCATCGACGCGTCGCACGATGCGTGGCATTGTGCCGTTTCTTACGACGAACCGATTCATGCCGGGCGACGGCGAGCTGCCTCCGGGCGACGGATCGGGCGAGGACCAGCTGAACGAGCAGCAGGTGAATCATGCGTTACGCCGGATCTGGGAGCAGTCATCCGGCAATGTAGACACGATCGTGGTGAACGGCGCGCAGAAGCGTCGGATCAACAATTTCATCAACACGAGCCGGTCGTACGACGACAAGTCGACGCGTTTCCGTGACATGTTGAGTGTTTATGAATCCGACTTCGGTATCTGCCGTGTTCTGCTGTCGCGTTGGGTACCGAAGGACGCGGTACTATTGATCGACTCGAGCCGGATCGATGTATTACCGCTTCGCGGGCGGAGTTTTCATTTCAAGAAGCTCGCCTCGACCGGTGACAGTGAATCGGGCCAGCTGATTGGTGAATACACGCTGGAGCTCCGCAATGAGAACGCACACGGTCTGATTCGCGGTCTGTCGACAATGTAAGGGTATTGATTTGAGGTAAGCGTCCGGCCAACCCACACCCTTGACAGTGTAGAGCAGTGATGATGAAT
>CAYRND010000246.1:0-3348 GCA_964425365.1 uncultured Phycisphaeraceae bacterium
CCTAAAGGATTCGCCTGAAGGCGAGGGTTTTAAACCCATCGCAGGGACAATAAACAATCACGATTCGGTAAGTACATCCTCGTCGAAATGGAATTCGATTCCCATAAACTCAATAATATCGTCGATATCGAAAACAGAAACGCTTTCGATAGAATGGTCGAGGAAGGCCTGCGCATCAAACTCGCTCCCACAGGAATCACCGGACCCATGTACCTCGAACTCGATTTCCTCGATCCGAAACTCAACCCCGAACCGGAAATGCCCTGGCAACCCACAAACCTCTATATCCCATCCGCACAAAGCACACTCTACCAGATGATGGAGGCCACAGAACGGATACTGAGGGATATCGAAGCGGCCGATATCGATGCCATCGCCCTCAATATCAAAAACCTCCTCACTACCGCCGATCAGCTCTTCAGCGACGCCTCCGACGCCATGGCCAACGTCGAACCCATGCTCATCCGCATGCGAAAACTCATACAGCGACTCGATAACCTCGCCGCTGGTCAGCAGAAGGATATCGAGGATATGATCCATCACCTGAAAATCGCAACACAGAATGTCGCCGAACTGTCCGAAAACGCAAAAGACTACCCATCACAGGTCATCTTCGGAAACCCACCCCCGCCCGCACTGACCGGAACAGAAGAATGAATACGAAACCTCACTGCACATTCAGACCCGCCTCGATACCGATTATACTGCTCGCATCCGTATGGACTTTGATCGGGCCAGCCGGATGCGCACAAATCGAAAAACCCTACCCCGCTAAACAGCACTTCATCATCGACGCCGGTAACCCCGCCGTCACACAGACCACTCAACAGGGCACCGTGCTTCGCGTTCAGCGACTTCGCGTCGCACATCCTTTCGCTCGCCAGAGCTTCGTCTACCGACGCTCACAGTCGGAATACGAAACCGACTACTACCACGTCTTCACCGCAGACCCCGCTCTACTTATCACCGGCGAAACCATACAATGGCTCGATAACACCCGACTCTTCGATGCCGTGATCGATACCGCCAGCAGTATCGACCACCAGTACCTGCTCGAAGGACAGGTCACCGCACTCTACGGCGATTTCATGCCCGATCTCCCACCTCGCGCTGTTCTCAATGTCAAATTCTTCCTCATCGACGACCGCGGCCACAACTCCCAGGTCCACTTCCAGAACGAATACTCTCAGACCGAACCACTTCCAGAACCACCCGACGCCTCCTCACTCGCAAACGCATGGGGTGACTGCCTCAGACGCATACTCGCCGCACTCGCCGATGACCTCAACAACCTCAACTATAAATAACCACACCCACTCACATCACACTTTGATCATCAGCACCACCTGCTCCATAGGGCATATCTCAAATACTTTGCAACTGCTCTGCAATTACTCCAAAAGGATAGGGTCACAATCCCTTCTACATCAGGGCATATCTCAAATACTGTCCGCAGGCGATGAACGATTACTTTTATCGCCGTCACAATCCCTTCTACATCAGGGCATATCTCAAATCCGGTGTGCCCCGGGTGAGTGCCGATATAAGTGTCGATGTCACAATCCCTTCTACATCAGGGCATATCTCAAATCGGAATTGAAGGATTCAGAATCTGTCGAGATTGCTTTGTCACAATCCCTTCTACATCAGGGCATATCTCAAATGTACTCACGCCGTGCGAATCAAGCGAAGGCTTCCGATGGGTCACAATCCCTTCTACATCAGGGCATATCTCAAATAATCGTTGGTGTGCTGGTTTCGCGTGTTCTCACCAGTCACAATCCCTTCTACATCAGGGCATATCTCAAATTTGGCCGAGTCAGTTGCTGGCCACGGACTCCTGAGGCATGTCACAATCCCTTCTACATCAGGGCATATCTCAAATCGACGCGAACGTGAGCACGCATTCAGCCGGCTGGTCGAGTCACAATCCCTTCTACATCAGGGCATATCTCAAATCCCGCAATCAATATAACCTCATATTCACTGGATTTACAATCCAGTTATCCGGACCTTGTAAAAATATCACTGCCGTTACAGTACTACAGGAAATAACGTCCGGATAACTTTCAGACTATCCAGTACTTTTCCATGGGCACAACCTGTGCTAATCCCAGTGTCTCCAGTTGTTTGTACGCATATTCATTCAGCGGAACAATGTAGATTGAATCTTCGACCGGATCGATGACACGCCTCAGATCATCTTCCATGCTGCTCAATTGTCCCGAACGCAACCACGCCTGGAATACCGAATACTGGACACGACATCCTAACCCGTCCAGAATTTTAACAATCTCGCGGCGACGCGAATCCGACGGCGTGCCGTATGCTATCAGTGTGTATTGACGGTCTTGATCAACCATGACTGCTTCACACCCCCGTGCTTACATGACCTCTTATACACAAGCCTTCGCTCTACTACCCATCACGCCGCGTCTCGCCTTTCCTCATCGCCTCGTGATTCCCTGTCAATATCAGGCGGCTGATTCGGTTGCGGCGAAAATGCCGAAACAATCTGACGGCAATGCGCATAGATCGCCTGACGCGTTACCGAATGGTCCGGAAAGCGATCTTTCAGCAACAGGTCCGGACGCTTTAACATCGCGTGCTCATATACATCGATGAACCGGTACAATCCATCACGTGTCAGTTGACACCGGCCATTACCTTTCAACTCGAAATGCTCCGGCCTGACCTGGCCCAGGTTGATTGCACGCAACACCATACGGTCAACCACCACGTGACGGAGCGGCTCCATCACGTCCAGCACAAGACCCGGCCGATGATTCGTCACCACGTGATAGAACCCCAGGTATGGATCAAGTCCCAGAGATTCCAGCATGGCACGTAGTTCACATGCAAGCAAGGTATAGCCAAAAGACAGCATCGCATTGATCGGATCCGGCGGGGGACGCTTCCTTCGACCATTAAACGAAAATGCCGATCGATTCAATGACTGAAATACCTCCCAGTACAAACGTGTCGACTGACCCTCCATACCCATCAACCGCTGCGGGACCAGGCATTCCTTTAATCGTGACATATTATCAATAATACGCCTGGCGGATTCCTTTGCTGCCGGGTTGTATTCAGAATGTGAATAATGAGTAAGCAATCCCGACATCGCCTCAAGCTTCGATTCCACCACGCGACGCGAGGCTCGCATCGAACGGTAAGTATCACTATGCAACTCGTATTGACGTAGACGTAAACCGATGTGTCCCGTTCGACCAGGCCAGAGGTACCCTTTCAATCCGCCGGAACGACTGATCATGATCACAGGAATCCGGCGGAATAATGTAAGCGTCCGGCCAACCCACACCCTTGACAGTGTAGAGCAGTGATGAT
>CAYRND010000247.1:0-3272 GCA_964425365.1 uncultured Phycisphaeraceae bacterium
ACATGGTGCTGGCCACTTTGCATACCAACGATGCGCCCGGCGCGGTTGCGCGTCTGCTGGATATGAACGTCGAGCCGTATCTGCTTTCAAGTGCGATGAATGGTTCTGTCGCCCAGCGTCTTGCTCGCACGTTGTGCCCGCATTGCATTACGAAATATTATCCGAGTGAACAGGCGTTGCACGATGCCGGTCTCGATGAACTGGCCGGCCGGGCGTTTCGGAAAGGGGCCGGTTGCCAGCAGTGCCACAACAGCGGATTCAAGGGCCGCATCGGGATATACGAGGTGATGGAGGTTTCTTCTGACATCCGCCGTATGATCCACCGGTCGGCTCCGTCGCATGAATTGCGCCATTGTCTGAGTGAAGCGAATGTGCTGACCTTGCGTGAGGAAGGTGTGAAGCTGGCGATCGATCACCGTACTTCACTTGAGGAGATTCTTCGCGTGACGCACACCGAGGACGAATCGTATGACCCGCCGCTGGAAAGCGGGCAGTCATTGCCTGAGGCCGATCGTGCCAGGGAGGTCGCATGAAATTCACGTATCAGGCGTATGACAACAGCGGGCGTGTGCTATCGGACATGATCGAAGCCGCATCGAAACAGGACGCCATGGAGACCTTGCGTCTTCAGGGACTGTACATTACCGATATCCGTTCCGGCGGAGAAAACGGTGGTTCATCCCGGCGAAAAGGGGGTGGGCTGCTGGCCGGCTCGAAGCGGCTGAAGAACCTGGCGATGTTCACCCGCCAGTTGCATGTGCTGTCATCGACCGGGACGCCGATGGTGGAATCGCTTGGTGCGCTGGAGCGTCAGACCAAGGACCTGAGATGGAAGCAGGTGATCGGGAGTCTGAAGCGGCGAGTCGAGGAGGGGTTGCCGCTGAACGAAGCGATGGCCGATCATTCCGATTGCTTCGACTCGGTCTACCGCAGCCTGGTGGCGGCGGGCGAATCGAGCGGCAAGTTCCAGGAAATCCTCGAGCGTCTGGGCATGCTGGTCAAGCGCCAGCTCAAGACGCGTAATACGATCATGGGCGCTATGACGTATCCGGCCCTGCTGCTGTTCGTTTCCAGCGGCGTGTTGGCGGCGCTGCTGCTTTTTGTTCTGCCGCGTTTTGCTGAGTTGTTCGAATCGCTTGACGCCACGCTGCCGCCTACTACGGCGTTTCTCATGATGCTCAGCGAAGGCTTCAAGCAGATGTGGTGGGCGGTGATCGGGGTCGGGTTTGTTTTTATCATAGTCGCAGCCTGGTATCTCAAAACCCCCGCCGGCAAGCGCCTGATCGATACGGTACTCGTTCGTGCACCCTATCTGGGTGATATTACAAGGAACTTCATAACCGCCAGGATCACGCGTTTGCTGGGGACTCTGGTGCAGAGTCACGTTCCCCTGCTCGATGCCCTGGCGTTGACGCGTGAGGCGGCGGGAAATACTTACTACAGGCAGTTGATCGTCAACGCGGAGAAGGTCGTTGAAAAAGGCGAACCGATCAGTATCGCATTCTCTGATGACAAACTGATTTCACCTTCGGTTTATGAAGCGATCCGCAGCGGCGAAGCGACCGGCCAGGTCGGCCCGCTGCTGTTGAATCTTTCGGAGTTCATGGACGATGAAAATGAAGTGGTTTTGCGGTCATTGACCAGTATTCTCGAGCCGATCATTCTGGTCGTGCTCGGCGCGCTGGTGGCGTTTGTGGCGCTGAGTATGTTCCTGCCGCTGTTCGATCTGACGGCCCAGGCCGGTGGAGGATAGATGCCGCTGAAGCGATCACCAATCTGGAGTCCGATCGGGCTGGACATCGGCCGACGCCAGGTCCGCGCCATTCAGCTTGCCGGCAGTCCGCAGAAGCCTCAGCTCGGCGCGCTGCTCATGATGGACCGTTTACATCCGGATGAACCGTTCGGCACGGACGAGGCGGTACGATTGCGCCAGGTACTGGACCGTCGGGGTTTTACGGGTAATCAGGTTGTTCCGGCGGTACCGCCCGAGCAGGCGATGACCGTGGTCATGGACCTGCCGCCCAGGGCGTCCGGTGCACCTTTGAACCAGATCGCCGGTGCTGAACTGGCGCGTGTCCATCGCAGATCGCCCGATGGCCTTGAAGTGACGTTCTGGGATCTGCCACGACCGGCGGGAAAGAAAATCGAAGGCGAACATGTCATGGTCGCCGCCTGTGATCACCAGGAGGCTGACCGGATCCTCGATGTCATTGAAGGCCAGGGTTTCAGCGTATTCGCTATGGACATGCAGTGCTGGGCACTGGTACGGGCATGCCGGCCGATCATCATCAGCCACCGCGGCATCATTGCCATTGTGAATATCAGTTGGAGTGCCGTGACGTTTTCATTACTGCACAGCGGGGTGCTGGTCTACGAGCGGCAGCTCAGCGGTTGTGATCCCGCGGGGTTGATCGAACCGGTTGCCCGGGATTACCGGCTGGACCGCCAGGTGGTCGAATACCTGCTCTTCGAGTTCGGACTCGGTGAAGGTTCCGGCGTTGGCAGCAAGTACGCCGGGCTTTACGACCGGTTTCACGGCCAGGTCGAAGCGCATTATGAAAGTTTCGCACAGGAATTGAGGCTGTCCATGTCGTACGCGGAGCATCAGTATCCGGACGATATGGTATCACTGGTATTATTGACCGGTTTCGGCGCCTCGGTGCCGGGACTGCCGGACTATTTCACGCAGGCGATCGAAACGGAGACTCGGGCCGTACGTCTGCTCGATCTGATCAACTGCCGTCAGGCGAGTGTCGCGGAAATGCAGTCGACGGCGCTGACCACGGCGATCGGGCTGGCGATGTACGATGAAGGGGGTGGTTATTGATCCGAGGCGTGAACCTCATTCCGTATTACCGGCGGGAGTACCGTATCAGGCGCCGCTATGCACGCAGGTGGCTCGTTGCGGTCATCGCCTACATGATCGCATTGATAGCCGTCTGGTGTGCAGCGCATGTGATCTGGAGCAGCGGCAGTGATGCGTTGGCCGAAGAACTGGCTCGCGTTGAAACGAATATCAACGACAGTGAGCAGGCGATAACGGATCTCAGGCCGATCATGGTCCAGGTCCGAGCCAGGCTGGCCGCCGGCCGGTCGATCGGCAACCAGCCGGACTGGTCCATTCTGCTTCGGCTCCTGGCAGAGCTGCTCGATGACAGGACCGTGTTGAGTGAGATTCGACTCGAGCCGCTGTCGGAATATGAGCGTGCCGATAACCGGGTGGGCGACCGGGTGGGCGAACGGGGGGGTGACCGGGTGGGCGAACGGGGGGG
>CAYRND010000248.1:0-3263 GCA_964425365.1 uncultured Phycisphaeraceae bacterium
ATCGGCTTGCCCCGGTGGTAAACTTGAGCTTTTATAGCGCTGTAGTGCTAGGGTGGTGATAGCGTTCACTGGGCCGTATGTACTGGACCAGTTAAGCGGGTTGCCCCATTGACTATCAGTTCGGTAATAGATGGACCTGCTTGAATTGGTATATGTGCTGTGGCAGTATCCGTCCGATGTGTAATAGCTGTTGTTATACGAAAAATCGATCATCAGATTATCGGTACCATTATAGGCGAAAGGCGTATTGAATTCGAATGTGACCCACCCATAGCCTGTTACATTCAGATTTCCCTGATAAACAGTAGTCCAGTCCGTTGTTTCCCATTGGTATGATCCGGTGCCGTAACTGTCAAGCGGCGTATGTTTCATACGTACGGTCCAGTTATTCATGACCTGAGATGGTCTTGAACTTACATAGAGTGATAGTGACTCAATTTCACCCTGCCCGTTCAGTTCACTGCTGAGATATATCACCTGAGTCCTGGCGTCATGATAATAGGTTGACATCGGGTAATGCCAGGGATTGGAGCCCGTACCAATTTGTATCGTCTGTGCGATGCCGTCTGAGGAAGCCTGAAGATCGACTGTACCGGTGTAATCCGTTGCGATATAACCGTTTGCATCGTAGGCGGAGATCGTCACATCAAACGGCCAGTCAGCGTACTGAACCGGTTCAATCGTATCGAATCCGTAATAAGCGACAGGTCCGTGAATGAGGTCGAATAGATTACTGACACCCGTTACGTTGTTTTCATCTGTCACAGTCACTGACGCATCGGTTGTAAGAGCAAATACTGCGACAGGACCGGTCCATATACCGTTGCTGATAGCCGGAATCACAGCAGGATCGATTGAGAGCCGGCCGGAGGCATCATCGGCTCTCAGAAGCAGCGGCCCGCCGTTGTGCACGGTAACCAAATGGTCATTAATGTCCATTGCCCTGATAGTCATATCAAAATACACATCAGCGGTCTGCAAGCCGATCGGGTCTATCAGGTAATGATGGATATCATCATCAAATACCTGTGTCGTGACAGACCCTGTGTTGAAACCCGTTGCGGATCCTTCGATCATGACGGACTGAATACCGTCGAATTCACTGTCGTCGATGATCGTGACTGAAAAGGTTGTGCTTGTTGTTCCGGCATGGATCGTGACAATCTGCGGCAATTCCAACTCCGTGCTGTCATTGCTTGACAGCGCAATATCCAGATCATGAGTCAGCGTACCGGAAATCTCGACCATGCCGTCCCCGATGACTGTGCCTGCATTTTCCCAGTAATCGGGGCTGACACGGACAATAATATCCAGGTTTTCGTTATCAACTATCACAATATCATCGCTTTGTGATATCCAGTTTTCTACGAAAGCGCCGATTGTGACTGTCTGAAGATCGTCGATCTCATTATCCTCGACGATATGAAGATCGAACAATGTCGTTGTCATACCTGCCTGCAGCAGGACGGTCACCGGATCGAAAGTAACTTCGGTCGTATCGGATGATAGCAGTTCGATAACCACATCTTCGGTCGGTGCCTCGCTGATTGTGATCATGCCTTGGCCGACCAGAATGCCGTCACCTTCTGTTGCCATGTCGGGAATGCTGACAGCCATGGAAGCTGTTTCGTCATCATGAACATGAACAAGATAATCTGATGACTGGAAATCTGTTGCTGATGCAGACAATGTGACGGGTCTGATCCAGTCCAGGTCAGAATCATCCATGACAGTCATCGTATAATCTGCTGATAATTCACCTGCTGTGATAACAACATTTGAGGGTAGTGTCAGTTCGCTGGTATCACTTGAAGTGAGATCGACCGTCAGATCATACGTCAACGCAAACGGTATCTGCACACTTCCCTGCAGTGTGCCATCGCTTTCAACAACATCCGTGGGACCGGCTATGGATACAGTGGGCTGCGATTCTACTACAAACGTGTTACTTGCAGACAGGTATTCGCCACCATCGGATGCGGCTAATGAAACATCCGATCCGCTGTCATGAATGGTTACGGATCCATTCCACACACCGTCTACGAACATGCCGGTTGATAAAGGTGTTACCGAAAGTGGTTCACCGCTGGCGGAAAGCCGTATGTTTGGAATCCATGTACTGACAGTGCTGTTAGGTCCATAGCTTGTGGACCAGTTAAGAGGATCGCCATAGCCGCTGTCTGTGTACCCGAGGATGGAACGCGGTGAAAATGTATCAGTACTGAATACTGAAGCGTTGCTGGTGTAATAGGAGTTGTTATAACAGAAGTCAATCATCAGGTTGTCGAACCCGTTGTATTCGAATGGTGTGTCGAATGTGAATGTATACCAGCCGGTACTGGAAATATTTTCGTTATTCTGATACACGGTTGTCCAGTCATCTGTTTCCCACTGGCGAGTACCTGTACCGTAAGTATCCAGTTGAGTATGTTTCATACGAATCGTCCAGGCATTCAATGTCTGGGGAGGGAGTGAAATTATGTCAAGTGAGAGCGAATCAATTGTGCCCGGCCCGTTCAGTTCACTGTTGAGATAAATCACCTGAGTTCGAGCGTCGTGCCACCAGGTAAGCAGAGGAAGTGTCCACGAGAGTGTCCCTGTACCAATATTGATGGTCTGCATAACCCCGCAATCGAATGCGCCAAGATCAGCCGGGCCTGTGTAATCAGTGACAATGTAGCCATTGGCGTCGCATGCGGTGATAGCAACGTCAAAAGGCCAATTTGCATATTGAACTGGATCAATGTCGGCGAATTCATAACGGGCCAACGGCCCATGCGTCAGATCAAAGGCATTACTGCTACCGTTTATGCCGTTTCCGTCGGTCGCCGTCAAGACTACATCGGAAGTCACCGCATGAACGGCGACAGGCCCCGTCCAGACGCCGTTTTCGATAACCGGAATCTCAGTGGGATCAATACCGATCGGCCCGCCGGCATCGTGGGCACTGAGTGACAGCGGCCCGCCGCTGTGAACAAGAATGCAATTGTCATCTATGTTCATGGCCTTGACGGTGATGTCGAAATCAACACTGGCGGTCTGGCCACTTATCGGATCGATCTGGTAATGATGGACGTCATCGTCATAAATTTCCGTTGTGGCGTAGCCGGTGATGAAACCTGTGGCGGATGCCTGGACTTCTACTACCTGAGTCCCATCAAATAAATCATCATCGACAGTCGTTGTTGTATAGGATATGCCTGTATGTCCGTAAGCGTCCGGCCAACCCACACCCTTGACAGTGTAGAGCAGTGATGATGAAT
>CAYRND010000249.1:0-3251 GCA_964425365.1 uncultured Phycisphaeraceae bacterium
TCAGGTCACGACTGAAGCGCACCAGGGGACCTTGATAGCGCTGTAGTGCTAGTTCGGCGGACATGACTTGTGATCACAGATATTCCTGTCGGTTGTCGCTGAGTTTGGCACATGCGATTCTTATTTTTCTGGTGATATCGATACCATACGGACAGGCAATTCCGTTTGCGGCGTGAATCAGATGGTTGATATCACCGACGTCGGCGAATCGCTCCCGGCCGGTATCAGCGAGCCCGAACCACCCGCCGAGACGGCAGCGAAGTGAGAACTCGGCCGGGTCGTGTGGGTAGAAATCCGTCATCTGGCGATCCACATACCCTTCGAGTCGGAACAGTTCCATGACCTTATCCGGACAGTCGCCGCACTGGCGACAGACGTATTGCCCCAGCTCGGGCGACTCGGTCATGATTCGGTCGATGATAGTCTCATCCGCCGGTCCCTGACGTGCGGCTGCGGCAACTTCACGAACCTGTTGCGGACTGTTCATCCCGCACACCAGTATGTCCGGCCCCGTTCCCAGTGCGTAGCGGATCGCGTTATCCACGGACCGGTAGAGCAATCCGTCAGCCAGCGGCTTCATCGCCGTGATTGTAATACCACGAGAACGTGCGAGCGGAAAAACAGTATGCCGTATTTCGGGAAAATGAAGTGTGTCGAGATAATTATGCCAGATCAGAATAAGCGATAGCGGCAGACCGCGTTCGATCGCATGCTGGTACATCCACGGCCGATGACTGCTCATGCCGATTCCATCGATCAGTCCGGCGTCCTTCGCTTTCATCATTGCATCAAGTGCCCCGCCACTTGCCATGATCTGATCGAGTTCCTTGTCAGTTTCGATATTATGAAAAAAGTAGAAGTTGATATGATCGGTACCGAGCGTCTTGAGCGACGCTTCGAGGTCGCTTTTCAGACCTGCTGCAGTCCGCTGATGACTCTTGCTCGCGAGAACCAACGCTTCTCGTCTTCCGCGTATGGCCTTTGCGATTTTCTGCTCGGATGCGCCATTCCCATAACCTCTCGCTGTTTCGATATAATTTCCGCCTGCTTCCAGAAACGTATCAACAGTTTGCTGAACCACCTCTGAACTGACTTCAAGTTGATGAAACCCGCCGAGGCCAAGCCTGCTGATTTCAATACCCGTTTCTGCGACGCTCACTTTCGATAATAATTCCATAGCAGGGAACTCCTGTATCCCAGGTTGTGTTTAGTAAGATTGATACTCTGCATGCGTTTTCGGGATTTTACTATCGAATGCAGCAGTGTGTTGATAAATAACGGTTATTTCCTGCGTGTAACCTTTACTATTGTTATGAACATTGAATCCGGTAAACAAGCGTTGCAACCAGGGGTTATTCAGCATCCAGCGGGGTGACCGCTGCCGCGCCCAGCATTAAACGGGACGTATATCCGCCGATGGAAAAGGGGTATTCACCCGCCGCAGGTTCCGGTTCATCGCACACGATTCGGATTGTATCGTTCACGGCGACAGTAATACGTCCGTGACTACGCGTGATGGTCAGAAAAAACCAACTGGGCGGCGTACCGCGTTCGGAAACCGCCAGGCGATTTTTGTTTTTTGAAAGTATCAGGCCGGTGTTGCACAACCGCAGATGCAGGCCGTGTTCAAGCAGGATTTTTTCATCGGTGGCGTTTGTGTTCCACCGGATGCACAAGTCACGCATGTTGCCCAGGTAGCCGGGGTTGACCATCTGGTTCGTTCGGAGAAACTCGACGCCGCAGTAGAGGGTAAGTTGAAACTGCTCCGGCAGGTTCATTTTGCTGGTGAGCCAATACTGATCGCCACGGTTGTGGATACTCAGCCATTCTCCGTTGTCCTCCACGGCGGCTTCGTTGATACGCCAGTTTACTTTATCTGCCGGGATCAAGATCGGGTAAGTGATTGTCGATGGATCAATCGGGCCGTGTTGAGGCATTGAAGCTTCGGCGTTTTGCATGATGATCTTCATCAGCGGCTGAATTTCACTCAATTGAAGGGCATATCCCATATTCTGCGCACCCACTCGCTGCATGGTGACAAGCCCGATGGCTTTGCCTTGGTCATCGAGCATTGGTCCGCCTGAATTACCAGGATTGATTGCCGCGTCGGTCTGGTAATAGGCATGACCATCAATTGGCACGTGTGTAGACGAAATATACCCTTTGTTGAAAGAAAGGACCGGGTAACGCTCTTGAACAAAGGGGTAGCCGATCACGGCGACCGAACTGCCGAGCGTCTGTTTGTGATATGCGGTTTCAAGTGCTTGGAATCCGGGATAATTTTTTTCGGCGGCCACTTTCAGCACGGCCAGATCCGTGGTTTCTTCGGGGTCAGGCAGATAAACCACTTCAGGAATGAAATAATCGAGCACATCGGGATCATCCGAAGAGGGAACGCCCACGAGCAGCTCTGTCTGAGATGCACGGGGATCAGGTGACAGAATCACATGCTTGTTTGTGAGGATGACTCCGTCCTGATCAATGATAAACCCTGTTCCATTGGAGGTCGGCAGGCTGCGGGTCGTATTGCGGATATACACGATCGACCGCCTGGCGATCGAGATATTGAAATTCTCTGCCCATACCGGTGCAGATACGATCCAGAAAGCTGCAACCAGCATGCCGATCAGGCGATACGTGGAATGATGGTTAAGACACATTTTCATCTTATAGATAAGGCGCATCGCCTTATGATAGCCTGCGTCAAACGGTGAATAAAACTCACTTGCCGATGGTACTGCATGCACGACTACATCAACGAGGTGGAATTATGTAAGTAAGGTAATGTCAGAGAGTTGAAAATGGCTAGGGCCGGAATTGAACCGGCGACACCCACGTTTTCAGCGTGGTGCTCTACCAACTGAGCTACCTAGCCCCAGGTGAACCACGAAAACCGTTAGCGTATCGTAAGACCCGTGCTTGTCAACCGGATTGCAACCGAATGCCGGTCAGTTGTCGAATTCCGGTCAGATTTTCGGCGGAGCTGCGATGGAGCAATGTGGAGGGAAGTTCAGGGTTGGGAGTAGTAGTTTATAAGGTTGAAGGTTTTTAAGGTTGGGGGGGATCGATTTCGGATTGCGGGATTTGTATCGGGGTCGGGGATCGGGTTTCGAGATTGCGGGTATTTTGTGTGTGCGGGGGGAGTTGATCCAGTGTGATCCAATCTGATCCAATTTGTATCCAATTCGAGCCAATGTGATCCAGTTTTTCGTTGTTTTGCGTGTGATTTTGTGCGCGCGTGATCCGCTTCG
>CAYRND010000250.1:0-3239 GCA_964425365.1 uncultured Phycisphaeraceae bacterium
TCGATCAGGTCACGACTGAAGCGCACCAGGGGACCTTGATAGCGCTGTAGTGCTATTGCCTGGCCGATCCCGGACTCGCCTATCTGGTCTACCAACCCGGCAGCGGTAATACCACGGTCAACCTCGGAGCAGGCACCTATCAATTCGACATCTACACCAGCACACCGCCCTTTACTCAGTTGGATACCGGCGTGATTACCACGGGATCCGGTGAGTTTACCTTCACCTCGACCACTCAGCCTTGTGTATTGCTTATCTATGACGAACCGCCGATACCGCCGGGTAACGTCACGATATCCGCACCAAGTCATGAGACTGTCATGCTGGGCTGGGACGACAATTCAAATGATGAAGATGGATTCGTCATCCAGCGGAAACCGTATCACGGCCGCAATACATGGTCGGACGTAGGCCTGACGCCACCTGGTCAAACAACATTCACGGACACGAATGACCTGCATGGCGAAACCGTATATACGTATCGGGTAGGATCATTCAAGTGAGAATGATTATTGGTCATCAGACGCCGGCGCGGCTTGGACCTTGAGGTTTGGGAAATAGTGAATAACAATCTGATATAATCAGCGTTTTGTAACTCATACAAACGGGATACCGTCATATGAAGACAAGCCAGATCGCCGTTACCATGTTCACCACCCGTGATTTTCAGCTATCTGAAAGCGGTGTCCGTCAGACACTGAAGAGAATACACGATATCGGGTACGAAGCAGTTCAGGTTGCTCGTGTGGGTGATATCGATTACCGGGGTGTTCGTGACATGATTTGTGACGAGGGACTGGTCTGTTGCGCCACGCATGAGCAGTCCAAGCAGATACTCGAGTCGCCTGAGTTGATTGTCGAACGCCTGCAGGCTATTGGTTGCCGGTATACAGCGTATCCTCATCCGGGTGACTATGACTTACGTCGAATGGATAACGTCCGGCGGCTGGCCGAACAACTGGATCACGCCGGGAAGGTGCTGCGTGACGCCGGGCTGGTGCTGACGTATCACAACCACGACGCCGAGATGTTTCACATCGATGGCAAACCCACACTTGAACATCTTTACACGTTGACATCACCTGAGCACTTGCAGGCCGAAATCGACACACACTGGATCGCGGCCGGTGGCGGCGACCCCGCCGAGTGGTGTCGGCGGCTGAGCGGGCGACTGCCTCTCTTGCACCTCAAGGATTTCTCACTCGATCAAAATTACAAACGCCGGTTCGCCGAAGTAGGCCACGGGAACCTGAACTGGGAGGCTGTCATTCCCGCCGCGGAAGAATCGGGTTGCGAATGGTTCATCGTCGAGCAGGACACCGACTGGATTCACGGCGATCCGTTCATGTCGATCAAGGCGAGCTTCGAGTTCCTGGCCGGCCACTTCTGCTGAAAAACATTTCAGCATACGTGGAATAATATCCTATCTCACTCCGTTGACGTCATGATTCAGTTACCCATACTGACCTGCCGTGTACTTGATATGGACACGGCGAAGTGTTTTATTCCTTGTTCAGACAAACAGGACCACACGGTGCAATAACAATTCCAGAAATATAAAGGAGATTGCAATGCCGACCGTTAAATCAACCCACTCGGTCAATGGTGTCGATCTTGACATTCTGAAGAAGACGGTAGAAGCGATCAAAAACGATCCGGATCTCGGTAGTTGCCGGTTCCGTGTACGGAACAGATGGCTCGGCGCGAATCAGAACTGTACGACGATATCCGGTTTTTACGGTGCGAAGCAGGAGATGACACATAAACAGACCTTCGAGCTGTATGCCGACGAACCGCCGATCCTGGCCGGCTCGGATGATGGGCCGAACCCCGTTGAACATCTTCTCAATGCCCTGGCAGGCTGTGTGACAACGAGCATCATCGCACATGCCGCCGTACGTGGTATTGAAATCAAATCGCTCGAATCGGAGATAGAAGGTGATATTGACCTGCGAGGATTCCTCGGCCTGGATCCGTCAGTTCCCAAAGGATATACGAACATCCGCATGAAGTATCATGTAAATACCGATCCCGAGAATCTGGCGAAACTCAGGAACCTGGCGGAATTTTCACCTGTATACAATACCGTCACGAATGGCGCAGCAGTAGATATCAGCATAGAACCCGAAACGTAATGAACCGGCCGGTTACATACTCACCTGGCAGTTCGTCTTCATTCAGAACATGTAATGCGCATGGTCGAACGCCACTCAACCATGCCGACCGACAATGGCAGCCTCGATCATGGTATATGCTGAACAATTCGCACCGGGTATCATCCGGCCCGCTGACATGGCACATTTTGACTTCGGCGGTCTCGGGGTAAAATGGGCGGTGGATGGCCCTGCTGCGGCGGGACGATTCGCGATTGTACATCATCCCATATCACCACATGCACTGGCCGCACCGCTTCATTATCATCACAATGAAGATGAGCTGTCATACGTGCTCACCGGCCGGCTGGGGGCGATGCTCGGCGATACGGTTGTTATTGCCGAGACGGGTAGCTGGGTCTTCAAACCGCGATACCAGTGGCATACATTCTGGAACCCGGATGATAAACCCTGTGAGATTATCGAATTGATCTCACCCGCTGGGTTCGAAAATTATTTCAGAGAAGTCGCCGACGCTTGGGGTGATATGAACGCTTTCGCCCGAATCAACGCTAAGTATCAGTTGGAAATGAAATTTGACAGTGTATCGGCATTGTGTAAACGGTTCGGGTTGACATTTCCGAAATTCTGAAATGCCGGAAGGCAATAAAAGTCCGGCAGGCAAAGCTGCCGGACCCGCACGATTATTATTTATGTTCATTTATTCATCATCATCATCGTCATCGTCGTCGTCGTCATTTTCGACTTCTCTTTCGAGCAATCTACCGTCGGCGGCGATTTCGACTTCGATTTCGCGGCCGCGATACTCGAATTCGGCTTCATAAACGAGCCGGCCGTTCTCGAATTCGGATTCGATCTCATCGATTTCGAGGTCATCCACTTCACGGAGTATTTCCGTCAGCAGTGTCGCCTTGACCACATCGGGCAACTGCATCAGTGAAAGCGCCTGCTCCCGTTCATCCGCGTCATTGTCGTCATCAGCAATGGCAAAACTGAACGAGGAAACCGCGATCATGACCATAAGCGATACGAGCAGAAAAAAACGGTACGCATTCATTGCCAAGCTCCTTTGGTTAACACTACAGCGCTATAAAAGCTCAAGTTTACCACCGGGGCAAGCCGATA
>CAYRND010000251.1:0-3206 GCA_964425365.1 uncultured Phycisphaeraceae bacterium
AATACGTGCTGGAAGAGGTTGAAGAATGGGGCACTTAGCTTAACACCTATGCCGCCGCCCGGGCCGGTATCGATACGTTCCGATTCGTTGCCGGTCAACGATGAATCTGAAACGTTCAACCCGCCTTCGTTATAGATCGCCCCGCCCAGGCTGCCGTCCCATGATCGGGCGGTATTATTCGACAGTGTCGACTGGCTGATTGCCAGCGTTCCCATGTTATAGATCGCGCCGCCGTAGGTCACCGGTGTGACAGACGGCGTCATACCATCCCATGAGTCCGTCACGTTCTGATCCATTGTTACCAGGTTCAACGTCAGCGTACCACTGTTGTAGATTCCCCCGCCGCGGACGTACGCCGTGTTATTCTGGAGGCTGGCGCCATCGAGTGTCATATTGCCGGTGTTATAGATTGCGCCACCTGCTTCTTCGAGGTCCATGTAGGACTCTGCCTCGTTGCCGGTGAATCCGCCGCCGGTCATGGCAAGAGTCGCCGCGGCGGCGGCATAGACCGCCCCGCCGAACATGGCCGAGTTGGTCGTAAACTGGGTATTGCTATCGATATTCAGCTCGCCGCTCAGCAGTGCGAGTGCGCCGCCGAATACGACGTTCGGATTACCGATCTGGCTGATCGCGTTATTTGTGAAATTCGACCCGGTAATCTGCTGGTCGCCCGAACCTGCGAGTGCCACCGCGCCGCCGCTGCCGCTCTTGACACTGGCTGTATTGCTCACAAAGTCCGAGTAGCTGATCGCCAGGTCATTACCTGCGAAGTACAGTGCACCGCCGTAACCCTCTCGCGGCCCGCCTGACCAGTCGGTTTCAACGTGGTTGCCGGTGAAATCGACTGAGGACAAAGTCAGTTCACCCTCGGCGTAAATGGCGCCGCCGCGGGTATTGCTGAGTGAATAGGCGAGGTTGTTATCGAAATTTGCGTGTTGGATATGGAGTATACCCGTACTCAGTATTGCGCCGCCGAGCGCCTCGTTGGGCGGGAGCTGGGACAGCGGTCCGCCGGCGATATGATTCGCGAAATCGGTTTGGCTGAGCGTCAGGTCGCCCTGGGTATAAATGGCGCCGCCGCCGTCCGCGGCAAGGCCGTTGATGAAGTTCATGTCGGTTATCGAAACCGTCGCACTCGGGCCGATTGACAGTATCCGGCTGTTCTGATCGGCATCCAGCGTCACGTTCGAGCCGTCGATCGTGACATCCGTATTCACAACCAGTTGCCCCAGCCCGCTGTCAAGCACGATTGTCCCGTTCTCGATTGAACTGTCGAAGGTTACGGCGTCAGGATCGGCATTCATATCAGCGATGAACAGTGCCTCACGGAGCGACAGTTCGCCGAAAGAATAATCGCCGTCAAGGTTATCATCCAGGGTCGATACGATCAGGTCGGTCGGCAGTCCGAGTTCACCGGCCAGGTGGACCACGCCGAAGGTCGACGGGTCATAATGCGAGGTATCCGTAGGCGCGTTCCATGTCATCTTACCGTCACGATTACCGCCATCGTCGTCGTCGCCGACATGGACATCGAATCCCATGAGGTGGAACTCGGCGGGTGTGATGCCGACGCCGATCGTCGACCACGGCAGTAACGCTTCAAGTCGCCAGCCGCCAGCGGTATGGGTGGTGGTAAACACGACGCCGGTGGTATCCGGCAGTGAGTTATCGCCGGTGTAGACAACCGTATCATCGACGCGGAAGCCATATTGGAAGTCGTTATTGTAAGTCGTGCCGCCGGCATTGTCGGGGTCGATGTAAATTTCGACGATATCATCATTCCACGGCAGACCACCTTCGTTGACGAGTACATCATCTGTCACCTCGACCAGGACGTAGAGGTTGGTATCATCCCAGCGAGCCTTCCATGTGGCCGACAGGTCGGCCGCGTTATCGACCGTTCCCCAGACGAGTCGTGATACTGTTTCGTCGTCGGTCACGTTCCACAGCCCGTCGATCTGGTCATCGATCGCGGGTGCGATACTGGTGAATTCGATTGCGTACTGTGTCATTTCAACTGCACCGACATCGACATCGGCGATATTATCGCTGTCGCCGTCGATGCTACGAGCCGCGCCACGCTGATCGTCGGTCAGTCCCGCCCCGGTCGCCACGGCGTTTGAGCCGGCGTCGATCGCCGGCGAGCCTGTGAGCAGTGCATGTGTCAGCGTCGGCCCGCCGTTGTTATCGAGCAGATCGAGCATGGCATCGAGCGGTGAAGCGGAGGTGCCGACCTGGTTGCCGTTGACGCCGTCGCTGATGGTCGATCCGTCATATACACCGATCACGTTATAAGAGCTCGACGGGTCAACTGCGTCGATATCCTGGTTGCCGGTATTACCTGCGACGATTGAATTATGGAGCGTTGCCCCTGTTACTGCGGCGTAGTTCGATAAATATGTGGATGAGATATTATTCGTTACAGTTGAATTGATCAGTGTCGCCGGTCCATAAATCGCGGCGCCTTCGCCGTATCGTGAGCTTGCGATATTCCCTGACAGCGTTGTGTTAACGAGAGTAGCCGGCGTTGTTGTATAGGCCCCGCCACCCTGTCCGCCGCCACCGCCGGCGGCGATGGACTCGCGATGTGAAATATTACCACTGATGGTGGAATCGGCGATGCTCATGTTATTATCGTTATATATTCCGCCGCCGTAGCTGCCTTCCCATGACCGTGCTTCGTTATCGCTGATGGTTGATCGGCTAACTGTCAGCATCCCGAGATTGGATATTCCCCCGCCGTAGGACACCGGTGTATAGGAGGGTACGGCGCCGTCCCAGGTATCAGCGACGTTTCCGCTGATGGTCGACTGGTTCACTGCCAGCATCCCGACGTTGAAGACGCCCCCGCCGTCGGTGTACGCCGTGTTGTCCGACACGGTGGTGTTATTAAGTTCGACTTCACCGCCCATGTTGTATATCCCGCCCCCGCCGGTGTCGGCGTTGTTGCCGGTGATACTTGAATTGTTAATGACGATCGAGCCTTCGTTGGCGATTCCCCCGCCGTAGATCGCTTCGCCGCCGGTGATGGCGGTATCGGTGATATCGAGGTTACCTGCCATGATATAAATTGCGCCGCCGAAGGTATCGGCCGGGTTCCCGATCTGAACCACTTCGTTCAGATCGAACGAGCTACCGGTGATAGCCAGGGTATTAGCACTACAGCGCTATCAAGGTCCCCTGGTGCGCTTCAGTCGTGACCTGAT
>CAYRND010000252.1:0-3196 GCA_964425365.1 uncultured Phycisphaeraceae bacterium
ATAGATACTCATGAATATGTCAGTGGGTTACCCACAGATTCTGCTGAAGAACCTTATTTAAAAGTGCAGCGGGCGGCGAACAGGTTTCTCTCATGATTCAGGCCGGTATTATGAGTTTATATGGCCAGGACCCGCCGGTGCGACTGAAACAGGCTGATCTGGCAATCTGGGATCGTGGTATATGGGAATTGTACCTGGATATGAAAGTCCTGGCTTGCCTGATTGAAGCGATGCCCGATTTTTCCGTTCGACGCCGAAAAATCGTTTGGGGTTTGAATGAAGTTGTCAATCTGTGGCATGACGGCCAGGGGATCAATGCCTGCAGAACGATAACACGTAACCTGCTCAACACACCGGCATCCGCAAGCGCATTGACCGCTTATTCAACGGGACATGCCCACCTTGACCTTGCATGGTTGTGGCCGATTCGTGAAACAAAGCGGAAAGCCGCCGTGACTTTTTCCAATGCGATCAGAATGATCGATGAGTATCCGGAATACCGGTTCGGCGCTTCGCAGCCTCAGTTGTACGAATGGGTCAAGCAGCTTTACCCCGTCCTCTATGACAGGATCAGGCAGGCAGTGCGGACTGGTCGATGGGAATGCCAGGGAATCATGTGGGTTGAACCTGATGTCAATATCATCGGTGGAGAATCGATCGTCAGGCAGTGTATTTACGGCCGAAAGTTCTTCATGAACGAATTCGGCGTTGAACCCCGTAACTGCTTCTTGCCCGATGTCTTCGGCTTTTGTGCCCAACTCCCGCAGATTCTGAAATTGTGTGGCGCGGATTATTTTGTTACCCAAAAACTGTCATGGAACGAAACAACGAAATTCCCGTTCAACAGTTTTTACTGGGAAGGGCTGGATGGCTCTCGTGTTCTGGCACATATCCCGCCATCCGGTGATTATCACGATGTGAATACGCCCCTCACCTTGACGAAAGCAGAGCGGGAATACGAAGAGGCTGAGATCGCGAATTGTTTTTTGAACCTGTACGGCATTGGTGACGGTGGAGGCGGGCCGTCACGAACGCATATCGAGTACGGCTTGAGAATGGCCGATTGCGAAGGCCTGCCACGTGTCAAATATGCGTTCGTCCAGTCGTTCTTCGAACATATGGAATCGATTTGTGCCGATCGTCTTCCAGTGTGGAAAGGCGAACTCTATCTTGAGCTGCATCGAGGTGTCTATACCACGCAGGCGAGAATGAAGAAATACAACCGCCGACTCGAAAGATTATTGCATGATGTTGAATTCTTGTTCGCCGTGGCAGGTGATGACTATCCGCACAAAGAGCTTGAACAGATATGGAAGGGCGTATTGCTCAACCAGTTTCATGATATTCTGCCCGGAACCTCGATCAAATGGGTATATGACACCGCTTTTGCCGAATCCGAATCATACCTGGCGCGTTTATCGGCATTGAAAAACAACGCCTTGAACAGAATAATGCCGTGTTGTGATGGAACCGGCCGGGTCGAAGCGGTAGCGATTCTCAATACATTGGATAAGCCGCGAAAAACAATCGTCGGATTACCATTGAATTGGTTGGACGGCAGGACCATTACACAATCGTCGGCATCTACTGTATGCGACGATAAACTTTTCATCGAGATCGATTTGCCTGCAATGGGATACCGCATACTTGAACTGACTGCCGGATCTTTGAATGAGTCTTATTGTACAACGCGTGATAATGTACTCGAAAATGACCTGATCCGTTATGAATTTGATGAGAATGGCACTATTGCCTCGGCTTTCGATAAGGAAGTCGAACGGGAAGTACTTGCAGGCAAAGGGAACCGGTTGCTTCTTTGGGAGGATCGGCCTAATAACTGGGATGCATGGGATATCAATCGCTTTTACCGTGAAACAATGCCTGAACAGGCGGAACTGATCGAACGACGTGTTAAATGGTGTAATTGCCTTGAAACCTGTATCGAACATAAGTTTCGTGTCGGCGAGTCGGATCTGGTTCAACAGGTACGCTTGAACCGATATTCCAAAGCAGTGCTTTTCATGACATGGGTGGATTGGCGTGAAAGCCATCGTATGCTGCGGGCATCGTTCGACACCGGCATACGATCACTCTATGCATCCTTTGAAATTCCCTTCGGAATAGTAAAACGTCCGACACACGATAATACAATTCATGATCACGTCCAATTTGAATGTTGCGCACAACGATTCATCGATTTGTCTGAACCGGACTACGGCGCGGCAATTCTCAATGATTGCAAGTACGGCCACCATGTGCATGGCGGCGTAATGGAAATCACACTGCTTCGCAGTCCCAAGCACCCTGATGATTCCGCTGATATGTGCCGACATACATTTAACTATGCCTTCCTGCCGCATACCGGTGATCTGGCACGCAGCGGCGTGTTTCATGCGGCCTGTGAATTGAACCAACCGGTGATTATCCAGCCGTTGCGTGAAGTGCCGGAAATACGTGGCCGGAGCTGCTTTTCAGTGGAACATCCATCGGTCTGCCTCGATACCGTCAAGCAGACGGAAGATGGCAGTGCGACAATACTCAGGTTATACGAAATGAACGGTACACACGCGAAGGCTGTACTGAAGTCGGACCGGCCATGGACAGAATGTTATCTTGCCGATCTTGTTGAAAGACCACTGAAAAAGCTAGATGGCACTGGTAATCATATAAATATCACACTGGAACCATTTCAAATTATCACGCTCAGGTGCAACATGTGAAGCTATTAATATCGGCCAAGGCTCTTCAGCAGTATCTATGGGTGAATGTCGCAAGCATCCATTGCCCCATTGACATTGATCACAAGGCAATGCCTGAAGTTTACGGTCGTTTGGGCCGTATTTTTCACCCCACAGTGCCTTCACACTCGCCGAGGCACTATGGAGCAACCAGTGGGGTCGGATCCCAACTGGCAACTAAGATTTATACAAATTGCATGTCGTATTACAATAACGAGCGATTATGGCCAGACCAAACTTCCCTGCACACACAAAAAACCCGAAATTCCGACCCCCGACCCCGATCCCCAACCTTGAACTCCCTCCCTTGCCCCATGGTTCTCCACCTCAAGCCACAAGCCCCAAGCCTCAAGCCGCTTTAGCCAGCATCACCACCCCAAATCACCGAAATCAAGCAAAAGCTCGCGCACAAATCAAACCGGACACCAACACACTTTTTCATTTTTTAAAAAATTTTT
>CAYRND010000253.1:0-3183 GCA_964425365.1 uncultured Phycisphaeraceae bacterium
ACACTTGGACAATTACCCGAGCCTGAACTTACCCATAGATTCTGCTGAGGAGGCTCATTTTTAAGAGATTCCAGTTTATTTGCATCAACGGCGTCTTTATCTTTTCCAGACGCGCGTTTATTTGTGATCAAATCATCAAGCGAAAGTACGTTGAGACATATTCCTTCAATATTCATTTGAACAGCATTTGAACAGGCCTTTTCGAGTTTCAATCCAGTTTCGCCGGTAATGATATCAATTTTTCTGGGTGCGACGCCGATCTGGAAAATGGTATTTTCATCTGCAAGGTCATCAACGGTCAAGCATGTAGAGGTGCGCCGAACTGTTTGAGTGCCCGCATAACTGCATGTGCGTTGTCGACGTCAGGCATGATCCAGATATCGATATCCATTGTGGCGCGTGGATAGCCGTGTGCAGCCATTTCATAAGCACCGACCAGGATAAACTTAACTTTCTCGTCGATGAATGCGTGTAATATGTCTTTGTAATCTTCGTTCAACATCATGAAGCGGGCTCAGTGACGCGATTTCCCGGGTGAGAGGCCAGGCCATGGCGATCCGCTGTTCCATGGTGCCTGGTACAAAAGTATCATCATCATGGTCGGCCAGTTTTTTTCTGCTTGTGACTTTTCTATTGACGCGGTTCATGGTGTCATATTATCAGGAAGGTATACAATCAGCAATGAAATAAGGAAGCAATGAACAACAGGGGGGTTGGGTGAGGGTTGGTGGAATATGGCGGGGGGGGGGGTTGTGTGTATGTCATTCTGTTATATCGCGTTTCATGTACGGGCTTCTGTGCGTGGCACGGTTGGGTATG
Source organism: uncultured Phycisphaeraceae bacterium (assembly GCA_964425365.1). Taxonomy (GTDB): domain Bacteria; phylum Planctomycetota; class Phycisphaerae; order Phycisphaerales; family Phycisphaeraceae; genus CAYRND01. The sequence goes on from CAYRND010000253.1 coordinate 820, forward strand.
TATGTGTGTGTCAGCCCTGTCCGACGAGTCGGTATCGCATGCCGAGGTTGATAATTTTCTGGAGGAGTGTTTCGTAGTTCATACCGCCGGCTTCGGCGGATTCTGCGAAGTCTTCGCCGTAGGACAGTTGTGGGTTGGGGTTGGCCTCGATGAGGTAGGCTTTACCTTCATCTGAGAGTCTGAGGTCGATACGAGCGTATCCTGAGAGTGACATAGCGCGGTAGATTCGTTTGCAGAGGTGTGGGATGGCCTTATCGAGGCCATTGGGTAGATTTTTGGCTACGGCGCTCTTCACGCCGATCTGTTTCTGGTACTTGTAGTCCCACTTGATCCGGCCGGTGGCGATGCGTGGCGCTTCCTCGCGAAGTTTTTTGAAGTGAAGTTCCCAGGTCGGTAGTGTGAACAGCCGTTCGTTGCCCATGACGCCGACGTAGAGTTCGCGGCCGTCGATATACTGTTCGGCGATGGCATCGGTCTGTATTTTCCGGTGAACGAAATGCACACGTTCGGCGAGTTTTTCATCGTCGTAAACGATCGAGGCCTGTGCGATACCGACAGAACCTTCTTCGGTCAGTGACTTGACCAGCAGCGGGAACTGTAGTCGTGCGGGTCGTCGTACTTTTCTGCTCATGGGGAATACAGCGAATTGCGGAACGCGGATGCGGTGGTATCGGCAGATCATTTTGGAGACCGCCTTATTGTGCGCGAGCATAAGGCCACGGGGATTACAGCCGGTGTAGGGCAGTCGGATCATTTCGAGATAGCTTACGACGTGAGCGTCGTAGACGCCGACGCCGTTGAATTCTTCGAGCAGGTTGAACGCGATATCCGGCTGGAACCAGTCGACGGCGTTGCGAATGACATTGAGATCGGACGAAACGCCGAGCGGCAGGACTTTATGTCCCATTTCGCGTAGCGTGACGATTACATCGTATTCTGTTTTGAAGGGTGCGATATCCTCCTCGCTCAGTTCGTTCGTCGATTCGGGCGGGACGAGGTCTTCATGGACCAGTACGATGATTCTCAGTCGTTTTTTCATAATATTTTCGTTATCACAGCGCTACGCGGTACCGTCCGGCGAGCATGAAGTTCATGGTCTGGACAGTGACCATGACCATTGCTTCGGTGCGTGTTTCGCGTTCGGATCTCACCATTCGCAGGCGCAGTTCCTTACACCGGTCGATCATATCCCGCAGGACCTGGTCGATGGTGTAGGAGTGGGTTCCGGTCCACTCTGCGACGCGGTCTCGCAGTTCGGGTCGGATGCGTCTGAGGAAGCCTGCGGCGGTCGGCCGGTTACGGTACTTGCGGTCATCCGAGAAGAGTTTTCGGAGGTCACTGTCGTAGAAATCCGGCCAGTCATCTGCGTATCGTCGTTTTTTTTCTCGGTAATGGCGTCTTAATGTTTTATTGATCTGCCAGAGTGGTTCGATGGTTCTCCGTGATCGTACCAGTGGCGGAGTCCCGGCGATATCCTTCATGAGTTCGTCGACGTATTCGAGTTTTCGGATTGCGGACCAGCCTTTATAGGCCTGTCGCCACCTGGAGGCGGGTTTGAGCCAGACGGCGAAGGTTTCGGCGAAGTCTTCTGCGGGGTGAGCCTGTGCGTACCACCAGTCGAGATGGGTAACGTATTGTCGTGAACCGGGTTTGGGTTTATAGGAGTCGGGATATGGTTTGCCGTAGGGTCCGAATATTTCCCGCCAGTGTTTTTTACGATGCAGCCGGTAGGATGTATCGATGCAATGCCCCACCTCGTGTCGCAGGATTCTCATGCATTCTTTATCGGTGCCGCCTTCGACTTCGAGCATCTGGTCGGCTTCGAGTTTGGTGAGTCTGGGGTGGCCGAGGTAGAAGGGTATGGCGATACCTGGTACGCCATCTGGCGAGAACCATTCGCTGCTGAACCAGAAATGCGGTCTGAAGCCGGTGAGGCCTTTCTGGTCGAGTTCGGTGTAGAGTTTTTTGATATTCCGATTGATGGGTGAGGACGTGACCTGTAATTTCAGGTCGCACATCCGCACATCGAGCAGTCGCTCGTCCGACCACCTGGTCCATGCGAGTCGTCGGTGGCGTTTCGATGCGGATCGAGAATTACGGCTAGTGCCGGCGGCATTCATTCTCGCCTGGGCCTTTAAATACTGAAAAGTCGTAAGATATAGTCATCGCTATCACTACATCGCCCTGAATGACATCATATCACGAGTCATGGTTGCGGGTTCGTGATTATGGGTACTTAATGGTTTGTAAGCGTCTGAATTAGTCGGTCAGTGAGGTTTGCGGCGACCGGAAAAATTTGAACAGGCGGATTTTATTGTCCCTGCGATGGGTTTAAAACCCTCGCCTTCAGGCGAATCCTTTAGG
>CAYRND010000254.1:0-3176 GCA_964425365.1 uncultured Phycisphaeraceae bacterium
AGATAAAGACCATGCAACGACAGGCTTACGGTTTTCGAGATCAGGAATTCTTCCGACTCAAAATCTTCGCCCTGCATGAATCTACCTACGCTTTAGTCGGATGAACCTCGGATATGTTCGTCAGCGGCAGCCAGTCAACCCAGCAGATAACGGATGCGATTAACAGCGGTGTCGGACTTGTGCTTCATCGCGACCACGGCGGAGAAACCGGTTGGGGTGATCCGCCCTATTACGTATCCAATGTCAATCAACTGACGAACGGTGACATGGCCCCTGTTGTGCTGAGTCTCAACTGCCTGACCGGTACATTCAACTACGGGGGCGGCGACTGCTTCGCCGAAGCGCTGCTCAAACATCCTGACGGCGGCGCAGTCGGTGTCGTCGCGGCGAGTGAAGTCAGCTACTCCGGATTCAACGACCTGCTGGCTCACGGAATCAACACCTGCTTCTGGTCGGATTATGATCCCACCTTCAACAGCACGCTGTACAGCCACTCGATGCGGCCCGCCGAGGCGCTCGTGTTCGGCAAATATTATATGTACAACTATCAAGGTAATAATTCAGATACCCAATATTCATTCAATATCTTCCACTGGTTCGGCGACCCGGAAATGATGTTGCGCACGGATACGCCGCACACGCTGGATGTAGTACATCCCGTTGCAATTCCCATGGCCATCCCGGGCAATGTGACAATCAGTGTGACAGATACCGGCGAAGCTGTGGCAGGTGCCCTTGTCTGTATTTCAAGTGATGATGCAACGGATTACTGGTCCGGATTAACCGATGCCGCTGGCAATATCACGTTCGCCAATCTGTCGGCACAGATGCTGGGAGAATATGACATTGTTGTAACTGCCGTCAATGCCGCGCCTTATTTCGGCACAATCCAGATTATCACAGAAGGTCCTTTCGCCGAACTGGCCGATCCTCAGGCCGGTGCCAAAACAAACTCGGATCCGGGCTATATCGATGTCACCTGGCTTGACTTCAGCGGCACCGGGATCAACGCCGCGACGATCGATGCAAATGACATCGCCATTACAGGCGTCACAATGACAGGCAATCCACTCGATCTCGGTAACCTGACTTGGCGATATTTCTATCAGGGCAATCTGACATCCGGTGTCGTGGATGTCATCATCAATACGGACGAAGTACAGGACGGTGCGGGTGACTGGAATATGGGATGCACGATCAACTTCATATACGACATCGAATCACCCACCGGCAGCATGACTTATCCGGCGGACGGCAGCACCGTTTATATTGACCAGGGGCATATTGATATCAACTGGACAGATGCGGGATTGGCCGGTATCGATGCGACAACCCTGGATGCCGGTGACATCACGGTCACAGGTGTCTCCATCACCGATGCGCCCGTGTCTCTGGGTAATAATGTCTGGCGATACGCCTACGACGGTGATCTGCAGACCGGTGTTGTCGATGTGACTCTGGTCGCAGGTGAAATAGCCGATCAGGCGGGAAATGTGAATCCGGGTCAGTCTTACTCGTTCACTTATTCACCACTTGAGCAGATAACATCTACCGATCTCCCTCTCGCAGCTATCGCTTATCCTTATTCAATCGATCTTGATGCACAAGGCGGAGTGCTGCCCTATACATGGTCGGTCTTGTCGGGATCCGGCCTCATGATCAGTGAAATCAATACGGACGACTATGATTCCATCGAATTCACAAACGTGTCAGACTTTGATATTGACATTTCCGGCTGGCAGGTATTGATTTATGACTATGACCATACGTCTGTACCTTATACGGGCATCACTTTCGAGCCCGGCACTATCTGTATGGCGGACGGCGTGTTCGTGCTTCACGAACATGGCAGTGGTCAAGGCAATTACCCGAATTTCTATACCGGCCAGAATATTAATTGGACAGACGGCAGTGGCAGTATCATCGGCGTTCTGCTTCTGGATGGGAACGGAGAGGTCGTTGATTTCATGGCGGCCGCGGGACTGTCACCTGCGAATATAGTAACACCGCTGACAATTGTTCCTGACCACTGGGAAGGCGCCCAGGCGTCACCCCTTACAAGTTCAACACATCATTATGTACGTATCGGCGACTCAGATAACAATAATGCAGGCGACTGGCAATCGGCATCACCCTCCATGGGTATTCTGAACCCCGGTATGACCATTCCTTTTCTAAACATCGGAAGTCTGCCGCCCGGAATGACGATTGATGCAGCAACAGGAACGATCAGCGGGGTACCTGTTCAATCCGGTAGTTTCGATTTTTCAGTTATGGTAAGAGATTCGGCCACACCGTCGAATACTGCTGTTGAAGAATATCACCTGGATGTCCTGGAATTACCACCGTTGATAGTCAACATAGCCGGCGACGTGACAGAAGGTGACGGCCTTCTGACGGGTTCCATATCCATTCCTTATGCTCTCAATGATGATCTTGTCATAGAATTGAGCTCGAATGATCCTACTGAAGTGAATCTGCCTTCCAGCGTCACTATCTATTCAGGCGATACATCCGCTTCTTTTGATATTGAGATTCTTGATGATGCCGAACTTGACTGGATTCAGGACGTGGTCATTACCGCCGTGGCTGAAGGTTTTATCAATGGTACTTCAGCTCTTTCAGTTCATGATAATGAAACCGCCCATCTGACGATTACCTTGCCGCCGAACGCAGTTGAAGGCGACGGGATATTGGCTGACGCGGGGATCATCACGGTCAACCAGGCACCGACGAGCGACGTGACGATTCAACTTGCTTCAAGCGATGAATCTGAGGTTGTTCTGCCCGACACCGTCATTCTCTCTGCAGGTCAGACCACAACGACTTTTGATATTGAGATAATCGACGACATTGAAATAGATTTCCCCCAGAATGTGGAAATAACCGGATACGTTGAAAACTGGACTGCCCAGGGCAGTGCCCTTCAAATCAATGATAATGAAACACTGGACATCACCATTCAGATACTTCCCGGGTTCTGGGAGAATCGTGGTGCGTACGGCGGCAGCGGTGTCATCGACATTTCCGGGACGCTTCCTTATGACCTGGAGATTTCGCTTACCAGCAGTGATTTATCTGAATTGCTTCTGCCTGAAACCGTTACCATATCAGCGGGACATACGTAAGCGTCCGGCCAACCCATCTTCCCACAAGCCCGGCAGGCGCAATAATGC
>CAYRND010000255.1:0-3176 GCA_964425365.1 uncultured Phycisphaeraceae bacterium
CAGATGTAAGCGTCTTTATATTATAGGCTTACAGCTTAAGTTCATGCCATTCACCAGTGTCCCTCTTTTACCCTTTTCCCCTCTGCCGGCGGTGTTATGGGTGGGGTTGGGTCAGAATGATGATTCTCTGATGAGTGTTTTGTGCAGGTATTGGAAGAAGTTGATGATGAGTGATTGTGGTCTGGAGTAGAAGTAGATTGTTGCGGGTTGGCCGAGTCTTGTGGCCGGTTGAGTCGGACTGAGGGTATCATCATGTTGTTCATATTGGAGCTGGATTTCGATCTGGTAATAGTTACCGACGATTTCGAGTCTATCGGAGTGCGGCTGTGGTCTGACGGGGATGGGTCCGCCGATGGCTGATGCGAGTTGACGATGCTCGAGGTATTCGGCGGGGACAGGTTTTATGCCGGTTATTGTGCCGTTGTACGCCGGTGCTGGGTAAAGCAGGCGGCACGATACATTTTTGCCGATGTGAACATGATTGAGCCATTTTTCGGGGAGGTATGCGACGGCGTTATGTCTGCCGGCATCAGCGACGGTTCCGACATGCGATCCTTTGGGGAGGAACATGCCGGGTTCTATGCTATTGTCCCAATCGACGATCGTGCCGGTGATAGCGGTATGGATTCGCAAATTTTCGTGTGCCTGTTGCAATTCGGCGTATTTTGATCCGGCCTGTTCGAGTTCTTCGCGTTTCTGCGGAATGAAAGCTTTCCCGAGTTCGTCATTTGCGAGTCGTGTCAGCTGGTTTCGGAGGATATCGATTTCGAGTCTTGTGATTTCCCGTTCGGCCTCCTGTTGCCTGGAGCGAAGTTCGAGCAGCAGTTGCCCCTGGGATACGTCGTCATCGAGTTCTGCATTCACGGTGCGTACCCGTCCGGGCTGTGTGATGTAAATCTGCTGAACGACGGCGGGCATGGTCACTGCGGGTATACTCTGTCTATGTGGCAACGGCAGAGCGAGGTAAAGCAGGAGTATGAGGACGAGTACGAGTGTCGTTCCGCTTTTCGGATTGAGCGAGAGTTTTCTGAACTGTTTTGCGAGGTAGGCGGCTTCATTGACGACTGGCTGGATGAAGAAGAACCAGACTTCTACGGCGAGCATCATGACACCGAGCACTTTGGTGAATGCGTAATAGACGAAGAGTGCGATTGCGATATAGAGCAAAGTCCGGTAGATCCATGCATAGACGGCGTAGAGAATCATACCGGCGAATCGTGTTGTTGATGTGATGCGTTCGGGTGGCGGCAGATCGAGTCCGAGCAGTGATTTTCTGAAGAACCATTTTGCCAGCGAGAACGCCCGCTGTTGCAGGTTATCGACCCCCATCAGGTCACTGAGCACGTAATAGCCGTCGTATCGCATAGCGGGATTGAGGTTGACGAGCAGGGTAGCAGCGAGCGTCACGGAGGAGACGACGAAGCAGATGCTCTTGAGTACGCCGGTGGGTGCGAACGCCCAGAGGCAAAGTGCGATTGCGGCGATAACGGATTCCGCGATCACGCCTGCGAGCGATATAATCAGCCGTTGTTTCCTGCTTCTCAGTCGCCATGCGTCGGTCACATCGGAATAGGGAACGGGCCAGAGCAGTATGAATGCGATACCCATTGCGGGAACGCGTGTGCCCATGGCTTTTGCGGTATAAGCGTGGCTGAATTCGTGTACGGTTTTGACAGCGACGATAGCGAGCACATACTGGAGCATTCCGGAGAAGTTGAAGAAACAGGTGAAGGTATGTATGTACTGCTCGAATCGCTGCATGAGAATAATCAGGCCGAGCAATGCCGCGGCGAGGTAGAGGGTGATCATGACGGGCGAGACGAGTATAGAAGCGAATCGAACGGTCTGATCGAGGAAGGTATCTGGATGTATCAAAGGCAGTCGGAAGTAGAAGTAATGCCGGATAACATTCATTACTTGTTGATAAAGCGAGCGATGCTTCTGTTCCATGAGTTGTTGAACGGGTCTTACGCCGGAGGCGTGTGTGAGGCCGCGTTGGATGAGGTCGGCACAGAGCGTTCTGACCTCATCGACGGATACTTTGAGAGTGGTATATTCGAGCTGTTTCATGAGTCGATCGAGTGTGATGGGATGACGAAGGAATCTGATGATCTGCATCTGTGCCCATGATACTTTTTCAAAGTTAGCGTGAAGCGGATCGTGTATGATGTAGGCAGGCCGTCCGTCGTGTTCGGTCGGGCCCGGCAGTATTTCGAGGTCGGGTCTCAGGGTTGGAAGGATCAAATCGTTATGTGATGCTGCAAGTTTCAAGGGTCAGAATCCTAAGTTCTGCCTGACAAAAGCCCAAGGTTTTCTAATGAGCCAGAAAGCGAGCGACACATTCCGGCCGTATAGTACCGCAGCGCCCTGCATACCGATTTTGAGATCGCGAGGCTGATCGATCCAATGCAGTTCAGCGCGGAAAGCGGGAACGGCTTCAGGGCTGATTCGGCTGTTCATTGCGACGTAAGTGAGTTTTGCGAATCGTGTAACGCCGGGGTCAGCGCTGAGAATGATCCGTACGTTTCGTTGTTGATCGAATCTGATATTATCATCGAGTGGGAGCCAGGCGTCGACGCGTGTACTTCGGGCATTGACGATCTGTAGAATTCTGGTACCGACGACAACGGGTCTTCCCCGCCACTGGTCGGGGTCGTCGATCATCACGGTACCGTCGGTATCTGCGGTGATATCGAGCAGTCCGGCGCGATATTGAGCGAGTTCGAGTCTGACATTTTCCTGTTCGAGTCGTTTTTCGAGCGTATTGACCTGTGCGCGAATTCCGGGGTCGTCGAAAGCGTGAACGCGGCACCGCTGCAGTTCGGCATCAATAATGCGTACCTGCTGTCGTGCGACGTTAAGTTGTTCGATAGTAACGCGTTTATCGTATGATGCGAGCAGCTCCCCTTCGCTGACCTGCCGGCCGGGTTGAACGAATACCTGATCGATAACGCCATCGAGCGGCGCGGTGATGATACCGGGATTGTCTGGTACGACTTCGCAGGGTGCGACGATTCTGAGCGGAATTCTGACGAAGAACAGGATGATGAAGATCAATGCGGCGGAGAAGAAAGCGGTACGTTTCGCGTGAGAGCGGTAGAAACGTTTCAAGGCGCCGGCAGTTCCATCACAGGCACGCCATGCGATGCCGTAAGCGAGCATAAGTGTATCAAGCT
>CAYRND010000256.1:0-3137 GCA_964425365.1 uncultured Phycisphaeraceae bacterium
ACCCGCCTACTGGGAACATACTTACCAGAGGTAATAAGTACAGATCCATGCCGTAACGCGAACCCATGCTCTTCGCTTGATAAGCCCACCGATGGCCGCTCGGGGCCTTCGGTGGGGTGGATGGGGGTGGATGGGTGGGGGTGGATGAGTGAGAATGCAGGCGTCACCAGGAGTGTCTTCTGTATCGCGCCTGCCTATGCGGTTCAGATCGCCCGGTTGTCATATTCCGCCAGGTAACCATGAAACTCGCGGCGGTGTTCTTCCTCGTCCGACATCAGCGAAATACACAAATCCTGCGTGACGTAATCGAAGCCGTCGCACAGTTCAATAATGCGGCGGTACTGCAGTATGGCATCCGTCTCCGCCTCGATTACACCACGGATGATCGTGGCGACGTCGCGATTGTCGCCGGACGGCTGAAGCATCTCCTGTTCAGGTTGAAACTTCATGCTCCCCGGCACAGTGCCGCGAAGCACATGGATGCGTTTCGCCAGCCGCTTCGCATGGCTGAGTTCCTCGTCCACGTCATCAGCCAGTGATTCCTTGATCTCTTCTGCACGAATGCCCATCAGGTTCATCGAGCAGGCAAGGTAGTTCTGAACCGTTTCCAGCTCCTTCCAGTACGCACGTATCAACTGCTCGACAATCTGCTGGTGGACCTCTTCCTTGACACCTGGAATGGCGAATTCTGTTTCAGTGATTGACATCGTTCAATCCTTTCATCTTGTGTAGCTTCATTGACTATCAGCAAACATACTGAGCCACTGCGAAACCCTGTTTCATGGGTTCGCGACATTACCGGTTCCTCATCAATCGGAATTTTGTTCGCAGGGATTGTCGCCGGTCTCCGAAATGCCGGATTCGATCTGAGGCGAATGATGCTTATTTGAAATAATCTTATTCGTATATTCAGGTATGCAAAAGACGCTCCGACTTTGTTCCTTCTCCTCATCATAGCGATAGATCGTATTGATGATGTATTTTTCCGCTGTCTTCTTCTTGTTCAGTGTTGCCATGGTGACATCCTTCCATTTCATACTAGTTCAGCAAGGTTCGATTGTTGATACAGCCGCGTCAGATGATCCCGTCAGTGCGTAGGCTGAAGTGACTATCGGGAAATCGCCCACCCTGTAACGTATTTGCAGGATTGGTTTTTACACGCGTCACAGCGAAATGATCATGGGTTGCGTTGCTTGCTCATGCCGCCAGAATTAAATAATGGGTACGGTACTCTACAAATCCGTTTATTTCTGACTCATCACCCATTCGACCGCGTGTTTGACCATTTCATTGCTGTTCTTGAGGTTCAGCTTGTTCTTGATATGTTCACGGTACGTTTCGATGGTCTTCATACTCAGGTGCAGCTTACCGGCGATCTCCTTGGTGCCCATGCCTTCGCCCAGCATGCGATACACTTCGATTTCACGATCGCTCAGCCGGTCCTGCGGCACGAGGTGACCACTTTCCCGGCCGGTGACCGCCTGTTCGATCAGACGGTCGGCCGCATGGGGCAGAAGGAATATCTTGCCCTTCAGTACGCGGCGGATCGCCTCGACGATATGTTCAACAGCGGCCTGCTTGTTCAGATAGCCCATGGCGCCGGCACGAAGACAGCGTTCGGCGTACAGTGATTCGTCGTGTATTGAAACCACCAGCACGATGATCTCTTCATAACGTGACTTGATGTCCTTGATCAGTTCCAATCCGCTTTCCGAACCGAGTGAAATATCCACCACCGCCAGATCGGGATAATGCTCTTCGATCGCCGCGAAGGCTTCGCTCCCGTTCGACGCCTGCGCGCATACCTTCAGGTCCGACTCGCTGTCAATCAACTCCTGGATGCCGTGGCGGATGATCGGGTGATCATCGACCAGAAGGACTTTATAGACTTTCCTGTTTGCGATTGTCGATTGCATCGTTGAAATCCTCTCGAGTTAATGCCAGCAGGCAGATAATTTCCGTTCCCTCTCCCGGCCGGCTGTTGATCTGCAGGTTGGCACCGATACTTCCGGCACGGTGGCGTATCACGTTCAGGCCCATTCCGCTACTGTTGTTGCCCGTATGCTGCAGCCCGATGCCGTTGTCACGGATACGCATGATGATATCGTGGTTGTTGTGATGGATCATCAATTCAATCACATCGGCCTTGCCGTGCTTGATGGCATTGACAACCGCTTCATGCGCAATCAGGTACAACTGCTGCGCTTTCCTGTGATTGTTGAAGGAGGTGTCGATATTGATTTTCTGGCGGATGGTAATGCCGAATCGCCTGCTGTTGAGGTGTACCATTTCCTCCATCGCAGTCACCAGTTCATGGGCGTTTATCTGGACGGGACATAATCCCTTCGCAGTGGCCTTGGCCTTATCGAGTACCGCTTCCGCCGTCTGGATAATCGAGTCCATCGCCTGCATCATCTTGTGGTCATCCTGCTTCAGCCGGCTTCTCAGCCGCTTGCTCATAAAGCTCACGGCCATGAGGTCCTGGCAGATTCCATCGTGTATCTCACGGCCGACGCGTTGCTGCTGAAGCCAGATATCATCTGCGAGTGATCGCTCCATGTAATTCCGCTGGATCAAGTGACCGAGCAGCATGCCGATCAATTTCAACATTTCATATTCGTCCTGCTCCCGGGTAATCTCATGATCAGAAAAGAATTCGATAGCGCCCAGAACACTCCCTTTACCTGAAATCGGAAAGCACGACCATGTCATGAGGCCGGCGTCACGGGCAAAATCCGCTCTGAGAAATGACGGATCGTGACATACATTCGTGACCCAATGGGGCTGTTCATCAAGTATCGTCTTGTGGAGCATGCTGTTCGGATCGCCGCTGCACATATTCTCGGTGGCGCTACGGAACGGTTCATAGCAGTTATTCGGCATGAACCAGAAATGCGACACCTTCTCGGTTTCATCCTGACGTGGCAGATAAACGTGTCCCAGATTCCAGCGACCGGTCAGGACAACCTGCTCCATCGCCGTATGAATCATGGGAAAAAATGAATGATCTTCATCAGATTTCAAAATGATTTTTTGAATGGTAGGTGCGTACATTTTCTCTATGGGTGTTTTCAGCATCAGCGTTAACACTACAGCGCTATCAAGGTCCCCTGGTGCGCTTCAGTCGTGACCTGATC
>CAYRND010000257.1:0-3122 GCA_964425365.1 uncultured Phycisphaeraceae bacterium
CCACGACGGCTGTTTCGAGCACGATTCATACCTGACCATGAAATATCCGGGCTAAACCACCTCCATAGAGGTTAAGCTGTCAGAACTAATCAGTTACCCATCGTTGACGGGTGCAAGCCATCAGATTTGTTCTCCAGCGTATGCAGTGTTCACAGCCTGCTCGAGACGTGAAATTTCGTCGTCTGTAAGCATGGCGAAGTGGTTGTTGCGCTTACCGCCTGACAGTCGCCCATGGTTCTGAAGGCAAAGGCGTATGAACAAGTCGATCTGACGGTCGGGCATGTCCACAATATCCTGAATGGCAGCCTTGGCACGGTCGTAGCTGATGAGGAAGTTCAGTTCCTCGGTCAGTTCAGTATCGATGGTCATCTCGATGAACCTGAATAGCGCCTCGACCTGGGGGGTCATGTCAATAAAGCGATACCAAGCGGCCGTGTCATTGTGTACAGCTATCCGTCCCGCTTCATCCAGAGTGTATTCTACAAGGGGAAGAAGCGGCCGCGAGAATGCTTCCAGTGATGCATCATAGTCAAGTGGGTTCTTCAGCATCGCAGCTGAGACGGGGAACATCAGGCTTTCGGGTGTGTAGCCGGATCTGGCGAGAATGTTGTGGATGAGGAATCGGTGGATGCGCCCGTTACCATCTTCAAACGGGTGCATGAACACGAAACCATACGCGATCAACGCGGCGTGGACAACCGGGTGGGTGCCGGCACTATCCATACGGTTGTGTGCATCGAGTAAACCGGCCATCAATATGGGTATATCTTCGGGTTTCGGACAAACGTAATGGACGCGTTCGGATTGGAACGATACGGTTTCACCGATGTAGTTTTGGCTGCTGCGGTAGTCGGTATCAGCGAAACGTGGATCGACAGTACGATTCTGCAGGTCGATCAGATGATGTTTCTTGCAGAAGTCCTTGGTTTCAGCCAAATGCAGCAAAGCGATAAATCGCTCAGCGCGGCTGGCATCTGGTTTGATGTTCTCGATCTCGAATGATGACTTGGTTTCTTTCGTGTAGAGATAGCTCAGCGCACGCTTGAGCAGCCCCGGTGGGTAGTTGCCCAGTATTGCCTGGCAACGCTGTTTGAGGTCGTTGTTCAACCAGTGGTTGATGGCTTCAGTACGGCGAACGATCGGACAGAACTGAGCGTTGCCGAGAAGGTTGTCGTTGATACGCTGGCGTTGGATCCGGACGCTTGAGTTGGCAGTGATGTATTCATCTGGATCCAGAACATCGACGTAGTTGCCTCGCTTGAGATTATCCAGTGGCAACCGTTGACCCGTGATGTATTCGTACAGATACCAGATGCGGCGAGCATACTTCCCTGTTGGTTTCGAAGCGATGTATGCGACAATCTCGGCGGAATCAGCAGCGTTAAACACGCATGCAAGAATGGCGAGATTCACGCCGTCGTACTTCAGTGCAAACTCAAGGTGGTTGCCCAAGCCATCACCTGGCCAATACGTGACGGGATAGGTTTCCCTGACCATGCCGTTTGATGTATCGACCCGATGTGTATTGCTGGATGCAATCAGAGATTCATGTGAGTTGGGGATGGTGGCGATGTTATACGTTGCCGTGAGCGCAGCATAGCCGGCAGGCTTGGAATCAGCTTCATGGAATTCGTTTACTGACATAGGCGGCACCTGAAAAACGCTTACGACCTGAGATTATCTGTTACATATCGACTATAAGCAAGAAAAACATTTGCAAACCGCAATTTGGACGTACTTAGGCTAGATTGGCGGTGAAAATGATTACCAGACAAGAAAAACGCTTACAAATGAAACTTATATGAGAAATTTACATACGCCGAATGTTCACGTAATTGTTCGAAATAAACCGTCTTAAGGGCTTTTACTTAGGATGTTTATATTAATAAGTATTGCCAAAAGGTTCTTGAATATATACCCTGTCAAGCCATATTGACACAAAACGTCGGTCGGTAACAGTTTGATGACCGACAATACGTGACACAAATCGTCTTGCATTCACTGCCAATTGCAATAACTTCTTTACATTTCCTCGGGACTTGTCGATAATAGATGAGGAAACGTAAAACCATGCCCGCTACGCGAGTCCAACAGGTTGTCGATCTAGCCCATCGTAAAGGGCTGCTGCGGCCGCGAGATCTGGCAGAGGTGGGTATCCCTCGTCAGTACCTTCACATGGCCCATGAGCAGGGGCTGATCAAGCGGGTCGCCCGAGGGCTCTACCGGATCCCCGGCCAGATGTCATCCGGGAACGTGTCGCTCGCCGAGGTCTGTAAGCGCGCCCCTTCAGGCGTCATATGCCTGATCTCGTCGCTGTCATTCCATGAGCTGACGACCCAGCTCCCACACTTTGTGTATCTGGCCATCGAGGAGAAAGCCCATTCGCCGCGGATCGAAACGGTTGACGTGAAGGTATTTCGTTTCTCTGGTGACGCTTTTACCCAAGGCATTGAAAAACACGATGTGGACGGCATTGAAGTGCGTGTCTATAGCCCTGCCAAAACGGTGGCCGACTGCTTCAAGTTCCGCAACAAGATCGGCCTCGATGTCGCCATTGAAGCCCTGCGCGACTGCCTGCGCCAGCGAAGTGTCAAGGTCGATGACCTGGTTCATTACGCTCGCATTTGCCGCGTCGAACGGGTCATGAGACCCTATATGGAGGCAATGCTCGGATGACGCCGCCGAACGATCCAGTTGCCCAATCCGTTAACGACCGCCTGTTGAAACGAGCCAATGAGCGGCGAGAGGATTTCAACAATGTTCTAACACGTTATGGTGTTGAGCGTTTTCTGTACCGGCTGACCCGAACCCGCCATGGTAAACGATTCGTACTCAAGGACGCCATGCTCTTTGTTCTCTGGCTGGATCGTCCCCACCGACCCACGCGCGACCTCGACCTGCTCGGGTCGGGCGAGATCACCGAATCGACACTGCGGGCGATCTTCACCGACGTGTGCCGGGCACGGGTCAAGCCAGACGGCCTGACATTCGATTCGGATTCGATCACCGTTCAGGAAATCCGAGAAAATCAGGTTTACCAGGGCCTGCGCGTCAAGATCCGCGGCCGACTAGCACTACAGCGCTATCAAGGTCCCCTGGTGCGCTTCAGTCGTGACCTGATC
>CAYRND010000258.1:0-3117 GCA_964425365.1 uncultured Phycisphaeraceae bacterium
GACATTTCAATTGATATAAACGAAGCTCCGATTTGTGAGCTGCCTGACGATCAATCATTTTTCCTGTGTGACGATTCATCCTTCAGCTTCCCGGTTTCGGCCACCGATGCCGACGGCAATCTGGTGGAATGCACGATGACCTCGGGGAGCGGTAGTTTTGACGGCAGTACCTGGAGCTTTACGACAAGCGGAGCGGGTGTTTATTCGGCTACATTCGAATGTATCGATGAATGCGATGCCACCTGCGGCGGTACTGTTCAGATAATGATTGCGGTCAACTTGCCGCCCCAAATTACCTGTCCAGCAGATGTTATCCTGGATTGCGCCGAATCTACCGATCCGTCAAATACCGGTACAGCCACTGCAATCGATGAGGACAGCCCCACACCGACTGTAACTTATACCGACACTGAAACTCCCGGGAGCTGTCCGCAGGAGAAAGTGATTAGCCGCCGCTGGAAAGCGGTGGACAACTGCGGCGACTCGGCTGTATGCGTGCAGACAATCACTATAAATGATAACATTGCTCCTGTTATCACCTGTCCGGCAAGCCTGACGATTGATTGCTCGGAGTCGACCGATCCGTCAAATACAGGCGTTGCAACCGCGACAGATAACTGCGATGCCGATCCGGATGTGACTTACGCTGATTCACAGACCGGTGATGTTATTACGCGTACCTGGACGGCTACCGATGATTGCGGAAACAGCGTGCAGTGTGTTCAGACAATAACTATAGAAGATACCACGCCGCCTGTGGTGACCTGCCCGGATGATGTTGTGGTGCAGTGTGCCGCTGATATTCCTGCTGTGGATATTGGCGCTGTGACTGTTACAGATGACTGCGATCCAAATCCTGTTGTTGTTCATGTGGGCGATATCTCGGATGACAATAGCTGTCCCGAGGTGATTACCAGAACCTATAAAGCCACTGACGAATCCGGTAACTTCACCGAATGTCAGCAGATAATCACTGTCGATGATACAACCGATCCGGTTATTACCTGTCCGGCAAGCCTGACGATTGATTGCTCGGAGTCGACCGATCCGTCAAACACAGGCGTTGCCACCGCGACAGATAATTGCGATGCAGATCCGGATGTGATCTACGCTGATTCGCAGACCGATGATGTTATTACAAGAACCTGGACTGCGACCGATGATTGCGGAAATAGTGTTGACTGCATTCAGACAATTACGATTGAAGATACCACGCCGCCTGTGGTAACCTGCCCGGATGATGTTGCGGTGCAGTGTGCCGACGATATCCCGGCTGTGGATATAGGCGCTGTGACTGTGACAGACGATTGCGATCCGAATCCTGTGGTCGTTCATGTGGGTGATGTCTCGGACGGCAATAGTTGCCCTGAGGTGATTACCAGAACCTATAAAGCCACTGACGAATCCGGCAACTTCACCGAATGCCAGCAGGTAATCACTGTTAATGACGATACTGCGCCGGCTATCAACTGTCCGGCTGATGTAGATGTCGAATGTGACGGTCCCTCCGACCCGTCGGCGACCGGCTTTGCCACAGCTACCGATAACTGTGATGCCGATCCTGATGTGACCTATGCAGATTCACAGACAGGCGATGTAATAACGCGTACCTGGACTGCGACCGATGACTGCGGAAATAGTGTGCAGTGTGTACAAACTGTCACGATTATTCCTAATGATCCGCCGGTCTGCAATCTGCCTGACGACCAGACATTCTTCGTCTGCGATGACAGCACATTTACCTTTGCGGTAAGCGCCACGGATGTGCAGGATGTTACCTGCGTTATGACATCCGGGGTGGGCAGCTTCGACGGCAGCACCTGGAGCTTTACCACAAGCGGCCCGGGCACTTACAGCGCCAGCTTCGAGTGTAACGATGTCTGCGGTGCATCATGCCAGGGCACTGCTACGATGACGGTTGAATACAATTCCGCGCCGGTCTGCTATATCCCCGCAGATACCGCCATCTTCCAGTGCGAGGCTGCCGAGGTATGTCTTCCGGTTTATGCCGAGGATGTGGATAATAATTTGGTCGACTGCCAGGTTATTAACGGCCCGGGTGCTATCATAAACGGTGAGTGGTGCTACACACCCTCGGGAAGCGAGACTGCAGTTGTAACCGTTGCCTGTACCGATGAATGCGGTGAATTCTGCGAAGGTACATTCCAGGTTGAATTCACGATTCACGATCGCTGGGCGGTTCTTACCATCGACCAATCCGGTTCGATGGCGCTGTCTGATCTGGCCGGACAGAGCCGCCTGTATCGGGCCAAACTCCTGGCTCATGATGAGCTCGATCAGCTTCTCGATCCCGCCGATACCGATTATCCCGGCGTATTCGAGGTGTCGGTTATGAGCTTCAATGAAACCTATGGCCTGGTACTCCACCATGATTTCTCGACCGATCCGGCGGCATTACATAATGCTATCGATCAGATTGTCAATCCGCGTCATGATACCCCGCTGGCAGCGGCTATGTGCCAGGCGCATTGTAACATGCCCGAACTGGCCGGGTGCCTGAATTATATGTTCACATATACCGACGGCCTGGAGAATAAGAGCCAGAACTTTGATATGTGCGGCCTGTGTGTGCCCTGCAATCAGTATATGAACACCGGCTGGAATTATGACTGCGACCCGAACAATCCATCGGGCTGTACCGACTGGCAGATGTGCCTGTATAATGTGTATGCCGCAAGCGGCACCAATATGGTGCATTATTTCGGCGATCCTATCAATCCCTATGTGAAGGATAATCCGCCGGTCGACATGTATTTCCTGATGGCCGCCTCGCAGAACAGCGATGGAGAGTTCACATATCATTCCGATCAGGAAGCTCCGCCGTATACCTGCGGAGATGTGAATTCGGACTTTGCTGTTAATGTGAGTGATGCTGTCTTTGTGATAAATTATGTCTTCATAGGTGGGGAAGCGCCGGAACCTTTGATGGCCGGCGATACTAATTGTGACGGCGCGGTGAATGTGTCCGACGCCGTGTACATTATAAACTATGTTTTCATCGGCGGTTCGGAACCCTGTGATCCTAATTCGGATGGATCTCCGGACTGTTAGCTTTCTATTAACTCCTCTCAAGATTCCGCCCGGCATATGAGCCGG
>CAYRND010000259.1:0-2981 GCA_964425365.1 uncultured Phycisphaeraceae bacterium
CTCAAAATCTTCGCCCTGCATGAATCTACCTACGCTTTAGTCGGATGAACCTAAAGTTGGTTCTTCAGCAGAATCTGTGGGTAGCAAAGAGCTGAAACACTTGAAAGATATCCATGGTGTTATTGGTGAAAGCGATCGGTTGCCTGTTGTTCGGGCCGTATTTTTCGCCTTTCAGTTCCCTGGTGTTTGTGAGGGAACTGAGGGGCGAAAAATACTTGTATAATCGTATCCGGGCATGGCTGAAGCGTTGCACCGTTTTGATAAACGGGTCCTTTGGGATTCTCCGTGGGTCAGAGGTTAACGGCCGGTTAACGTGGGGGGCTTCGCCGCCAGCCCCCATCCCGGCGTGCCGGGACGCCCTCCGGAAGGCTCTTATGGGCCGATTATCGCGTAAGCGGATGGGGGAGGACAAATGGAATCGCTTGTCGGTAAATCATGCGGTTTTCGTTTTGGAGCATGCCCGTAAATGATGCCGATCACCCACGCAAATCCCCCGTATTTTTCACCCCACAGTGCCTTCACACTCGCCGAGGTACTGTGGGGTGAAAAATACGATTTGAACGTCTGCGACCCGAAAGAAACAATCACAGCTTCTGCTTATAGCTCAGCAGAGATCGTGTGCGGATAATCTAAGGGAATAAGATGGGTGACCAGGCAAGAACGATGAGTCCAACCGCAACAGCGACTATAAACAGCACAAATAAAATTGCACCAAGGCAACCGATGGGGCCGAAATCAGGTGATCCAAATCCAGCGTGCATTCATACAACTCCCATGCGTCAATGTGGCCTGATGTCCAGGCTGAGGCATTCGAAGTACAAACACCGATGTACTGTGGGGTGAAAAATACGATTTGAACGTCTGCGACCCACGAAATACCGCGGATAGACCAGTATATTATAACGATCGAGCAGCGGTTGGTGTCGGATGAAATGAAGGTTCCAGGGAAACTCCGATTTCCGATACCGATTCGGAACTGCCCCTATTTCAGCTGTTATGGCCAACGGCAGGGTTTCGGCAATGATGGGTTTAGAGCGATGTTATTCGAACCAGGACCTGGCGGGTGATGTGAGAAATTCGTCGAGCGGGATGCCGTTTTTTCCGACGAGCAATAATCGGTCGACTTTGAACTGCGAGATGAAGGCTTTGATTCCTGCCGGCGATGCCGGTCGTACTGTGCTGCTTTTTACTTCAACCGCGACGATTCTGTTCTCGTGCGTGATAACGAAATCGACTTCGTGGTTGCCTTCGGACCAGTAATGCAATTGCATATTTGAGTGTGCGGTCTGGTTGATCAGCCACATTCCGACTGCGGATTCGACCAGTCTGCCCCATCGTGCGGGGTCGGCTTTGGTATCGTTCAGTGAGGTCTCGGTTTGTGCTGTGACGAGAGCATTGTTATGGACCTGGAATTTCGGGCTCGATGCCCGCCGGCGTACGGACTGACCTGCGTATTTCTGGAGGCCGGTGAGCAGTCCTGCGGCGTTGAGAAGGTCAAGGTAATGAGCAAGTGTTGTCGTGTTGCCGCCGTCCTGCAGTTGTCCGAGTATCTTGTTAAAAGAGAGTATCTGGCCTGAGTATCGGCATCCGAGTTCGAACATCCGCCGGAGCAGTGCGGGTTTGTCGACGCGTTTGAGCAGCATGATATCGCGTGAGAGTGTTGTTTCGATGAGTGAGTCGAGGATATAGCGTTGCCATCGCACGGGATCACTGATAAGCGGAGCGGCACCGGGATAACCGCCGTAGTAGATATACTTGTCGAGGTTCCAGTCGAAAGCATCTCTCATTTCGGCAAACGACCAGTGCGTGATGGGAATGATTTCAAACCGGCCGGCAAGGCTATCGGCCAGGCCGGTCTGCATGAGCAGAGGTGCTGAGCCGAGTATGACGACGTGGAGTGATCTGCCGTTGGCGGTATCATCGTCCCAGAGCCACTTGACCGCATCGGACCAGTCCGGGATTTTCTGTATTTCATCGAGTACAAGAACAGGCGTGAAGTGCGTCGTCTCACCTGCATGCCGCCGCGCTATTTCCCACTGCTGTTCAAGCCAGAATCGGTCCTTTAGCGTTGGCTCATCCGCAGAGGCATAATGATTTCGGCCTGGCAGTTCAGCGAGTACCTGCCTGACCAGTGTGGTTTTTCCCGTTTGCCTAGCCCCGGCCAGCACCTGAATGAACTGCCTTGGCTCTTCGAGTCGACTGACCAGCTGACTATAGATGGGTCTTTTGAACATATTTATCTATCTGATCGTGTCGGCAGAATTTACTCAATCAATTGAGTAATTTTAAGAGATGTACTGATTAAAATCAATTGTACGGTATAAATTGTTTTATAAAAGTTGTTTACAGTTGAAAAAGTCAGGATTGGTTGCTGGTGACAATGTTTAATCATGGAATGAGTAAGGATTCGGTCGCAGGAAGAGAGGGTGGCATTCATATTCCGGATTCCTGGATCCACCGTTTCTGTTGAGGGTTGAGCCGCACGTCAATTCGAATTCCTAACAAGTTGACGGCTCAATAAGGCTCGTGTATTATACGTACGAATTTCTTATATAACAGAAAGGATGTTTGCAATGGTATTGGATTTAATCGAAAGTTCTTTGAATAACGGAAATTGTGTCGGTTCAGGCGATTTGCCGGGTCTGGGTGTGTCAGGGGCGAGGTTGATGTCAGGTGTGGAGAAGCGTGCGGTGCGGTGGTTGTGGCCGGGTCGGATGGCGCTTGGTAAGTTGACGTTATTGATGGGTGATCCGGGGTTGGGCAAGAGTTGTGTGGCGCTTGATCTTGCGGCTCGTATTACGAGGGGTGGGGTTTGGCCAGGTGAGGCAGGGGGTAGTCGTGCAGGTGATCAATCGAGCAGGAGAGAGTTGGAGAGGCCGGTCTGTCGGGTTGACGGTTTATCAGGTTGTGTAGAGGCGGGGTCGGTGGCATAGGTGTTAAGCTAAGCGGATGAATTTTTACGTCGATGGACTTGACATCGA
>CAYRND010000260.1:0-2950 GCA_964425365.1 uncultured Phycisphaeraceae bacterium
TTCATCATCACTGCTCTACACTGTCAAGGGTGTGGGTTGGCCGGACGCTTACTATCCAGTGTTCCCGTGGAAAGCTCATATACGACAGCGTTTCTTCCATACTCTCTGAAACCAGCTCAGCGGCCTTAGACAGCTTCATCTGCCTCAGCTTCTCGACAACCTCCTGCCCTTTACGTAACGCCGCCCCGCGGTCCTCCTGGCCGTGCATGGCCTTGAGCATGGCGGTCACTTCACGTGACTTGCCTTTCGGAACCAGGCTCAGCACATTGCGGTACCAGTGGACCACACATCGTTGCCATGATGCCTCCGCATAGACTTCGCCCAGCGATTCGACCAGTCCCAGGCATTTATCGCTGATGAACAGTTTGACACCCTGCAGGCCTCTGGCTTTCAACTGTCGTACGAAGTTCAACCAACCTTCCTTATCCTCCTTGGCCCCTTCACAGATACCAAGGACTTCTCGGAAGCCGTCTGAGGCGACGCCTATCGCGATCAGCACACTGACGTTACGTACTTCACCTCCCCAACTGCGTTTGAGGCAAATGCCGTCCAGGTACACGTAGGGATGTTCACCTGTAATGGGTTTATTACGCCACGCTTCGATCTGCTCGTACACCTTCTGGTTCAGCTCACTGACTGTGGAGGGATCCCGGCGCGCCGGGATTCCCCAGAGCGCCTCAGTGATGTCCTCAATCCGACGTACGCTGACGCCGGCCAGGTACATCTCAATAAGTGCTTCTTCGACAGAGGATTCTCGCCTGCGGTACCGCTCGATGATCTGTGTTTCAAAAGGCAGCGATCGCAGCTTGGGCACTTTCAAACTCACCTTCCCGGATGTGGTCAATAATTGTCGTGTGTAATGACCGGCTCGGGTATCCGCACGATCCGTTGATCGCTCGTATCGCTTTGCATTGCAAAGCCTGTCTGCTTCAGCATCTAGCATCTGGTTGAGGGTGTCTTCCACGGATTGCCTGACAACCCGGTTCAAGTGCTGATGAACCTTGTCTTCGTCGATTTTGATGACTTGGGGCATGTCCTGAACCGATTCTGATGTTACATTACTCATGGTGGTCTCCTGTGTTTGAGGTTATTGTTTTTCGAACTACACAAATCCTCTCACACGGAGACCGCCTTTTCAATTGTGCGAAACTTTCAGAACGTTATCGACCATGACACGTATTCTCGCAATTGACCTGGGAAAATTCAAGAGTGTTGCCTGCTTATACACCGCAGAATCATCCGATCCGGTATTTCAAACCGTACAGACACGTCCACAAGTATTTCATGACCTGATTACCGAACATGACCCACAACGTGTGGTCATTGAAGTCGGATCAGCCGCTGGATGGGTTAAGGACTTGTGTGAGGCGATGGAGATTGCGATCGAAGTCGCCAATCCCAACCACGAAGCCTGGCGATGGAAATCCGTTAAACGAAAAACAGATAAAGATGATGCGTTGAAACTGGCAAAGTTGTCGGCAATGGGGCAATTGCCAACCGTACAGCTGCCTACTTCTGAAGTCCGTCAATGGCGATCACTGATATCCTATCGAACAACACTGGTCAGGCGACGTGCAGCGATCAAAAATAGCATTCGTGCCATTATTGATCATCAAGGCATGAAATGTTTATCAGGTCGAAACGGCTGGACAAAAGCCGCATTGGCACAATTGCATCAATGGAGTTCACCTCTGGTCGAGTGCGAACCCTCACAACTGTGGCGAGGTCAACTGTTGTCACTGATTACCCCCACTTTATGATATACTGGACCTACGATAACCTCGGAAGGCTCATCAATGAGAAGATAGATGATCTGGAATATGACAGCCGGGACTACGAATCCCATTACACCTATGATATAATCGGAAACAGAATCGAGCTGGTCAGCCATGACCACGGCTTCATCAGTGCTAATCCGGATGAGAACACCGTGGTAACTTACACCTACGACATCAACGACCGACTCCTGGTGGAAATGGCCGATGCCCCCGGCACGGCGGATGACACCACCAAGCTCTACTACTACGGCCCGAACGCCGATTTCACCACCACCCCGGCCGATCCCTACGGCGGCGACCATACCACACAGACTCAGATGGAAGTCCGTACCGGCTTGACCACCGCCGGTACGGTGCTCCAGCGGACGGTCTATACCTACAACGCCGAGGGCAGACTCTGCCACGTTGAAATCGATACCGACGGCGACGGCACACCCGAGCAGGTGATCGACTACACCTATAACCAACAGGGCATCCGTGTGAAGCAGGTCTCCGTAGACGATACCTATGGCACGGTCACCACCGAGTACCTGATCGACGCCAACAACCACACCGGCTATGCACAGGTCATCGAGGAAATCGTCACCGACTACACCGGCACACGCACCGACCGGATGTACGCCTGGGGCCACGACCTGATCAGCCAGGTCGATACGCAGATGCTGTATTCAATGTACAACAACGTGCCGGTCTTCTTCCTCTACGACGGCCACGGCAATACCAGGATCCTGTACGACCTGGACACACTCGGCCTGCAGAGCTTCCGCTACGACGCCTTCGGCAAAGTCTTCGGCGGATACGAAGGCGCCATGACCAACCACCTCTACTCCGGCGAGTACATGGACAAAGCCACAGGCCTGCAATACCTCAGAGCACGGTACTACAACCCGTCAGTCGGCAGGTTTAACAGGCTCGATCCGTATCAGGGGAATCTCTACGATCCTCAGAGTCTGCATAAATACCTGTATTGCCATGCGGATCCGGTGAATGAGTGGGATCCGACGGGTGAGTTTTCGTTTTCGTATAGCGGCTTATGCATTACAATGAGTATCTCAGCTGTAATAGGAAGTATAACCGCTGGTTCATCCTATGCAATGGGTGGCACTGCGGAGCAAATTATTAGCACTACAGCGCTATAAAAGCTCAAGTTTACCACCGGGGCAAGCCGATAA
>CAYRND010000261.1:0-2886 GCA_964425365.1 uncultured Phycisphaeraceae bacterium
CCGTAGCTCACGACTTTGAACCTACCGGCTTCCAGCCGGTAGTGGTTCAGTTCATCCGGCATGAATGATCTGATATAATGATGCAACTGTGCACTGACAGGCAGCTATATCTGAGTTAAGGAGAAGGCAGAATGAATCTGGAAGATGAGAGACACAAAGATTTGCGTTGTTATTGTGCGCGAATTCTACTTGTTGCAGTAATGTTAAGTTTTGCATATACGATCGAGGCGGCGGATACATATATGAATCCGGTGCTTCCGGACATCGGGCCGGCTGATCCGTCGGTGGTTTATTACGACGGGCTGTACTACATGTACTTTACGCATGACAACAAAAGTTATCCGGTGCTGACCTCGCCGGATCTTGTCGATTGGACATGGTCGGGGGAAGTATTCCGTCCGGGTCCGAGTAATGTGTGGGCGCCGGATGTATTTCATGATCCGGTCGATGACAGGTTCTATCTTTACTATACCGTGGATTGGAATATCGGTGTGGCGGTTTCCGATCATCCCGGCCAGCCGTTTACTGATCTGGGTACGCTGGTCAGCGGTATGATCGATGCGCACATGTTCCGTGATGACGACGGTCAATACTACCTGTATTACACCAATTTCAATATCTATGTTCAGAAGATGGCGAGTCCGACGGAAAAGGCAGACGAGCCGGCTGTTTTTCTGATGTCGCCCACCGAGCCGTGGGAGAAGATGGACGCATCGATTGTCGAAGGGCCGGTTATTATCAAGCATAATGGAATTTACTACATGATGTACTCCGGTTCGGGCGCATCGGGTCCGCATTACGCGATCGGATACGCGACGGCGAGCAGTCCGATGGGGCCGTTTACGAAATATGAGAATAATCCCATTATTGCCGGTGACGGTAATGTCATATCACCCGGCCACAACTGTGTGACCACGGATGATACGGGCAATCTCTGGATGGTATACCATCAGAAGCAGACAACCACAGTGGGTTGGGACCGGTTCATCTGTATCGATCCGCTTTGGTTCGATGAGCAGGGCATCCTGCACGGTCGGGCAACCCGCAGGTCAGTGGAAGATGCCCCGGTCATGGTCGATCCGCAGTGCATACCGGTCGATCTTCAGGCAGCGTCCGTGACGGTCGGCCAGGTCGAACTGCAATGGACGGATGACTGTCCCGAAGAATCGGGGTTCGTCATTCAACGCAAGCCGTATCACGGCGTCGTGGACTGGCATGAAGTCGGCGCCACGGGTCCGAATACCACGACATATACCGACACCGCTGATCTTCACGGGGGCGTGCAGTATTTCTACCGCGTCGGCGCAATCGTAACACCGTAGGATGGATTGCGGCCGATCGCGAAAATCGTGATGCGTCTCGAAAAGTGTCAAGTATCAAGGTTTGCCCCCACGTGGAGTGTTTCCCGGAATGGCCGCTTCAACCCTAATACGCACAGACTGGCCATCTTGACCGCGCCGACCAGGATGCATATTCCTGTGATACCGAGTACGGGTATGAATATGACGGCAGCCAATAAAGCTCCGAGGCATGCTCCGAGGTAATCGGCGCGGTAGAGTCGTGAGGCCGTCGTAGCCGGGGAGTCGAACTGAAGCTTCGATGCCAGAGGAAACGCCATTCCCGCCGGGATCGAGATGCCCAGTGTAACCAGAGGATAGACGGCATATTCATTGACAGTCGACAGGGTCGGATGGTTGAACTGGTTGAGCAGTATGATCACCGCCGGCAGGATCAGGGCCGTCGTGGCCAGGCCGAATTCTGTACACAGCAGTAGCCCGTAGCTTCTCGCACCCGGCAGCCGGTATGCGATGTAACTGCCAATCGCCAGTCCGGCCATGAACAGCGTGACGATCAGTCCCACCTGGTGATAGAGTGAACCGAAGAGAATCTGAACCGCCAGCAGCAATACGAGCTCGAGCGTTGAAGCCGCAAAGCCGGTTGTGAAGATGGTGAATGACGTGACCTTCATGCGGTAGAAATAAACCCCCAGGATCGCGGCGGCCGCGGCGATCGCCGGCCAGCCGATTTTGAAGTTGAATCGGCTCAGCCAGTGTCGCAGATGGTAATAATAGAGAACCGGGTTCATGTCCGTATTGAGAGCCGCGTTGCGACTGATGCCACGCTGCATATCAGCAAGCCGATCGGGCGCCATGATGGCGTCGATGGTGTAAGGCCGAATCAGTTGAGTCTGCACGTCCGCCTGCTCGACGCGTTGTGCCATATCGCGATACAGTTCGCCGTTGGAAGCGAGAAAATAAACCCGGCCCGCCGGCACGACCAGTATCTTTTCATACACTGCGTTCAGAGTACGATGTGTTGACGCCATCAGTGCGGCGAGTTCATCACTGATGTAATTGGCGTAGTAACCCGCCGACATTGCCACGACGCCGCCGGGTACCATGGTCCGCTTCACCTCCTCGAAACACTGGCGAGTGTAGTACCGGTTGATCTGTGCCGAAGCCGGGTCGGGCATATCGATCAAGACGACATCGAACTGTTTTTCAGTCGTTCGCAGGAATCGTCTGCCGTCGGTGTAAACGACCTCGATTCTGTCGTCATCGAGCTGATGCGGCAGGTACTTCCGGGAGACCGAGACGATATCCGGGTCGAGTTCGACGTATGTGACGATTGCGTTGGGATATTTGATGATTTCCTTCGCCGTGCCGGCCGCTCCACCGCCGATCAACAGTACCTGACGGGCATCCGGCCGCTGCGACATGGCGAAATGCACGGTCATTTCGACCTGTTCGATATCGTAGGATGAAAACAGGGTGATTCCATTTTCAATGAAGTTGTACTGGCCCGCCTGTTCGGTGACGACGAGCCGGCCGTAGCCCGGATATTTCATGGTCAGGTATGAATCGTGCTCGAAACAGCCGTCGTGGC
>CAYRND010000262.1:0-2831 GCA_964425365.1 uncultured Phycisphaeraceae bacterium
AGACAAGGAGAACACGACGATCATCGAGGGTGCGGGGAAGACAGCTGATATCAAGGGCCGGATCAGTGCCATCAAGAACCAGATTGAATCGACGACGAGCGATTACGATCGTGAGAAGCTTCAGGAGCGTCTGGCGAAGCTTGCGGGCGGCGTGGCGCAGATCAATGTGGGGGCGGCGACGGAGTCAGAGATGAAAGAGAAGAAGGCCCGCGTCGAGGACGCTATGCACGCGTGCCGCGCCGCGGTGGAGGAAGGGATACTACCGGGCGGTGGCGTAGCGGTGCTGCGAGCCCGCAAGGGTTTGGATAAGATTGACAAGCTTGTGGGTGACGAGAAGATCGGTGTGGATATCATCCGCCGGGCGCTATCGTCGCCGATCAAGCAGATTGCGGTGAACGCGGGTCACGACGGTTCTGTCATAGCCCAGAACGTTGAGCAGAGCAAGGAGACGAACTACGGTTTCAACGCGTTGACCGGCGAATACGGAGACATGATCGGTATGGGCGTACTGGTACCGACGAAGGTCGAGCGTATCGCGCTTCAGAATGCTGCGAGTATAGCGGGATTGCTGTTGACCACGGACGCGGTGGTGACGGAAATTCCTGAGAAGAAGAAAGCTCCGGCCGGTCCGGGCATGGACGACATGGACTACTGAAAAACCCTGACACGACAGGGCTTGACAAGTCCCCGGTCGTGGTGCAACAATAGGGTGGTCGGTTGCAAGCCGAACGTTGACAATTCATAAACCATCACCCACTCGTGGTGCCGGCGGATACCCCCGTTCGCCGGCACCACCCCTGCCTAACCGGGCGGGTGTGTGACAAGCAGAGTAGACGATAGCAGGCCCCGCGCGATTGCGGGGCCTGTGTTATTTCGGGGGTTTGTGTGTGAGAATCTGTAAAGCGATATGGGCTGCGACGAGTCCGAATACGCCGGTTACGGTCGGCATGCTGCCGAGTGTACGTCTTTTTCGTCCGCGGTCGATGGCGTTATCGTCGCTTGATTCGATATCGGCGATGGCATTTTCGGGCAGGTCATCGACGTGTTCGACGGAGTAGACGCAATCGGGGTTGGCGGGGCAATTTCTATTGCGGAGTTTTTTTCGTATTTGTCTGGCGAGCGGGCAGTGTTTTGTTTTAGAGAGTTTTGCGGCGCGTACGGCGCAGGGGTCTCGCCGGAGTGCAGCGCCCATGCTGCTGACGAGTGGGATATTGCGTTGGTATGTCGACTCGATGAGTGTCAGTTTGGGCGCGAGCGAATCGATAGCGTCGATGACCAGGTCGACCTGTCCGGCGAGTATCTGGTCGAGTGTTTCGGTATGAGCGAAGCATTCGAGGGTATCGACTATGCAGTTGGGGTTGATATCGCGTATGCGATCGCGAGCGACCTGGACTTTCGGCAGTCCCATCGTACTTTCGAGTGCGTAGAGCTGTCGGTTGATATTAGTAGTCTGTATGCGATCGAAATCGACGAGTCGGAATCGACCGACGCCTGCGCGAGCGAGAGCTTCAACGGCGTAGCTGCCAACCGCTCCGAGTCCGACGACGAGTACAAGTGAATGCGATAATTGATCGAGTCCGTCCAGGCCGATGAGTCTGGATGTGCGTGCGAATCGTTCAGTGTCCGGCTTCACCTTGGCGCTCCATGCATCTGATGTTACTGCGTGATTGTGGAAGTTGTTTCACGGTATACCGTCTTTTACCCTGTGGCTGACCGGGCGTATGATTGTGGATTGTGCATCGGGTCATTCGCGGTTCTGTTCTTTGGTGAGGTCAATGAAGAAACGTTCGGTGTTTTCGCGTATCAGATCGGCCAGTTCGGTAGCGTTTTCGCGGCGGATTTCGGCGAGTAGTCTGACCATCCCGGGCAGGTTACCCGGTTCGCTGAGCGGTTTACCTGTATCGTCGTAGAGTTGTGATAACCGCAGATCATCGGGTGGTGGGATATCGGGGCAGTCGGTTTCGCTGAGCAGTCGTTCGGGTGGGACGGCGCGTATCGTTTCGTGTAGTTTTTTCCGGCCGGTGTAGAAGGCGTTGCCTGCGAAAGAGAAGCATGCCCCGAGCTTGACGAACTGTCGTGCCAGTTCGGCCGATCCGCCGAAGGCATGCAGGTGTAGTCGATCGGGTAATGATTTTTCGTTTTTGAGGACGTCGAGCAGCCAGCCTGCTGCGCGTGCGCTATGGATACTGACCGTCCGATTGAGCCGCCGGGCGAGTGCCAGTTGCTGTCGGAGGACCTGTTCCTGGTCGGATTCATCGCTGTCTTTCAATATTCGGTCGAGACCGATTTCGCCGATGCCTGACGTGGTACTGTTGAGGAATGATTCGAGCAGGTCGAGCCAGTGTCGGGACCGCTGTGAAACGTACCACGGATGCAGTCCGAAGCAGGGGTGGATATCCGCATGTTCACAGGCCAGTCGGCGGACGTCATTCCAGTCGGATTCGTTCGATCCGTTGCAGATGAAGCGGCGGACTCCCTGATTCCGCGCGCGTGCCAGGACATCGTTCACCCGCCCGGCGAGTCGTTCATCCTGCAGATGCAGGTGGCAGTCGATATAGGTTGACATAACGGTGTTATTGTAGCGTTTTATAACGGCTTCAGCCCGTCAAGTTCGGTTCAACAGTTTTGTATCGTTTATGAGCGTGAAGCTGTTGCACAATAACAGGCACGGCAGTGGGTCATTTGACGAGCAGGGTTGAGTTTTTTCTGTATAAAATTGATTATATTTGTGTTATCCTCTGTTATTCCGGTTCGGTCTAAGCCTGGTTATTTTCATTTTTGGTTCTTCAGCAGAATCTGTGGGTATCAAAGAGCTGAAACACTTCAAAGAG
>CAYRND010000263.1:0-2813 GCA_964425365.1 uncultured Phycisphaeraceae bacterium
GATGTCAAGTCCATCGACGTAAAAATTCATCCGCTTAGCTTAACACCTATGGGGTTGGGGCGGGATCGGGAATTGATTTTCGAGTATGAGTTTCGACTCTTATGAGGGAGTCATAATCATTCTGTTTTGATATTTCGCTTGAAACAATTTGATGTATCCGGATCTAAAAGGGTATGCATACTGCGAGCACAGCTGAGAACAATCATGGTCATGCACGGATAAGCTCCGCTTACCCACGCCACTCGACCGTCATAGCGATGAGATAACATCGTTCCATCAACCTGAAGGCTATTTCAACCACTAGGCTTTGACTTTTGGTTTTGTGGTATCAAGTTGCGGTTTGGTGATAACGACTTGTGGTTTGGGTGCGGCGGCGAGTGCCTGTTCGAGGTCGGCGATGAGTTTTTCGGGTGGTTCGATTCCGAGTGAAAAGCGTACTGTGTTCTTTCTTACGCCGAAGGTGGTTCGTCGTTCCTCGGGGAGGTAGAGCATGGTCGTCAGGTACGGGATGCAGATCAGCGATTCGGTCGCGCCGAGGCTGACGGCGTGGTAGATGGTTTTGAGGTTACTGATGAAGTTTTTAGCGTCGTCGATGTTCCGGCCGACGTCGAAAGCCATCATACCGCCGAAACCGCGCGTCATCTGCCTTACTGCGACGTCGTGGTTGGGGCATGAGGGCAGGCCGGGGTACATGAGCCGTGAGACTTTGGGATGCCCTTCAAGGAATTCGGCGACGAGTTGTGCGCTTTCTGCCATAGCGCGTGCGCGCAATTCGAAGGTTTTCAGGCCGCGATCGAGCAGGAATGCCGAGTAGGCATCGAGTGTTGTGCCGATGGCCTGGCGGGTGAACCAGAGTTCGTTGTAATGCTCCTTCGAGCCGGCGATAGCACCGGCCATCAGGTCGTTGTGGCCGCCGAGTGCCTTGGTGGCACTGTGGACGACGAGGTGAGCCCCGAGCTTCAGTGGAAGCTGATGATAGGGTGTGGCGAATGTATTATCCACGACCAGCATAGCATCGACGGTATCGGCGGCCTCACGGATTCGGGCGATATCGACCACCTTGCACAGCGGGTTGCTGGGGGTTTCGAGGAAGATCATTTTTGTATTGGGCTTGATATGCCGCTCGACAGCATCTGCCTCGGCCGCGTCGAGCCAGGTAATCTCGACGCCGAGGCGTTCGAGGATGAGAGAGACCTTGTAGTTGGCGCCGTAAACGTCGTGGAAGATGATCAGGTTGTCACCGGCCTTGAGGTAGGTCAGGAAGATCATGGTGCAGGCCGCCATACCGGTGGTACTGACGACGCAGTCCTCGGCCTGTTCGAGCATGGCAATCTGGCGTTCGACCTCGCGGACTGTGGGGTTGTCGTCGCGATGATAGGTATAGCCGTCGATCTCGCCCTCGGTGATCTGGCGGAGTACCTCGAATGAGAAGTATTCGTAGTTCACCGCGTTGACAATGGGGGTGACCATCGGCCGATTACCATAAGGCGTCAGAGGATCAGGAGCCATTCGCATCTTTCCTTTTGCCGGGTGGATAAAAGTTTACCATGACGGAGTTTACGGTGCATGATGTTCTGTCATGGCCATATGAATACCCGTATTATTATACAAGGCGGAGGTCTTTTATTCCAGTAATGCATGGATGACATGATTTGGAATTTGAGTGATACAAGCCGCGGGTGAGGGATTATTGAGTTGGTCGGCAAGATATAGCACGGACTGCGGTCGGTGCCACCTCGGAAGCTTTTTTGGGGGGGATTATGCGGGGTCGTATCCGCTACCGCCCCAGGGATGGCAGCGGGTGATGCGTTTGATGCCTCGCCACAGGCCGCGGCAGGGTCCGTAGCGGTCAACTGCGTCGAGCATGTACTGGCTGCATGTGGGCTGGTATCGGCAGTATCGGCCGAGGAAGGGGCTTAGTGTGATGCGATAGAGTATGACGATGGATTTGATGATTGCGGTGAGTATGGGGCGGATGAGAGACATGTGGATATTATACAGGGAATTGGGATTATCGATTTCATAATATGGATTTCGGCATGTGGATCGGAAGACATTGTTCAGGTGTCCGTATTCTGTCTTTGGTCGAGTGTACAGGGTTCAAGTCTTTTCGTCGGCTGGCGAGATACGAATACCAGCTGTTATCCGTGGCACCTTCACATGGGGTAAGAAATGGGCGATAATTGTGTTAGTGAGGAAGGATATTCGGGATGCCGACGTATGTTTATGAAGTCATACTTGAAGACGGCGAGCCGGGACACCGGTTCGAGGTCGAGCAGCGGATGACAGACCCGCCGCTGGTGAAGCATCCGACGACAGGCCAGCCTGTTCGAAGGGTGATACTACCGCCGCATATTGTGAGTGACTATTCCGAAACCGGCATGCAGCGAAAGATGAACGACGAGAAGAAGCTGGATCAGCTCGGTTTTACGAAGTATGTGAAGTCGGGCGACGGAACGTATGAGAAGCGAAGCGGCAAGGGACCGGATGTGATTCAGAAGTGAGACAAGATCGGGGATTGAGAATGAAGCACAGTGAAGCAGAGATCCATGAGGAGTGGAGCATCAATTAATAATCCGGCTGAAACACAACAGGTATTCGAACGCCTGTAGCTCCTGCGCTGCAACCCCCCAAGCGGTGGGGCTCAGGCCTGTTTGTTGTTGGTCGGAGGGATTTTGCAAGAACGTAAGCGTCCGGCCAACCCATCTTCCCACAAGCCCGGCAGGCGCAATAATGCCGGGTTATGAATGCAAAACAATTTAGGTTCATCCGGATCTTGCGTAGGTAGAACTTGAAAAAGTGTGGACATGCCT
>CAYRND010000264.1:0-2806 GCA_964425365.1 uncultured Phycisphaeraceae bacterium
GCATTATTGCGCCTGCCGGGCTTGTGGGAAGATGGGTTGGCCGGACGCTTACAACGGACCGGCCTCATTGCCATGGGCGATACATGCGGGCATCCCTTGAGGACCGGTCCCCAGTTAAGTTGTTGCATTTTCCGCATAGCGGATCGTCCGACACGGGTATGGATGTACCGGACCAGATTGACCTGGAACCCCTGTCCGTCTGAGAGTGTGGGCGGCAGGTTACGTTTTTCGAGAATTTCGCTGACGGGTATGACCATTTCAACAGAGAATCCTCTGGTTTTGCCGCCGATGACCAGAGGAGCGGCAGCCGCCTGATAGTTTTTGGCGTTCCAGTCGATGGAACCGGTATGTTTCTCGTTTTCGAACGGCCAGTCAATCTGCTCGGCGGAGAATTGAGGCGGTTCATCCCAGACATGGTAATAGTCGGCCGTGATGCCTTTCGGGCTGGCCTGGTATTCGGCATATTCCATCATGTCGCCTTTGATATCGAGAAAGACTTCGACCACATCCTGATTATGTAACGGTTCATCATGTGAGGTGAAAGAGGCGTGCGGTTCTTCGGGGTTCATGGCTTCGAAACCGAAATAGAGGTGGTTTTCATCCCAGAGTATTCTTGCCCGCGTTTGATATTGGGGGTCGTTCTGTACGGGAACGGAGTTTTCATTGTTGATCGGTTCGGTGAAGGAGCTTGTTTGTTCGGCGGCCTGCCAGTCGCTTTCATCAAGTTGTCCATCGATGTTGATTTCACCCTGCCTGTGTCTGGCGATCAGATCGGCGTATTCAGGGCGGAAAATTTCATCGTACTGTTCGACCTGTTCTTCGGCCCCTGCCTGGGCAATCTGTTCGGTGTCGGAGGTATCGGCGGGTTCCTGGGCGAAGCTGCATCCCCAAGCGAGAGCAGCGGTCAGCATCAGACTCAACCAATATTGCTTCATCATGTTTCAGCCCTTTTCAATAAGTTGTGAACAGAAGTATTACCTGTAGTTCCGGAGTTGAGTGCCGGCTTCAGCAGGTAGACGCATCGTAATCTGCTGTTTGCGTGTTGGTCAGGTAAACTGTGATAATAACAAATCTGCCTTGAAAAGCCAGTTGCTTCAGGCGGCAGGATAACAGCAGTGAGCATATTGGAATATATTGAAGCTTATGTCAATTAAGCATTTGTGGAAATGGAACAAGTCAGGTATTGCTGATGCCACGAAAGAGAAAAACGATAGTGGTCTGGTTCCGTCAGGATCTGCGTCTATCGGACAATCCGGCGTTGTGTGCGGCGTCGAAAGAGGGCCAGGTTTTGCCGGTGTATATCTGGTCGCCTGACGAGGAATCCCGCTGGTCACCTGGATCTGCGGGTCAGTGGTGGATCAACCGGTCTGTAGGCTCCTTGCGAGACAGGATCAGTCGTAAGGGAGGCAAACTGGTTATCCGGAGCGGGAGTTCGTCGTCGCAACTGTCAGATCTGTCTGCCCGTGTCGGAGCCAATGCGGTGTACTGGAACCGCCGGTATGAACCTGCGGTGTCGAAGCGAGATGACAAGATAGAGCGTTTACTTCGTGAAGGAGGAATAGGGGTGAGACGATTCAATGGTTCGCTGCTGTTCGAGCCGTGGGATCTCGCGACGCAACAGGGCGGGCCGTACAAGGTATTCACGCCGTACTGGCGTGCGATACAGCAGTTGCCCGTGCCGTCAGAAGCGGTGGGTGAACCGGAGATCAGTTGGTTGAAGCGTGTGCCGGGGTCGGAAGTATGGGAAGACCTGGGACTGGTATCGGCGGATGATCGTACGATGGGCTTCGGCGTGAGATGGCAACCTGGTGAGGTGGGAGGGAGAGAAATGCTCGATGCGTTTATCAATGAGGGTTTGGGCCGATATGATTCGGATCGTGATCGACCAGACGTGATCGGGACTTCACGTCTTTCGCCGTATCTCCATCATGGCGAGTTGAGTCCGCGTCAGGTATGGCATGCGGTGCGTGAGGCGAAGGTCGGGGCGAGGTCAGGTGTGTTGCGTCAGCATATCGTGTGTTATCAGAGGCAACTTGTGTGGCGTGAGTTTGCGTATCATCTGTTGCATCATTATCCGAAGACGCCGGTTTCGCCGCTGTATGAGAAGTACAAGTCGTTTCCCTGGCGGAAAGACAGGAAGGGGTTGAAGCTCTGGCAGCGTGGCGAGACGGGTTATCCGATTGTTGACGCGGGTATGCGGGAGTTGTGTGAGACGGGCTGGATGCATAACCGTGTGAGGATGATTGTGGGGTCGTTTCTGGTGAAGGATCTTCTGTTGAGTTGGACTGAGGGATCGAAGTGGTTCTGGGACAGGTTGGTGGATGCCGATCTTGCGAACAATACGCTGGGCTGGCAATGGGTAGCCGGCTGCGGAGCGGACGCCTCGCCGTATTTCCGTGTGTTCAATCCTGTGCTTCAGGGTAAGAAGTTCGATCCGGATGGGGATTATGTGCGGCGCTATGTTCCTGAGCTGAAGGATGTGCCTTCGCGGTACATTCATGAGCCGTGGAAGTGGTCGGGGATTGGATCATGCGACTATGCGAGTCCGATGGTAGATCATGGCGAGGCTCGGGATCGTGCGCTTGGCGCGTTTGGGGAGGTGTGAAGCGGCTTGAGGCTTGGGGCGTGAAGCGGCTTGAGGCTTGAGGCTTGGGGCTTGAGGTGGAGAACCATGAAGCAAGGGAGAGGGGAGTTCAAAGTTCAAGGTTGGGGATCGGGGTCGGTATTGTGGGTTTGTGTGTGTGCGGGGCGGAGGGCATAGGTGTTAAGCTAAGCGGATGAATTTTTACGTCGATGGACTTGACAT
>CAYRND010000265.1:0-2738 GCA_964425365.1 uncultured Phycisphaeraceae bacterium
CGATGTCAAGTCCATCGACGTAAAAATTCATCCGCTTAGCTTAACACCTATGGGCAGTGGGGGGCAGTGGGGGGGTGAATTGGTAGTACGATCGGGAGTGGCTCACAACATACAGGCCTGCTCAGGGACAATCGGCTTACCGCCGTGTTTCGTTGTACGTGTATAAAGGATCCATCGCCATGAAAATAGGAACCAAGCTCGTTGCTTCGTTTGCCGGGGTGGCCGGGATTTGCGGGATCGTCGGCGTAGTGGGTGTCGTCGGGCTTACCCGCGTTTCAGAAAGCGTTTCCGAAATCGGTGAACACCGCCTGCCGGGTGTTCAGAACCTGCTTGAAATCCGCAGCGGCGGCCTGGAAATCAAGGCGGTCCAGCGAACGTTGCTCGATCTGAACCTGCCCGCAGACGCGCGCCAACGCCAATACGACCGGCTGGCGCAGATTACCGACGATTACAGCAAGGCATGGCGCCTCTATGACGAAGCGGAGCACATGCATGATGAAGAGCAGTTGTGGAACCGGTTTACACCCGCGTGGGATGCATGGATCGATCAGAATGAAACATTCTTCACACTGGCGAAACAGATCGATGCACTCGACTTGGGCAACCCCGACAAACTCCGTGCTGATCTCGAAATATTCCGCGGCGACCATTACAAACTGGCGAACAGCACATCGAATATGATTCACACCGGCGAACTGTTCGACGGCGGCGAGGATCCAAAAGCCTGCCGGTTCGGCAAGTGGCTGTCTGAATTCAAGACATCGAACGCATCAGTGAATCAGATCATTCGTGAAGTCCACGATCCGCATGACGCCTTTCACACCGCGGTGGGTAAGGCAAAACAGTTGATCAGTGCCGGCGATAAGGAAGGTGTGCTTACCGTCTATCGTGATGAGTTGATCCCGGCCGAGCAGCAGGTGTTCGATAAGTTTCGACAGTTGCGTGAAATGGCCGGTGACGCTCAAACACTCGCCGACCAGGCGGAGCAGATGGCCATGATCACCTGCCGCGACCTGCAGCGTGAGGCGCTGGGTATTCTCGATGAGATCGTCGCAATGAACGAAGCGATGGCCGACGAGGCGGTTGAACAGGGCAAGTCTGCGGCCTGGACCGCTGAACTGACGGCCGGCGCGGCTGTGGTGGCCGGCGTGGTGATCGCCCTGGCACTCGGATTGATCTTGTCACGAGCGATCATCCGGGTAATCCGGCCGATTGTCTCCCGCGCGGAAGATATCGCGGCCGGCGATCTGACTGGCGAGGACATTCCTGTTCGTTCACAGGATGAACTGGGCGAACTGACGCGATCAATCAATCATATGGCCGGGTCACTGAAAGGCCTTGTCACCGAAGTAACGCAAACGGCAAGTGAAGTGGCCGGCGCTGCGACGGAAATCGCCGCCAGCAGCGAAGAGATGGCACGCGGTATGGAAGAGCAGAACTCGCAGACCACGCAGGTGTCATCAGCCGTCGAGCAGATGTCGGCGAGTATCGTTGAAGTGGCACGCAAGAGCACTGACGCCGTGAACGCCTCCGATAACGCGGGTAAGCAGGCGGCCGAGGGCGGCGAGGTGGTGCGAGAAACAATCGACGGAATCAACGCCATTTCCGATGTGGTCAAAGAGTCCGCCGTCGCGATCAACGAACTCGGCCGACGCGGCGAGCAGATCGGCGAGATCATCAAGGTGATCAACGACATCGCCGACCAGACGAATCTGCTGGCCCTGAATGCGGCGATCGAAGCGGCCCGGGCCGGCGAGCACGGCCGCGGGTTTGCCGTCGTCGCCGACGAGGTGCGGAAACTGGCCGACCGTACCACGAAAGCCACCGAGGAAATCGCCGATTCGATCCGGACCATTCAGGAAGAGACCGGCAAGGCGGTGGGGCGGATGAATGACGGGACCGAGCACGTGAACCGCGGTGTCGAACTGGCGGCACGTTCCGGCGATGTGCTCGATACGATCGTCACCGGCTCGCGGGATGTGGCCGGTCTGATCCAGTCGATCGCGGCCTCGGCCGAGCAGCAGTCGGCGGCAAGTGAGCAGATTTCGCGTAACGTCGAAAATATCACCGCCGTCTCACGCCAGGCAACGGAAGGCGCCGCACAGGCCGCCGCCGCCGCCGGACAGCTCTCACAAAAGGCCGAAGTCCTTCAGGAACTCGTCAGACGTTTCCGCATCGATCATGCGACATCAGCATGACAGGTATGCCCGGCCTTCAAAATGAATACCTCCCGATGATCGGCTGGGGGTATAAGGAAACTTACCCCCAGCCGCTGTCTATCTACTCTCAATTAGAACAGAAGGAAGTATCATCAGCCGGGGCTATGGCTTGATGAATCGGTCAACAGGCGCATCATGATTGAGCTCGCGTGCTTTGTTCGCGGCGGATTCCGCATCGTCAGTACGCCCGAGCTTGTGATAGATGGCCGCGAGACGGGTGTAGTGAATATCCCGGTCAGGCTCGAGCAGTGTATTTGCACGCAGATGATGCAGTGCCCCTTCCATATCTCCTTGCTGCAGGGCGATGGTCGCCGCCAGCTCGCGATAGGTCGCATTGTAGGGCTCACGATAGAGGCCGCGAACCATGGCGTCATACGCTTCGGCAAGCCGGCCGGCGGCGCGGTGAATCCGGGCGAGCTGATAGGCCCAGGCACCGGATTCGTTGTCCTGACGATCGAGCTGCTCGAGTGAACCGACGGCATCCAGCGTGTGCCCGGTATCGAGTGACAGCTTCACCAG
>CAYRND010000266.1:0-2672 GCA_964425365.1 uncultured Phycisphaeraceae bacterium
CAACAGACGTAAGCGTCTTTATATTATAGGCTTACAGCTTAAGTTCATGCCATTCTGCCCGGTCCCATATTGTTCAGTTCATCCGGTGACAGTGTCTGAATCAGACGGTAGTCATTGATGAATACCACTTCTCCACGATGTGCGTGCGGGTTTTCCGGATTGACATTATATGTAGCCCAGTTGCCTTCATGTGTGCCGAAGTCATACGGCCAGGTATGACGGTAGGTGTCAGCATTGTATGGTTGCCATTCAGCGGCGGGCCATGCCTGTGAGCCGGTAATGATCGCCGTACCGGGGTCCTGAGCTTCAATGATCAGATAAGCAAGCGTGTATGTTGACGGACTGTAGACTGCCGGCGACTGATGATAATAACGTCCGGGCTTCATAATGATTTTCACGTGACGACCACTGAAATGATCGTTCGCGGCCCGGTTCAATGCCTCCTGCAGGGTATTCAGTGGATTGTCTATCGTGCCGGTGTTGTTGTCCACGCCCTCGGTGGCAACATAGTATGTCCGATCGGCGGGAATGGTAAATATCGATTCATCGGCTCCCGTTGCGCCATGGACGATTCCGCTTATTCCCGCTGCGTGAATAGTCATGAACAGCAGACAAGTCGATAAACAGGCATTCCGGAAATAGTTTCGTGTCATGTGATAGAACCTTACGATAAACAGAATAACCGAATGATGCGGAACAATGAGCTGAATGACATACGATGAACTGCCGGCGTTGAATCCTGCACATCTAATTCTTCACGGCGCCGACACGATAGGTATAGGTAACGACACCGTAAATGTGATCGGAATCAACATAACTGGTTATATTGGGACCGACCTGTGCAACCGTATGCCAGGCCGTGTTATCACGAAGATATGGCTTGCGTTGAATCTCAAAACCGTCTTCATCACCAGATTCATCCTGCCAGGAAACATGGATTGATCCGTCAGGCTCCATCGAGAGAGTGACATTGCCGGGTGGTTCCGGCCGGTATCCGTATTCATGTACGCCCCGGTCGGGTGACCCGATATACAGTGAAGTCCACCAGAAATCCTGGCCGCCGTTGTTTGCAATGACCATGCCGCTGTCAACGCAGGGCGAATCGCTGAGCAACTGGTACCCATCCAGTGTATCGATGCCGATTCCGCCGCTGCCCGGATCTATCAGCTTCGGATCGGCGGTAAGTTTATGCGGATCGTAGGGTTCGCCTGCGGGATGATTGCCGTAGAAACAGTTGTAGTCATATACGGCTTCAGCGTTGTAATCATAACCGCCTGTGCCGAGATTGTAGATGATGTTGTTGTAAAACTCCCAGTTCCCACCCGCAGGTGAAGTGTCATGGCTGTCGACGATCCGGGTGTCATAGCCGGGTGGGATATACACCGTATTGTTATATATCCTGACGTTTGAAGGGCGCCCGCCTACAAACTGGAAAATGCGTGATCTGTCATTGACACTGATATTATAGCGAATGACAGGATCATAATTTTCATTATGGGAACCCATGATCAGCATGAATCCGCCTTCATTGTCATGGCTGTAGTTATATTGAAAGACAGTCCGGTAGCATCGCCAGTCACAATCGAAGCCCTGGCCGTCCCAGGTACCACGCATGTTATAGACTTCATTGTATTGGAATAGTGCATCGTCGCAGTTGAACGGCCACATCCCAGCCGCCGATCCGTTTGACCGCATGTTACCGCCGTTAAGAACGTTGCCTTCGATCAGAGGCGAAGAACATGCGCGAACGGTAATGCCGTCCTTGCCGATGTCCTCGAGTGAATTGTTACGGATGACTACGTTGGTCGAACCGTACCAGTCCAGATTGCCCGAACTGTCAAGACGATCGTCCCATTGAGAACGTGTGAATATCCCGGTGGCATCCACCTTCCTGATACAGCAGCCTTCTATTCGGATATTCTCGAACCGCGTTGGCGTGCCTGTTCCCGTGTCCGCAGTGATACGGCAGGCGATTCCGCCGTTATCCTTATCGTTCTCATTACCGTCTATATCGTGGACGTAACAGTCAATGATGTGCATATGCCGGCACGCACCGATATTGTCGGCCTGGATGTGGATACCCCTGCGGAAAGCACTGGTATGGTTACTGCCGAAGTTATCGTCATTGGTGATTTCAAGATGCCTGATTTCCCAATACGATTGATTATAGAAGTGAACAACATCCGTCACCACACCGTTGCAGTCAATTCTCGGCATGTTACCCGAACCGTACATGTCTATCGTAATCATGTTCTGAGGCGATCCTGAACCGCCGGGATGCAATTGACCGGTCCACGTGCAATTGGCTTTAAAAAGAACGGCATCACCCGGTTGAAACGTGAAACCGTTGACACGATCAAGCGTCTGCCATGCAAGATCGGGAGCAAGACCACTGTTGCCGTCGTGACCTGTTGTCGCATCCACGTAATAATCAGCGGCATCAGCGGAAATGGTCGGGACCGACAGAAGAAACCCGTAAATCAGGGGCCTGAGTAACCGACGTGAAAAATAAACCAGTTGTAACACGCGGTGATTTCCTCTCTATTTATCATTCATCACAGCAGTAACCCGGCCTATCGAAATTCATTTTATCTGCCAGGTAAATAAAAGGCTTGTCAAATGTAAGCGTCCGGCCAACCCACACCCTTGACAGTGTAGAGCAGTGATGATGA
>CAYRND010000267.1:0-2649 GCA_964425365.1 uncultured Phycisphaeraceae bacterium
TGTTGCGGATGATCTTGAAACCGGTTTCATTGTCGGAGTTATCCGTCCAGCTCAGATCGATCTGCGAGCTGCCGGCGGCGGTGGCGACGAGGTTACTCGGCGAATCGGGCACTTCGATCGGGCCGGGCGTCGCCGATACGGTTTCAGACGGCGTGGTCGAGACCAGGCCGGTGCTGGTTACCGCATCGAGCCGGTAGTAATAAGTCGTGCCGTTATAGACCTGGTGGTCACTGATATTCTCACCCATGAACGCAACGGCAACGGGGCCGAACGGGCCGGTCTGCGAAGTCGACCGGTAGACGATGCAGTAGAGAATCGGCGGGTTGCTGGCCGGGTTATCCCAGGTCAGTTGCACCATGCCATCCGCCGGCGTGGCCACGACGTTCTGAGGCGGATCGATGACCGGCGGCAGGGTGGTGGCGGAATCTTCATTGCTCGGCGATGAAGACCCCGCAGCGTTGAACGCAATCACTCGGTAAGTATAGGTGGTATCAGCATCCAGCCCGGTATCGGAATAGCTCTCGACCACACCGAGGTCGCCCCCGACCTGGGAATAGCTGCCCGTGGTCTTACGCTCGACGCGGAACCCGGTGGCGGTATCGTTATTCGTACCGGAGGTATCCGTCCACGTCAGGTTCACCTGGTCATCACTGACGGCGACGGCGTCAAGCCCGGCCGGCGCGGACGGCGGATTGACGATGCAGGGGTCACACGGCGTAGTGGTAATCAGGGCATCCACGTAAATCCAGCCGCTACCGGCCACTTCGATCTTGATCGTATGCTGGCCGTTCACCAACCCGCCCTTGGTATATTTGGAAATGCTGTAGGGCGGATGGTCGCCGAAGAAGCTGACCGTTGCATCGAGCTGATCATCGATGTAAATATTCGCGTCTCCGCCGTATTGCGAATCCTCAGCTATCAGTTCAATACTGCTTCCGTTAAAGGTATAGGTCATATACGAGCCGACGGTTTCGCTTTCGTGGATGGTACCGGCGTACCGGTCCGGCCAGTTATTGGCGTTCCATGTCCCGCTGTAGGTGATGCTGCCATCGGCATCGTCAATGGTGACTGGGTCGGTACTGCAATAGGCCTCATCCCAGTCTTCATTTGAATAGCCGGACGGCGGGTTGCCGTTGACCGCGTTCGACAGATCGGTCGCCGTTACCACGTAGTAGTAGACAATGCCCCAGCAGTCGAGGTCGTTATCCACGTAGCTGCTGTCGGTAGGATTGGCCATCTCGGTATACGGCCCACCCTGCGACAGTGACCGCAGCACGGTGTAATAGGCGACATCGTCTTCGGTGTTATCATCCCAGTCCAGGTTGATGACATTGTTCCCGCCGGTAACGACCAGCCCGGTCGGCGCCGCCGGCGAAACGGTATCCGCCGGGGTCTGCACCGTCACTTCCTCCGACCACGCCGTCGCACCATACAGATCAACTGCGGCGAACAGAACGACCATGGCCGCGCATACAACAACAGCACTCCTCCAAATTAAAATGTGATTTTTCATGACATTCCTCCAAAACCTTTCAAGTAAGACAGGTCCACATTTACCCAGCACAAAACAATCCCGAGTGAGATGACAATCTCCTGAATAGCTGCTATCAATTTACCACCGGGTATTCAGTCGGTAAAGATAAATTGACAATTGGAAATGAAATTTTTTTCAATACGAAAACAGGCATATCAATCGCGCCGGCGTACTCGTACCTGAGCTGTTTAGACATATCTTCTGACAATAAGCCGACCTGAACCGCCTGATTGTTTACTTTACATTCACAGGCACTGACCAACCTACAATCTGTAGTGTCAGGAATAATACTTATCAACCATATACATGTATATGCCACGCAAATATTTCGAATATGCTGAACATATTGCTGTAAGCTGTTGATATTCAAATATATGACTGCTGTCACCGGGTTTCAACACCGGCATACGCCATTCATCGGAATTGGGCTTACTCAAGTCACCCGGTATTGAATGATTCACAGCCACCGCCGCACCCGTTGACGATATTGTTCCCATGACTCACCGAAAGCACGTTCCATCGACCGTTCCTCGATCGGAATGAACAGCCGATCCAGTGCAACCGCGAAACAGACCGGGACGATCAGCACAATCCCCACGCCCCACCACGGTCAGGCGAGCACCTGCCCCAGCAGCAGGAAGTGCAACGCCGCCATCGATGCAGCAAAAACGGCCGGCGGCATGAGCCTTGCCTGCACGCACCGGCATTAAGGCCGAAAGTGGTGTTTTATCAGAACGGGATTTATAATGGGACGGTCGAAATTTTTACTAAGGGGTATATAACTGATGAAACGATTCGTTACGCTCTACGGCTTGCTGGTTCTTATGCCGTTGTTGTCGGTGTTGCTCCCAGACGCGGATGCAGCAATACCGGGTGAGGATGATCCGGAAGCTTACACTTACCGGCATCGACAGCGGGATATACTGGCATATCACCGCAGGCATCTTGTTGATGACTATCTCAAGGTCGGCATGGACAACACCGACTGGCATGACAAGGCAATACAATACCTTGAATGCTGGACGGTTCACGGAACGAATGTACTTCTAAAACAAGATGAACTAACACTACAGCGCTATCAAGGTCCCCTGGTGCGCTTCAGTCGTGACCTGATC
>CAYRND010000268.1:0-2646 GCA_964425365.1 uncultured Phycisphaeraceae bacterium
GCATTATTGCGCCTGCCGGGCTTGTGGGAAGATGGGTTGGCCGGACGCTTACGTTAAGATGGGGTTGATGTTGCCCTGTGTCTGTGTCGTGTCAATGGCTTTTTTAAAAAGCCTGCGTATTTCATCATGATCTGCCGGTGGCAGGAATGTACTGAACCAGTCCTTACCGATAACTTCTTCTTTTTGGTAACCGGTAATCTGTTCCATGAAGGGATTGATATAGACGATTCTGGCATCAATATCGAGAATCAGTATGATGCCCTGGAAAATCTGAAGAATACTGTTGAATGTAGTATTCTGTTCAAGAAGGAATTGACCGATTTCACCAGGTGTCAGGCGATCCGGCAGATCAACTTGTTCGGCACTGTGTTTTTCTGCCGATGTAAATGCGCTGTTGTGATGTTCGGCGAATTGACCTTTATGCATGCCTCTGCCCCGGCTGCGCCTATAAAACCAGCCCAGTCACACGGCAGTCAAGTATAGCGTGAACGCCTGCTTAATGGGAGTCGCAGTGCAAAAAGGTTGTTATGGCTTTTATATGTCGGCGATGCCTTCGTTGAGGGCATAGCGGATAAGCCCGGAAACACTGTTGATTCCGAGTTTACGCGCGATATTCTGGCGGTGCTTGGTAACGGTGTTGATACTGATGAACATATCCTCGGAGACCTGTTGCGAGGTCTTACCCGATGCGATCAGTTGCAGGACCTGACGCTCCCGGCTGCTGAGGATGTTGCCCAGCCGCCTGTTTTTAACAGCGTTCTGCGGCTGGGATGGGGCCTTTACCTCGTGTTGTACCGCGTTGGGATCGATATAGCGATTCCCTGCGTACACTGCACGGACGGCACCCGCCAACTCGCTCAGCGGGCTGTGCTTGAGGACGAATCCGTTGCAGCCGGCTTCGAGCATATCCTGAAGGGT
Organism: uncultured Phycisphaeraceae bacterium; assembly: GCA_964425365.1. Taxonomy (GTDB): domain Bacteria; phylum Planctomycetota; class Phycisphaerae; order Phycisphaerales; family Phycisphaeraceae; genus CAYRND01. Next base: position 919 of record CAYRND010000268.1, read on the forward strand.
CTGGCGTTCCCGCAGCATGGTCAGGCAGATGATCTTGACTGACTGGTTGGCGGCACGTAACTGACGGGCCGCTTCCAGGCCGTTGAGCTCGGGCATGACCACGTCGAGCAGGACGACGTCGGGGTTGTGTTCCGCGGCCAGCACCAGTGCCTGCCGGCCGTTACCCGCACGAGCGATGACTTCAATATCCACTTCATCGCTCAGTGCCATGGCCACACTGTCACGCACTACGGCGTGGTCGTCGGCGATCAGAACGCGGATCGTCGTGGTATCGGTCTGGACGGCTTCTTGTCCCTGGATGTGATTGTTCATGTCAGGCTACCTTCAGTGATTTGTACTCCCGGCACATCTCACGGATTTTCGCTTTCATCAGGTCGAGCGACTGGCTGACTTTTTCGGGAGACAGGTCCAGTGTCGATGCAATCTCATGTTCGTTCATCTGCGTTACGTAATGTGAAATCAGGATCAGACGCTCCGTGGAGGACAGGTTGTTCCTGATCAGTTTTCTGAGCTGTTCTCGATCGACTTCCGATGACGGTGTTCTGTGAGATTTCCTTTCCGGGAGGGTACGACGGAATGGCGGGTCCGCTGTGTCGTTGAACGTGTTTTCATTTGCAGGCCGGATCATGGTAAACCCCCTTTCCGGGTTATTTAGGATCCGTGATCATTAACCGCTTCCATGCATATTATCAGTCAGCGGGTAAATGGATGTGAATACTGATTACTTAGTATTTAAGACGGCAAGCAGGGCGTGACCGGAAAAATACTGGATTGTGAGGATGATTGATTTACGAATCAGGTGGCGGGCAATGAACATTAAAGCAATGAAACAATGAAGCAATGAACAGTAAATGGCCGTCAATGTCAGCCCTGTTCATTGCTGCATTGTTTTATTGATTATTGCTTCAGGTGGTGATGCCTTCACGCAGGGCGTAGCGGGTAAGTTCGGCGGTGCCGGAGATGCCGAGCTTTTCGGCAATGTGCTGGCGGTGCGTGGTGACGGTGTTGAGGCTGATGTGCAGATCGCGTGCGATTTCCTTCGAGCTTTTCCCTTCGGCGATAAGCTGGATGATCTCACGTTCACGCGAGGTCAGTAGCGGTTTGGGTTCACGGCCGGTTTCGCCGGCGGTCTGTTCAAGGTAATTGATGACATCCTGGGTGAGGATGTTATCGCCGATGTATCGCTTGCCCTTGTGCACTTCACGGATCGCTTCGGCCAGGGTGCTGAAGGCGCTGTCTTTATGGACGAATCCCGTGCAGCCGGCACGGAGCATGTCAATGATGAACCGGCTCTGGTTGTACATGGACAGGCACAGGATTCTGACATGCGGGGCCGCGGTAATGATCCGCCGCGTGGCTTCCAGACCGTTGAGCTCGGGCATGCTGATATCGATCACAAGTACATCCGGCTGTTTTTCAGTGACGATCTCGATCGCTTCCCGGCCGTTGCTGGCTATCCCGACGATCTCGAAGCGATCCTCTTCACTCAGAACAGCGGCCAGCCCGTCTCGGACTACCTGGTGGTCATCGGCGAGCACGATGCGGATGGTATTCGAAAGGCAATGTGCCATGATTGGGATATCCCTTGCTGGTATCATGCCCCCGAGAGGCAAGATATCTTTACTCATGGGTTTTCATATTGTCACAATCGAAAATTATACCACGAGGTCGGATACTTAACACTACAGCGCTATCAAGGTCCCCTGGTGCGCTTCAGTCGTGACCTGA
>CAYRND010000269.1:0-2616 GCA_964425365.1 uncultured Phycisphaeraceae bacterium
ACAGACGTAAGCGTCTTTATATTATAGGCTTACAGCTTAAGTTCATGCCATTCACTCATACGCTTATTTTCAGCGCGCAACCACCGCGCCGATTACGCTCGCGCAAACGTACCGCGACCCACGTCATATCCCTAACCCTCAACCCCGGCCGAAAAACAACTTGTAAACCTTTATCATGCCACCCGGCATTGCCCCGGCCGACATATGCGGGGCTTAACCAGGATCTCTTCGTCTATCATTCACCAGCAAACTGTCTGGCCTGCTGCATCAACAGGATTCTTCTGCTTTCAACCGATCATTCATCTTCTTCCACAGTTTCGTCGTCTATCGCAGCGGTAGGGACAATCCCTTTTGCTTCCAGTACCTGCGTCTTGATCTCTTCAAACAGTTCGTTGTTTTCGCGAATAAACTGCTTGGCGTTTTCTCTGCCCTGCCCGAGTCTGACTTCGCCGAAACTGAACCATGCGCCGGATTTCTGGACGACATTGGAAGAAACCGCCAGGTCGATCAGATCGCCTGAAGCACTGATTCCTTCCTCGAACATGATATCGAACTCCGCATCACGGAACGGCGGTGCGACCTTGTTCTTGACTACACGTGCCCGTGCCCTGCTGCCGACAGTATTTTCGCCGTCCTTGATCGAGCCGGTCTTACGGATATCGATACGGACAGAGGAATAGAATTTGAGTGCCCTGCCACCCGTCGTGGTCTCGGGATTGCCGAACATGACTCCGATTTTTTCGCGGATCTGATTGATGAAAACAACCGTGCATCTGCTGCGTGCAATCGCACCGGTCAGTTTACGCATCGCCTGACTCATCAGCCTGGCCTGAAGCCCCACATGACTGTCACCCATCTCGCCTTCAATTTCAGCTCTTGGGATCAGTGCGGCGACGGAATCGATGACAATCACATCGACGGCATTCGAGCGCACGAGCATTTCGCATATCTCGAGTGCCTGTTCGCCCATGTCCGGCTGGGAAACCAGCAGTTCATCAAGGTTGACACCGAGTCGTTTCGCCCATGACGGATCGAGTGCGTGCTCGGCATCGATGAATGCCGCCACACCGCCGGCCTTCTGTGCACTGGCGATGATGTGGAGCGTGAGCGTCGTTTTACCTGAAGACTCGGGTCCGAAAATTTCAACGATCCTGCTTCGCGGTACACCGCGGCCGCCGAGCGCCAGGTCGAGACTGATCGATCCGGTGGAAATCCCCGGAGGCACCTGCGACGGATCGTCACTGAGCTTCATGATCGATCCTTTACCGTATGACCGCTCGATCTGGCCGACCGCACGTTCGAGTGCCTGTTTCCGTTCCGCCATCGGGTCGATTGTCTGTGATGATTTCGCCATTGCTGCTCCTCGCCTGTCTGAACCATTGCCTGAAGTTTTCACGGATTTCTTTTTCATATTAGTTACCATGATATTCAGCCTCTTGCTCCCGTCAACGTTCGTCGTCTGATAGCACGCTAATATATCTATGATTCGGGTTATGTCAACCGCCTAATAAAATTTTTTAATTGTTTTTGTTAGGGCGTCCTGCTGGGCTTTTGTGTTGTGATGCGATGCATGAACAGTCATTCTGTATAATTCAACGATCTTCTATCTTTAATTGAGGGATTCGTTGTGTTTATATACCAGTGTTTAACGGGTTATCTGCACAGTACAGTACCTGTTTTCGTATTATCGATCTTTATATTCTCGACAGTATGGTCTGCCCCGGAATCCGTTCCGGTTGAACCAGACTGCGTTTCAATCGCATCCGAATCCTCGACTTTCGATACCATTGATTCCTTGCGGTGTTATGCAAGGTACATGTCAGACGGTTTTCATCACTTCAAACACGAAGAATATGAGCAGGCGGTTGCTCATTTTGAAAAAGCCAGACATATTTCGAAGAAAATCAATCTTCAGCGTCCCTATGCCCGTGCGAGTTTCTTTCTCGGTACATGCTTACACTACTCGAATCGCCTGGCGGATGCTGTCCCCTGCCTTGTTGAATCTGCTGATATATCTTCTCGCAATCACTGGTACCGCGATGCGATGGATGCCTATTTTCGTCTCGGAAGAAATTACATGTTTATGAAAGAACCGGAGAAGGGAATTGATTATTTTACATTGTGCAATCATTATGCAACAATATTGAATGACATCAATAGCCGCTCTTTATCACTTTATAATATCGGTGTTTTATACAAGGAACTCATGGAATATGAAAAGGCCGAAGTATATCTGTATGACGCTATGCACAGTTTCGAGTTGATACTCGATAATTCTGATACCGTCATCAATTATATAGCATGTATCAGGCATACTTCCGAGCTACTGTATACTTTATACAATGACTTTGAGCAATCCTCTTTGTTATTGAACAAGGCGATATCATTATCCGAAAAGGTCGATAGCCGTACCCAGGAAGGTTTCTGCTATTTCTTATATGCCAGGCTCTACAACGGTGAGAACAATTCCGACCTGGCAATCAATTATCTCGATAAGGCCATCGACTGCTTCACTTCAACCGATAATAGTCGTTATACACTCGAGTCGCTGGACTTTCTTTTTAGGTTCTTCAGCAGAATCTGTGGGTATCAAAGAGCTGAAACACTTCAAAGAGA
>CAYRND010000270.1:0-2536 GCA_964425365.1 uncultured Phycisphaeraceae bacterium
GACAGGCATGTCCACACTTTTTCAAGTTCTACCTACGCAAGATCCGGATGAACCTGATTTTTATTATTCGTCAGTTTCTTCCTGTTTGTTTTTCCTGCGTTTTTCGCGGTGATCCCGCCAGTGTTCCTTGTGTTCCCTGATTTTTTCTTCGAGTGTTTCCTTATTGGCCAGATATTGCTGGTATTGGTCGTAGGTGAGGATGTTCTGGACTTTCTCGTCCATGTTGCGGAAGTTCGGTGCGGATTGCATGAGTTCATGAATCTGTTCGCGGAGCGTGTCGATCTGCTGCTGGTCATCGACAAAGTGTGCTTCATGGATCGCTTCTTTCAGTTCATGCATGGTGTCTTTATTCTCTTTGAACCATGCCCTTCTCGCATCCTGGAGTTCTTTTTTCAGATCCTTGATTTCGTTTGTCTGGTATTCATTGAGGGTGATATCTTTAAACAGAATCCGCCAGGCGTGTCGCTGCATCTTATGCTGGAAATCGTGGAACCGTTCACCGGGTTTGCCATGATGGCGGCATTCAGGCGGCGGTCCTTCGGGCTTGCCGTTTCCATTGCCGTTGTCTTTTTCCGCCCATGACGGTGTGATTGCCGTCAAAGCGACGATTGCGGCTGCGGTGAGGATGGCAGGTATTGATCGTGTCATGGTCATGTTCGAACTCCTTCTGTTATTGCCAGAACGGTTTATGATAGATTTCGACGGTATGCGATCAACATGATCGCAGGATTCACCAGTTACAACGTCTGAAGCGGCCGGCTATTGCAAAGCAGGGGATTTTCGACATTATTCGACTTCGACGTTGCAAATACCTATGATTTCGAGGGTTGGCCATCAAGTGGCAATCATGAGACGAGCTGTAATTTTGTATGATATTCGATTTCTGGAGCCTGGATATGGCGATCAACAAGGAAGCGATACTGGACCAGCTTCGTCTGGTGAACGACCCGGAACTTCACCGCAGCCTGGTGGACCTGGGGATGGTCAGGGAGATCAGCATCAGCGGCAATGACATTGATATCACGATTGAGCTGACGACGCCTGCGTGTCCTTTGAAGGGGACGATACAAGCCGACGTCGAGTCCGCGGTCCGTCAGATGAGCAGTGAAATCGGCCGGGTGAATGTGAAATTCACCGCGAAAGTCCGGTCTCGAGTCGGTGAAGGTGGAGGGGGGCATGAGCTTGCGTTGCCGGAGGTGAGCCATATTATCGCTGTCGGAGCGGGTAAAGGCGGCGTGGGAAAATCGACGGTTGCGGTTCACCTGGCAGTGGGCCTGGCTCGTGAAGGCGCGTCTGTGGGGCTTCTTGACGGTGATATTTACGGCCCGTCACTGCCGACCATGCTGGGTCTGGCCCAGCTTCAGCCCGAGCTTGATGGACACATGGTGGTTCCGTTCGCCATTTACGGCATTAAGGCGATGAGCCTGGGCGCACTGGTTGAAGATGACAAGCCCCTGATCTGGCGAGGTCCGATGGCGCACAAGGCGTTTCATCAACTCGTTTCGCAGACGCAATGGGGCAAGCTCGATTACCTGGTGATCGATCTGCCCCCCGGTACAGGTGATGTGCCGCTGACGATGTGCCAGACACTTTCACTGACGGGCGCTGTGATCGTCTGCACGCCGCAGAAGGTGGCTCAGGACGACGCCAGGCGGGCAGTACGCATGTTCCAGACGCTGGATGTTCCGATCATCGGTGTGGTCGAGAACATGAGCAGTTTTATCGGTGACGACGGCAAGGAGTATGATATTTTCGGCAAAGGCGGTGCGGAGATGATGGCGACTGATATGGGTTTACCGTTTCTGGGGGCCATTCCGATCAACATGTCAATGCGGGAGAACTGCGATGCGGGCGATCCTGCGGCCAACTATCTGGCCGGCGGCCGTATTACGGAATCGCTCGAGTCGATGACTCGCACCGTTGCGGGGAAAATCAGCATTCTCGCAGTAACGGGTAAATACCAGCAGGCGACTATCAAGGTGACTGACTAACTCATGTGGATGGCAGGTGATGTGGACAGGTCGGTGGTTATTGACGTTTTTTTTCGATGGCTTGTATAATGCCCGAATGATCACACACAAGGAGGCCCTGTTGTGGCTGGAACATTTACCTGCTCGCTGGTGACGCCGGAAAATCTACTGTTCGAGGATGAAGTGAGTTATGTCGATCTGCCTGCATGGGACGGCCAGGTGGGAGTGCAGCATCTGCGTGCACCGCTACTGGTGAAACTGACGTTCGGAACGCTTCGTATCGAATTACCCGGCGGCGAGAGCAGACGTTACTTCGTCGGTGGCGGTTTTGCCCAGGTGAAGGACGACAAGCTGGCTGTTCTGGCAGATGAGGCGTTGCCGACGGATGAAATCGATCGTGAGGAAGCGGAGGCGGCACTGAAGGAGTCGCTTGCCCTCCGGACAGCCGGTGATGAGGGGATTGCCCGGCGTGATGAAGCGATTTCGCGAGCCCGGGCGATGGTTCGTGCCTTGAACTGAACCACTACCGGCTGGAAGCCGGTAGGTTCAAAGTCGTGAGCTACGGG
>CAYRND010000271.1:0-2511 GCA_964425365.1 uncultured Phycisphaeraceae bacterium
CAGGCATGTCCACACTTTTTCAAGTTCTACCTACGCAAGATCCGGATGAACCAAAATTTTTAGCGACCACCTTCGTACAATAAGAGTCCGTCTGCCTCTGAAAGCTGTGTTTAAATCACTGAAAATAAAGAGATTACGGTTGCCCGGCCGCCGAAGTGTTAAAAAGAGGTTAAATCAGTCTTACCAGATAGCTTTTTGTCATGAAAAAATATTTGACGTACCGATATAAGTGTTTATCCTAATAGGTAGAGGACTTCGGGTTAGCCTTATTATTTATCAGGCTGACGACCGATGAACTTAATGAATTTGATTGCCCCCGGAAGGCTCGGCTTGGGCTAGTCCCTGTGCCGGGCCTTTTTTTACACAGAGTGCCATCACCAGAATCAGTCCGGCCGCCATGTCGCTGTGCAGTTCTTCGATTCAGTTACCTCGATGCGGACCAGCTCAACTTCCGCCGGTAAATACGTCGTGACTTCGCTTGCCAACCACTGTGCGACGCGCTCGGCCGTCGGAGAGTATCCCGCGTTCTGAAAATACGGCAGGTTATTCAGACTCCTGCCTTCACAGGTCGAATGGATCTGCTTCAAAATGCCCTCGAGACGGTGAAAATCCATCACCATATCCGCACCATCGAGTTCAGAACGTGAGACAGCGAGTTTCACCTGCCATGGATGATCATGGATGGATTCGATATCACCATCCGGCATGCGAACGGCATGTGATGCGTTGAATGTCCCACTGACAGTGATTTCGAACATGATCGGGACTCCTGTCATTTACAACCGGACGTGGCCAAATGCAGCCATGTTACCTACACTTAGGTTTCATGGACAATTTACACCATCCTGAATCCGAACCGGTCATCGGCATTGACCTCGGGACCACCAATTCACTCGTCGCCTGGTGCGATGCAAGCGGGCCCCGGCTGATTCCTTCGCCTGATGGTGAAACCATTCTGCCCAGTGTGATTCGCCTGGTTGATACCGATCAGGGCTGTCAGATGCAGGCGATCGGAACCGAAGCACGCCGGCACGCCGTTGAATATCCTGAAAATACCGTTTTCAGTATCAAACGCTTAATGGGTAGGGGGGTGCACGACCTCGGCGATGAGCCCGACTATCTGACTTATCCCGTGGTCTGTGGCGAACGGAAGATCGCCTCCGTGCGGATCGGCGGCCGAAAGGTCAGCCCCCAGGAAATCAGTGCTATGATCTTACGCGAACTCCGAAGCTGGGCGGAAGCGTCGCTCGGCCGGCCTGTCCATAAGGCGGTGATTACCGTTCCTGCTTATTTCGACGACGCTCAACGACAGGCGACGCGAGACGCCGGACGGCTCGCCGGACTGCACGTCCTGCGAATCGTCAACGAACCTACCGCAGCCGCACTGGCTTATAACATCGGCATGAGCCAACGCGGACAAAATGAACTGTCGCACAGGACTGAAAATGAACAGACCGCGATATCTCTCAATGTCCCCGGCCATACGGAATCTGACTGCCCGAACGAACCGGAAGATCAACGCCACAACGACGTCGAATCTGATAGCGAAATCGTCGCTGTGTATGACCTCGGCGGCGGTACGTTCGATATTTCCATCCTCCGTCTGGCAAAAACCGATCAGGGTATGGTCGACCAGGTCATTGCCACCGCGGGTGATACACACCTCGGCGGAGACGACGTCGATCGTATGATCGTCGAGCTTGTCCAGAAGGAAATCCGAAAACGATTCGGCGAATCGCTTACATTCCCGCCGGCTACCCGGCAGGCAATGCGGAATCTCGCCGAAACGACGAAAATCAGACTGTCACAGAACCCTGAAGCGAAACTGGCCGTCGAAGTCGGCGGACACGGCGTTTTCGAACGTACAATCACACGCAGCGAATTCGAAACTATGATCTCCGCGTGGGCCAGAAAGACCATCGACTGCTGCAGACGGGTCATGGAGCAGGCGAAACTGTCAGTCAGTCAGATCGACCGCGTGGTGATGGTCGGCGGTTCGACGCGAATACCCCTGATACGGTCGATGGTCGGCGACTTTTTCCAGACCCTGCCGTATACCGCGATCAACCCCGACGAAGTCGTTGCACTCGGCGCCGCCGTGCAGGCCTCCATTCTCGCCGGGATCAATCGTGATGTACTGCTGCTCGATGTGATTCCACTCAGCCTCGGTATTGAAACGCTCGGCGGAGCAGTCGCTAAGATCATCCCGGCCAATACGACTATACCCGCCCGTGCTACCGAAATGTTCTCCACTTACGTCGATGGACAGACAAGTATCAAAATCCACGTCCTGCAGGGCGAACGTGAACTCGTTAAGGACTGCCGGTCACTCGGTGAATTCGAACTACGCGGCGTGCCGCCCATGCCCGCTGGCTTGCCCAAAATCCAAGTGACTTTTCTCGTCGATGCCAACGGTATTCTCAACGTACAGGCGATCGAAATGCGAAGCGAGAAGCGGGCCATAGGTGTTAAGCTAAGCGGATGAATTTTTACGTCGATGGACTTGACATC
>CAYRND010000272.1:0-2503 GCA_964425365.1 uncultured Phycisphaeraceae bacterium
ATCGGCTTGCCCCGGTGGTAAACTTGAGCTTTTATAGCGCTGTAGTGTTAAGCTGATACATTGGCGGCGAATTTCCTCTTGCGGATCGTACAGCGGCAATCATTACTCAATAGGGGAGAGAAGACAACTGTCGTAGCAGCAATTGCATTCGTTCATACGCGTCACGGCGTGTGATCGCCTCATTCTCGCCGTGCTCGGACGCCACCTGGCCGGCCCATACCGGCCCGACAGCCCGCTCCGACTCGAAATGTTTCCGAAGGGATGCTATTGCATCTCGAACCAGCGGACTGTCACGGATGTCCATCAGGGCCCGAGCCAGATCTCCCGGCCCATTGCGGTAATGGCGCAAACAGAACAGAATGTCGTATGCATCTTTCGGCTTCTTACGCTCGGTCATCGCAATTGCTTTCATGCAGACAAACGCGGGAATCGCCGCGACGCGTGCACGCACCTGTTTCTCGCCGCCGTCGGGTAATTCGCCCGATATCAGCACATCGATCGTGTGATCCAGGGCGAGGTCCGTTCCACGAAGTTTCGAGACGTTCATTCCGTGAATGTGCTGGTGTGAGCGTACAGTGACCGGTCCATCATGTTCACCCGTGATCAGATCGAGTTTCACTGTGATGGTCAGGCCGGTCCGCTCCACCTCACGTTCAAAGATATTGGTGATATCCGGCGACTTCTCGTGATAACCGGCATCCAGCAATCGCCATCGAATCGTATTGTAGGCCGTTGGCTGGATGCGACGGCCGTCAAGTGCCAGGTCCACATCCAATTAGCCGATGTGCCCCGACTTCGGGTACGCCAGCTCAGGCACCCAGCCGCCCACAATGACCATCTGATCAACATATGCACCCAACACTGTCAACACGTCGATGAGTACACAATAGCTGGCGTCGACCTGGATATCCCGCTGATCCCGGTTATCTGTCACGAGCAGCCCTCCGATCGGCATTGTCATCGAGACAGGCCGTAAAGCATTCGCGAAGATGTTGATCGTAAATCGCGGCGGCCGCTTCCTCGCCCCGGCCGTGTTTGATTTTCAGGTCGAGATACAACTGCAGCGGTGAGAGTACCTTTACCTGATCGACGATGCGGGACTTGTAGAAGGTATACGGATCATCTGTGAATCGCAGCGACAGATTCGCACCGCTGTCCACGACCCTGGCGTGCAGATGTTCGAGCAACTCACATCGCCGCTGGTCCAATACCATGCTGGACAGAGTGAAGCTGGTCTGCGTGTGGCGTACCATCGGTGAGAGGCGCCACGCACCGCTGAAATCCGACAGTGCCCAGTTGACTTCCGTACGGTCGCACCATTCGGCCAGTCGCCGGACCATCTCGCGTTGATCCGACATCACGTAGCAACTGGCCGTCTCATCGCGATTCGTGTATCGCCTGCACCAGCTCTCCAGAAGACTTACGGGATCACTCAAACGCAGGCCACCCTCTGGTGGCCGCAGGTAACCTTCTTCCATCAATGCCTGCTTGGCTTTGGACGCCAGCCCGATGCTGACATCCGCCTCGCGTGCCAGTTCCTGCACCTGCCACATGCGCATGGGCTCTTCCAGCATAAGTCGGACAATCCGACTGGACCTGGAGGCAAACGGATTCGACAGTGGCCGGGTATCCGGCGAGGGGTTATCCTGGCCGGTGACATGCAGAAAGAACCCACGCCCGGCGATGCGGGCGTTGCCGCCCTGATCGACGTACCCCACGCCTGCGTGTGTCAGAATCTCCGCCACACGGGGCGAAATGAAAGGACAGCACACCACCGTGATGGCCTCTTCGCTGGTGCGTCCGAGTACTGTCGCCAAGGCAATCGCCTCCCGCGGTGTCAGCCGACTTCTGGTTTCGACCCGTAGTCTGACAGGCGGCAAATCACCATCAGGTCGAATAGTCACAACGCCATGAGACCGGTGCTGCGGTACCTGTTCAAGCTGAGTCACGTCGAACGCCTGGGATTCACATCCCACCCGCCGGATCCATGTAATCGCATCGTTTACCCTATCCCGGCCCATGTTTCACTCCAGATGAACTTTTCACCACACGGTGAAACTCTGTCATTCAATGAAATTATCGACACTTTTTTCACTATTCATTATTATTTCACCGCATGGTGAAATCAAGTTAAAAAGTGAAACTAGAGGGTTGCGGATACAGGAATTGCGTGTTAATTACATATTTGACAGCAGTTTGCAGGAATCTTCGTTTAGATAAGTAAGGTTGAGGGTGAACAGGTTAGCAAATCTGTTGGTTCGGGCTTGAGAGGCAGATGGGCTGCCGGTCGGTCCCACAGAACCGTCAGTGAGGGCAGATCAGTCCAGGCCAGCGGGCGGTTATCAAAACCGCTGTTCTGTTGAAGTGTTGCTTCGATCGCTGTGAGCACAGGTATCTTCGCCTGCAGCGCATGCGGAGGAGAGGGTTTTTATCCGCAGATGGCTGTGGGGCGTGAAGCGGCTTGAGGCTTGAGGCTCGGGGCTTGAGGTGGAGAACCATGGGG